>JBIIGZ010000089.1:0-14079 GCA_044236185.1 Roseomonas sp. | reverse complement strand
CGTGTGCTTGAATTGCTCGGCGCGGCGGGGCCACCTCTGGCATTGTTTTGTTTGGGCGGATCGCTTGCGGGATTTTCCCTGGCTGGCGCGCGGGCCGAGGTTGGCTTTGCCAGTTTCCTGAAGCTCGTCCTCATGCCCGCGCTCGCCTGGGGCGCTTGTTGGGCCTTGGGGCTTTCACCCTTGGAAACGGCGGTGGCGGTAGTTACATCGGCGCTACCGACTGGTGCCAATGCCTTTCTTCTGGCGCGGCGCTATGAAACCGGCGTGGGTGCTTCCGGTGCGACGGTGCTGCTTTCCACGCTGATTTCGATCGCAACACTCTCTGTGTTGCTCGCGTACTTCAAGGGGTGATCATTCCGCGGCGGTGAGTGCAGCGCGGCGGCGGCGCGCCAGCCGCCATTCCTGCCCAATCGCCATGATGGCTGTCAGCAGCATGAAGCCGGCAGTGGTGATGAAGATCAGCCGCGGTTCCCCGGCTTCCAGCAACCAGCCAAACAGCGGCGGCCCGACCATGCCGCCAATATTGAAGCCGGTGGAGACAATGCCAAACACTGCGCCCGCCTGCCCTGGCGGGGCCGCGGCGCGTACCAGCATATCGCGTGATGGCATGATCATGCCGGTCAGCAAGCCGGAAACGATCATGGCAAGCACCAGCGCAAAGCCCTGGAAAGTGCCACTGCCCACCAGCAGCATCAGCGAAGCCGCCGCAATGAATCCAAAGGTCGCGACCAAGCCATGGCGCTTGGTCCAATCGGCAATATAGCCGCCGGCCAAAACGCCAATCGCACTCGCGAACAGATAACCGGTCAAAGCCCCATTCGCGAGTTCCAAGGTCATGCCCTGCGCCACCCAGGCCGCGACGGAAAAGCTGTGAATACCACCATTGGCAAGTGCAAGGGTGATGAAGAACACCATCATCGCCATCACGGCTGGGGTCAGCACACGGCGCACGCCGCCTGCTTCGGATGCGCGCTGCGCGGTTGCTGCCGGGCGGGGTTTGGCCGCATCGCGCCGTGCGGCAAAAATCAGCGGTATCGCGACCAGCGGGCCAACCAAACCGCCAGCAATCATCGCCCAGGACATGCCACCGAGCGCCGCAACACCCAGCATAAAGGCGGGCGCAATCGCGCCGCCCAAAAAGCCGCAAGCGGTATGCAAGGAAAAGGCGCGGCCGACACGGCCTTCACTAATTTCCGAACCCAGTACCGCATAATCCGCCGGGTGATAGACACTATTGGCAAGTCCTGCCATGGCGGCGGCTACCAATAGCATCGGCCAACTTGGAAACAGTCCAAGCAGGATAAAGGCCGAACCGCCAAAGATCAGCGCGGCGGCCAACATCTTGCGCGGGCCCATACGATCCACCACAAAGCCCATCGGCGCCTGGGTGAAGGCTGAGACAATATTAAACATCGTCAGCGCCAGGCCGAGTTCAATATAGGAAACATCGAGCGCTTCCCGCAGCAGCGGAAAGAGCGGCGGCAGGATCAGGATATGCAAATGGCTGACGAAATGCGCCGCACAGATTTGCGCCAGCGTGGTTTTTTCAGCGGCGCTCCATCCCGATGCCATGTTCAATGCGCCTCTGCCCAGGAATGACCCTGCCCAATATCCACCGAAAGCGGTACGCGCAGTGTCGCAACCGATTCCATGATGTGCCGCACGATGGCTGAGGTTGCTTCAACCTCAGCTTCCGGCACCTCGAACACCAATTCATCATGCACTTGCAGCAGCATTCGCGCCTTCAACCCCGCATCGTGCAAGGCGCGCGGCAGGCGCACCATGGCGCGTTTGATGATCTCGGCAGCACCGCCCTGGAAAGGGGCATTGATCGCAGCCCGTTCGGCGCCGGCGCGGCGCACCGGGTCACGCGTTGCAATATCGGGGATCCAAAGCTTGCGGCCAAAGGGTGTGCGCACAAAACCATGGGTGCGCGCTTCTTCCTTCAAGCGCTCCATTTCCTGCCGAATGCCCGGATATTGCGCGAAATAGGCATCAATGATGGTGCGCCCTTCTCCCGGTGGAATACCAAGGCGTGTCGCCAGGCCGAAGGCCGACATGCCATAGATGATACCGAAATTGATCATCTTGGCGCGGCGGCGCGCTTCCTTATCCACCTTGTCGCGCGGAATGCCGAAGATTTCCGATGCGGTGCGGGCGTGAATATCCTCGCCTCCCGCAAAGGCTTCGCGGAGCGTCGGCACATCGGCCAAATGCGCAAGCAAGCGGAGTTCAATCTGGCTGTAATCCGCCGCCAGCAAGACATGGCCCTTTTCGGCGATGAAGGCACGGCGGATGCGCATGCCTTCCTCACTGCGGATCGGGATATTCTGCAGGTTTGGATCGGTCGAAGAAAGCCGCCCGGTGGAGGTGATCGCCATCTGATAGGATGTATGCACGCGCTTATCGGTTGGATCGATCTGCGCAGCTAGCCCTTCAACATAGGTTGATTTCAGCTTCGCCAATTGGCGCCACTCCAGCACCTTGCCGGCCAATTCCACGCCTTGGACGCTGAGTTCTTCCAACACCGCCGCATCGGTGGAATAGGCGCCGGTCTTGCCTTTGCGCCCGCCCGAAAGCCCCATTTCATCGAACAGAATCTCGCCCAATTGCTTGGGTGAGCCGACATTAAACGCGCGGCCAGCAAGCTTGTGGATGGCGGCTTCCAGCACCGCGAGGCGCCCCGCGAAATCTTCCCCAATGCGCGCCAATTCCGCGCCATCCACCTTCACGCCGGCGGCTTCCATGGCGCGCAATACGGGGATCATGCGGCGTTCGATCTGTTCGTAACTCGCCAGCGCACCATCCGCGCGCAAACGCGGGCGGAGCAGCAGCCACAGCCGCAGCGTCACATCGGCATCCTCGGCGGCATAGGCCGTGGCCTTGTCCAAGGGCACTTCGCTGAAGGGCAGGCGCGCCTTGCCGGTGCCGGTTACTTCATCAAACGTAATGGGCTGATGGCCCAGATGCAAAACCGAAAGCTCATCCATGCCATGACCATGCCGCCCGGCTTCCATGGCGTAGGATAGCATCATGGTGTCATCAATCGGACCTATATCGGCAAAGCCGCCATTTTCCGCCCGGGCCATGACTTCCAGATCATATTTCGCGTGTTGGAAAATCTTCAGCACGGATGCATCAGTGAAAAGCGGCCGCAGCAAAGCGAATGCGGCATCTGGCGCAATCTGTTCTGGCGCCGGGGCAGCCAACATATCGCCCACACTGCCATGGCGGATCGGCACGTAACAGGCGCGGCCCGGAGCAATAGCAAGGGAAAACCCAACCATGGTGGCGCGGCGTGCATCCAGGCTGTCGGTTTCCGTATCCACCGCAACAACGCCCGCTTCGCGCGCTAGTGCAATCCAGCGCGCCAAGGTGGCTTCATCGGTTACGCAATCATAGGCGCCAAAAGGCGCGGCAACATTGGCTGTCTCTGCCGTGGGGGCTTCGGGCGCCGTGGCGCGACTTGCGGCGCGATGCGGTGCGCCATTCGACTCGCCAAAACCCATGCGCGCCAGGATGGAACGGAAACCCTGCGTGCGTAAAAACGCTTCCAGCTTGCCATCGCCCGGCGCCTTGGCTTCCAGTGCGGCAATCTCCAGCGGCAGCGGTGCATTGTCATCCAGCATCACCAGCCTGCGCGAAATCCGCGCCAATTCGGCGTTTTCCACCAGCGCTTCGCGCCGCTTCGGTTGCTTGATTTCTCCTGCGCGCGCCAAGAGCGCTTCAAGATCACCATATTCATTGATCAATTGTGCAGCGGTCTTGATGCCAATCCCCGGCACGCCCGGCACATTATCCGTCGCATCCCCGGCCAGCGCCTGCACATCCACTACTTTTTCGGGCGGCACGCCGAATTTCTCCATCACTTCCGGCGCACGCAGCGGCTTCTGCTTCATGGGATCGAGCATTTGCACCGCTGGGCGGATCAACTGCATCAGATCCTTATCGGAAGACACAATCGTGACATGCCCGCCGGTTGCCTCGAACGCCTTGGCATAGGCGGCGATCAGATCATCCGCTTCAAACCCTTCCTGCTCCACGCGCGCGACGCCAAAGGCATCGGTTGCATCGCGGATCAGCGCGAATTGCGGCACCAATTCCGGCGGTGGGTCCGGGCGATGGGCCTTGTAATTGGGGTAAATCTCATTGCGGAAAGTATTGCGCCCGGCATCGAACACCACGGCGATATGGCTTGCAGCGTGCCGCAGCAGGAATTGCGACAGCATATTGGTGAAGCCGAACACCGCATTCACCGGCGTGCCATCCGGCCGCGTCATTGGCGGCAGCGCGTGATAGGCGCGGAAGATATAGCCCGAACCATCCACCAAAATCAGATGGCGTTCGCCGGGCTTGGTTTCCGGCAGGCCCTCGGCCCCCGCGATTGCCTCGCTCAAGGCTTTGCCATGCGGGCGAGCCGCTTCCGGGCCGGCGCCGTCTTCAATGGCCATGATCCTCGCCGGCACCTTCGGCCAGCACGTAGGTGATGGAACAGTAAGGGCAGGTCACATCATGGCCTTCAATATGCAGCCAGATGCGCGGATGGCCGAGGCCGCTTGCCGCTTCCCCATCGCAAGCCACCTTGCGGGAATGTACCGTGACGCGCTGTTCGGGCGTGACACCCACCACGGGCTTCGGGCCATAGCCGGTCATTTGCTGGTCGCGCATCTGGATCCTCGTTTGGCAAATCTCAGGCTGATCATACCGGGGCAAGGGGCTATGGACCAGCCTGGGGCGACACCCCATCTTTAAACCATGCTTTACGGTCCCGCGATCACCCGTCGCCATGCTCTGCTGGCCAGCCTGGCGCTGGCCGGCTGTGCCGAGGCCCGCGCGCCGATGGGGTCAGTGGTGACCAGGCCCGCCTTGCTGGATGATGCGCTGGTGATGGCCGATGGGCTGCGGTTGCCGCTGCATGTATGGCGGCCCGAAGCGCCGCCGCGCGCTGTGATGCTCGCTTTGCATGGCATGAATGAATATGGCCGGTCCTTTGCGGAAGATGCCGCGCCCTGGTTCACCGCCGCCGGGGTTGCGCTTTACGCCTATGATCAGCGCGGCTTTGGCGGTACGGCGCCGCGCGGCGTTTGGCCGGGGCATGAAACCCTGGCGCAGGATGCCATTACCGCCGCTGGGCTGATGCGCGCCCGGCATCCCGGCCTGCCGGTATTCATGATGGGCGAAAGCATGGGGGGCGCGGTGCTGGTGCTGGCCGGCAGCAAGGCGCCCATGGCGGATGGCCTTGTGCTTTCCGCCCCGGCTTTGCGCGGGCGGGCCAGCCTGGCCTGGCAGGCGCGGCTGTTGCTCGATACGCTGATGGCGCTGACGCCGGGCTTGGCGCTTTCTTCCAGCGCGCCGCTGTTTCGCCCGACCGATAATCTGGACGCCTGGCGCCGCTGGTCCGGCGACCCGCAAGTGCTGAAGCAAACCCGCGTGGATGCCGTAGCGGGCTTGGTTGATTTGATGGATGCCGCCACCGCCGCCCTGCCGCGCTTCACCGCCCCTGCCTTGGTGCTTTACGGCGCAAAGGATGAACTTGTGCCACCAAAGCCGATTCGCGCTGCCTTGACCCAATTGCCGCGCGGTGCTGCGCAGCGCGTTGCCTTTTACCCGGAAGGCCATCACATGCTGTTGCGCGATTTCGGCGGCGCGGCGGTGGCCGGCGATATCCTGGCCTGGATGGGGGATCGCGCCGCGCCTTTGCCCAGTGGGGCGGATCAGGCGGCCCGGGCTTGGCTCGATTCAGCCTGAATGGGCTTCCAATCCTGGCCGCACATGGCATGGTGGGGGCAGGTTTTTTTCAGGGAAGCGAAACGATGCCGGTCAATGGCCTTGGCCCCTATGATGACAGCAATATCTTCGCGCGCATCCTGCGCGGCGAGATTCCGGCGAAAAAAGTGCATGAGGATGATCACGCGCTTGCCTTTCACGACATCGCGCCCCAGGCGCCGGTGCATGTGCTGGTCATCCCGAAGGGGCGCTATGTCTCCATCGCTGATTTCAGCGCTACTGCAACGCCTGATGAAATCACCGGCTTCTGGTGCGCCGTGGGCCAGGTAGCGAAGGCCCTGGGTTTGGAGCCCGATGGCTATCGCGTGCTGATGAATATGGGCATGCATGCCGGGCAGGAAGTACCGCATTTTCATGTGCATATCTGTGGTGGGCGTCCCTTGGGTCGCATGATTTCTCAAGCCTAAGACGAACAAGAGGAAGCGAAGCGTGATGTTCGATACGATTATTGTGGGCGGCGGTTCTGCCGGTTCCGTGCTGGCGCATCGCCTTTCTGCCCGCAGCGGCCATAAGGTGTTGCTGTGTGAGGCGGGGCCCGATGCGCCGCCCGGTGAAGAAGCGAAGGAAATCCGCGACAGCTACCCAGGCACAGCCTATTTCGATCCGCGCTTTCATTGGACCGAATTGCGCGTGCATACGCAGATTGTCTCCCATAATAATCCGCAGGAGCGCCCGCCGCTTCGCAAATACGAACAGGCGCGGGTTTTGGGCGGCGGTTCTTCCATCAATGGGCAAATGGCCAATCGCGGCGCGCCCACTGATTACAATGAATGGGAAGCGCGTGGCGCAACGGGTTGGAATTGGGATGCGGTGCTGCCCTATTTCAAAAAGGTCGAACATGATCTTGATTTCGATGGCCCCTTCCATGGCAAGGACGGACGCATCAAGGTCCGCCGCATCAAGCCCGAGAATTGGAACAACCACGCCAAGGCCGCAGCCAAATCCTTTGCCGCCGCCGGTTTCAAGGCTTTGGAAGACCAGAATGGGTTTTTCGAGGATGGCTATTTCCCGATCACCATTTCCAATGCCGAAGAACAGCGCGTTTCCGCCGCCATGGGCTATCTGGACCGCGAAACGCGCAAGCGGGAAAACCTGACGATTTCCTGCGAAACCCAAGTGAAGGAATTGCTATTTGAGGATCAGCGCTGCGTTGGCGTGGTGGCTTTGGTAGGCGGGCAGGAACAGCGCTTCATGGGGCGTGAAATCATCCTATCCTGCGGCGCCATTCATTCCCCGGCGCATTTGCTGCGTTCGGGCATCGGCCCCGTCGGGCATTTGCGTGACCTTGGCATTCCGGTGCGCATGGCCCTGCCAGGGGTGGGCCAGGGCTTGATGGATCATCCTTCCATTGCGCTGTCTTCCTTCCTGAAGCGCGGCGCGCGGGTGGATAATCAAACGCGGCGGCATATCCTGCTCGGGCTGCGTTATTCATCCCAGATGGAAGGCGTGCCGGCGGGGGATATGTTCGCGGCTGTGGTGAGCAAATCCGCCTGGCATGCGGTGGGGGAACAAGTCGCTTCCATGCTGCTTTGGGTCAACAAGACCTATTCGGAAAGCGGGCAGCTGAAGCTTGCTTCCAGCAATTGGCGCGATGAGCCGATTGTTGAATTCAATCTATTGTCAGACAAGCGTGATCTTGACCGCTTGATGAGCGGCTTTCGCATGATGGCTGCAATCCAGATGAGTGATGAGCTGGGCAAGGTCACGGATAATCACTTCCCCGCCAGCTATAGCGATCGCGTGCGCAAGCTTGGTGTGGTCAGCGACAAGAACCGGATGCTGACCAAGATGATCAGCCTGGTGCTGGATGGGCCTTCCTTCCTGCGGAGCTACTTCATTGACCGCTTCGTAGTGGAAGGCTTCCGCATCGATCAGGTGCTGACCGATGATGCGGCCTTGGAAGCCTTCATCCGCAAAGCAACGATTGGCGTTTGGCATGCTTCCTGTTCCTGCCGCATGGGCCGGCCGGAAGACCCCATGTCGGTCGTGGATAGCAATGGAAGGGTGAAAGGGATTGAAGGCTTGCGCGTGGTGGATGCCTCAATCTTCCCGGTGGTGCCCTGCGCCAATACGAATTTCCCGACCCTGATGTCGGCGGAGAAAATCGCCGATGCGATCATTGCGGGGCATTGAAGGGCGCTATTCCTTCACCCCCGGATAAATCGCCCCGTAATACCGGCGCAGCTCCGCAATCTGCGCCGGCGGAGGCTGGCCATAGGCGGCGCGCCGGCTGGTGAAGCGCCCACCCATGGCGCGCCTGAGCTTCACCGCCGCCTGCCCCTGCTGCACCAGCGCCAAAGGCCCGCATAGCACTGGCGCACCGCGCGCGGTTTCATGCACGCCCGCTTCAAACAGCAGCACCATCGCCACACCAACGGCCGGGATCACCACCTCCGCCCCGCGCGCCACGCAATCCTCAGCGGCCTTGTGGAATTGCGTGAGGACGGAATCGCGCACAGTACCGGGCGTAAAGGCGGCTTCCAGATCGGTCAGCTTCGCCACCTCCATCCGCGCCGTGGCGGCCACGCGCCCGGCCAGGCCATAGCCGCGGATATTCTCGGCCACACGGGCTTCGTGCTTGTCGTTTGAGAAGACAATGCCGATGGAAGCGCCCATCTGGCAGGCGGTCAGCAGTGACGCTTCGCACAATCCAAGAACAGGGATGCCGGCGATTTCGCGCGCGATGCGCAGCCCTGGGTCCACAATATTGCCCAGTAATACGGCATCGAAGCCCTCGGCCTCGGCGCGCGCCACGTTTTCCAGCACCTCAGCTGTTTCGATGAATTCCAGGTAGCGATACTGGTCGCCGATGCCGCCGCGCTTTTCAATGCCATGGATGGCGATTTCCGTGCCGGGATCGGCCGAGGCATCCAACAGCCGCCGCAGTGCCTTGGCATAGGTCGGCCAGGCATCCGGCCGTGTCAGGGATTGGTACCAAAGCCTCATCGCAGCCCCCGTGATGTGCAGGGCCATAGCGCCCGATTCCCCTTGCGGCGTCCACCCCTGACCCCTCGCCTGCGCCGCGATTTCTCTGATATAAGGCGCCATGAGCATGACCCTGGCCGATATCCTGGCGCCAATGCCGCCAGAGCGCTTCTTCGCCGAATATTATGATCAGCAGCCGCTGCATCTGACCGGCGCTGCCGAGAAATTCGCCCATGTCCTGGATTGGGCCGGCATAAACCGCCTGCTCGGCATGACGCATATCTGGTCCGAACGCAGCCTGAAGGTGGTGCTGGACAGCACCACGATCCCGCCCGCGCAATATAGCCAAAGCGCCATGTCGCGCGATGGCGCAACGACGCTGCAACCCATCGCCGCCAAGGTGCAGCAATGGGTGGCGCGTGGTGCCTCCATTGTGATGAATGATGTGGATAGCCTGACGCCGGGTTTGGCTGGCGTTTCGAATGCCCTCGAGGGCGCCGGCCTCGGTAAGGCGCAGGCGAATGTCTATATTTCCTGGCAGAGCCATAAGGCGTTCCACGCGCATTATGACACGCATGATGTCTGGGCCGTGCAGGTCGAAGGCGAGAAAATCTGGAACATCTGGGAAGGCCGCGCCGAATGGCCGGTGGCGCATGCGCTGTTTCGCGGCCAGCCGCAGGAATTTCACGAAAAGGCCAAGGGCACGCTGCGTTTCAAGGCGCATCTGAAAAAGGGTGATCTGCTCTATCTGCCGCGTGGCTGGTATCATGATGCTTTGGCCGAAGCGCCCAATTCCGTGCATATCGCTTACGGCGTGCATGCCGCGATGGGCGTTGATTTCATTGGCCTGCTGACAGAACGCGCGTTTCATGATGCAGAGTTTCGCAAGCCCCTGCCGCGGCAGGATGGCTCGGCAGCGGCGAAATACGCGCTCACGCAACGCACTGCCTTGCTGGGCCAGCGCATCGCCGAATGGTCGCGCGATCCGAAATTCCTGCAAGCTGTGGAAACTTTCCTGACAAATTATCGCTATGAACGCGGCGGCTATGATTTGCTGGCCACGCGTGGTGCGGCGCCGGCATCGGAAGCGGGCAGCGGGCCGGTCTTCCGTGTGCGCCCCAATGTCAAAACCGTCCGCCGCGGCGCGGATTATGGGCTCCGCACCGAAATGGGCATTTTGCCGATCACCGCGCAGGAGGTTGAGCCCGCCGCTTGGATCATCACCCAGCCGAGCATTACGGAAACCTCCTTGGTATTGGGTTATCCCGGCGCCAATGCGCCGGCACTGATTGAAAAGCTCCGCAAGGCGGAGATTCTGCTGCCGGCATGAAGCGCTTTGCATTGCTTGCGCTTGGTTACCAGCTTGCCGGTCTGCCCGCCCTGGCGCAGCCCTACAGCTTTTCCTGCGTTGGCGCAGAAAAACTGGAAGATGACGTGTTTTCCATCGCCTTCCCGCGCGGCAGCGCCAGTATCCCGGAAGCCGCGCGCTCCCCGCTGGCTGCCGCCATCGAAGCCGCGCTGGCTGAGCCTGATCGCAACATCTGCATCCTGGGCCATGCGGGGCAGGAAGGTGGGGCCACAACCTCCATCCAATTGGCCGCGCAAAGGGCGCGCGCGGTCAGCAAGGCCCTGGCTGAGCGCGGCATTGGTTCGGCGCGGCTGAGGGCGGAAGCGCGCAGCGCCCAATTCAGCCCAAGCGTGCGCGCCGCCGAACCCCCATCGCGCACCGTCACGATCGTGCTGATGCCCGCCCCGTAAGGCATCTGGGGGCTTGCCCCTTGCAGCGCGCAGCGCCAGAAGAGGGCAGCATAATCAGGGCCCGATTCGCGCCCAAAGCCAAGGAGTAACGCCGATGCTTTCGCGTCGTTCCCTATTCGCTGTCGGCGGTGCCGCCCTTTTGCTCAATGGCTGCGCGCAGGTCGCGCAGGAAGGCGGCCCGCCGCTCATGGATGTTCTGGGTGCTGATTCGAATCTTTCCAGTTTCCGCGCCGCACTGCGGAGTTCCGGCCTGGCTTCCGAATTATTCGACCGTCCGGGCATTTACACCATTCTTGCGCCCACCAACCTTGCCTGGTCCGGCGCGCCGGAGCGTATTCGCCGTGGCGAACATGATGCTTTGCTCAGCCTGATCGCGGGCGGGCGCCTGCGCCTCGCGGATATCCAGGCGCGCGGTGGGCGCATCCGAATGTTGAGCGGTGTTGAAGTGCGCGTCGTGGGCGGAACGGCGGAAAGTCCGCGTATTCAGGCGGCGCGCCCAGGACAGGCGCCTTCCGGTGCTTCAGCAAGCATCATTCGCCCCAATGTGATGGCGAGCAATGGCGTGGTGCATGTTGTGGAAGGCGTGCTGCTGCCCACGTGATGCGGCGCCGCGCCATCCTTGGCGCGCTGCTGCTTGCGCCGACGCTGGCCTTTGCAGCCAGTTCGGCGCATCGGGTTTGGGTTGTCAGCAATGGTTGGCATAGCGGCGTTGCGCTTGCGCGCGCCGATGTGCGCGAACGCGTGATCCCAGAAATCGCCGATTTCCCCCATGCGCGGTTTTTTGAATTTGGCTGGGGAGATGCGGAATTCTACCCGGCACAGGAAGCCGGTGCCTTGCTTGCTTTGCGCGCTGCCTTTCCGGGGCCCGCCGTGCTGCATCTGGCCGGTTTGCCGGATCATCCGGCGCGCATCTGGCCGCAGGTCACAATCCTTTCCTTTGCGGTGAATGCTGCAGCGCTGAACCGATTGCTTGATTTTCTGCGCAATAGTTTTCACCGCGCGGGGGCGGGGCGGGCGGCAGTGACGGCGCGCGGCATCTACCCCTTCAGCCTATTCTACCCGGCGACAGGGCGGTTTCATGTTTTCAACAATTGCAATACCTGGACCGCGCAGGCGCTAACCGCCATGGGGCTTGGCGCATCGCTTAGCGGGGTGAATACCGCGGATGATCTGATCAGCCGCATCCGCCCCTTCGCCGCGCCGCAGGATGCGCGCTGAAGACTGAACGCCGCAAATCTACCCCTTGCCGAATCGCCTCCGATACGGCCAAGGAGGATATGTGCTCAACCTTATCAAGCTTTCCGTCGGACCCAAGGATGTGGCTGCGCTGGCGGCCTTGCAGGCGGCCCGCCTCAAGCAGGACCCTCCCTTGCGGGCCTGGACGCGCATGTTCCCGAAACGGATCGAAGAACTCTGCAATGGCGGTTCGATCTATTGGGTGATTGGCGGCTTTGTGCGGGTGCGCCAGCGCATCCTGGAAATCCGGCAGGAGGAATGGGACGACCAAACCCCCTGTGCCGCCCTGGTCCTGGACCCGGAACTGGTGCTGGTGGAAGCCCGCCCGATGAAACCCTTCCAGGGTTGGCGCTATTTGAAGCCAGAGGAAGCGCCGGCGGATGTAAATCAGGCGCGCCCGGTTGCCCGAGGGTTGGATGCCCTTCCCCCCAAGCTGCGGCGTGACCTGGCAGAGCTTTGTTTGATCTGACTTTGGCGACTTGGCGCGGGGGCTGTGGCAGAATTACCGCCGCGAGATGAATTGCAACCATTGGTTGAATTCAAACTATTCGTTATCGCGCTCTGTGAAAAAACCGTGAAAAATCCTGGAAGATAGCGCCGGCTTGCTTAACAAAAGCTTGACCACGCACCGACCCATATTTAGCGTTTGTCAATGATTAAGCTGATCTTTGGGGGGTCAGTTCAGACTTCGTTCTTGTGCGTCGGTTTGCGGCGGTGGCTGGGAGAGACTTCTCGGTTTGCCCGCATGTCATGACCCGCATCCTGGAATGAGCGTGCCCCCCATCGCCACCTTTTTCGGCTTCGGCCGCGTAAAACAGGATGCTCGCCATGTCTGGATCAAGTCCTACGAATGGTAACGACACGCTGTTTGGTTCCAGCGGCAATGACTTTATTGATCTGCTCGCGGGCAATGACAGCTATACAGGGCTGGGTGGCGATGATGTTATTGATGGTGGCAATGATCACGATACTCTTGATGGTGGCGAAGGCGCTGACGAACTGTATGGCAGTTCCGGCAACGACAGCCTTTTTGGAGGCTTGGGCAATGATTACCTAGAAGGCGCCTGGGGGCAGGATACCTACCGGGGCGGCAGCGGGGCGGATGTTTTTTATCTGACCTATATGGACGAGTTCGTCCTTACCGATATCGGATCACCCGTATCCGCGCCGGATCAGGTATTGGATTTCAACCGCGCCGAGGGTGATAGGCTGATGTTGGTGGGGCGTGAAAATGCATACCCCTCTCCGGCCTTTTATTATTCACCTGAAGATGATGCCTTACCCCTGCGTTGGATTGGTTCCCTGCCAACGGCGGTCTCCAGCATAACGGGGATCACCCTGTCGGCGGGTGCCGTTCAGGGCTACGTCCCGGTCTATTGGGTGCCGCGGGTTGGCGGCGATGGCTGGGTTGCGATGGATCTCGACCGCGATGGCATCCTGGAAGCCACGGATTTCGCCGTATTTGTGGATACTGCCGATAACCAACCGCTGACAGCAGCCGATTTCCCGGACGAGGGGTTTGAATTTCAATTTGCAACGGCTGGCAACGATTCCGTTCTTGGGCTTGCTGGGGCGGATTTGCTGAACGGTCTTTCAGGCAATGACACAATGGACGGCGCCGGCGGCGATGATGTGCTCTGGGGCGGTGATGGCAATGATCTGCTCATTGGTGGCCTTGGCAATGACACGCTGGATTCCTGGGATGGCAATGAAACCATGCTGGGTGGCGATGGAAATGATTACATCCAGGGTTACGCGGCAGACTCCATTGATGGTGGCGCCGGTAGTGACACCCTTTATGGCTGGTGGAGCGATAATACGATCGCCGGTGGCGACAATGATGATTTGATCTCCGACCAAGGTGGCAATGACCTTCTTTCTGGCGGCGCAGGGCGAGATAGCATCACGGCGGGTGCGGGCAACGACACTGTCTTCGGTGATGACGGTAATGATACGATACTTGGCGCAGATGGAAATGACTGCATTCTTGGTGGCAATGGCGATGACCGTCTTGTGGGCGGGTCTGGCAATGATTTCATTGATGGTGGCAGTGGCTCAGACCTCGTCCGGTATGATTTCGGCTTTAACACCCAAGCCATCAGCGTCAATCTTCTCGATGGCCGTGCGCGTGATGATATGGGCGGCACTGATACGCTTTCCAGCATCGAATATGTCTGGGGCGGTGCGGGCAATGACACCATCATTGGCAGCAATGGCGCCGACAGTCTTTGGGGCAATAGCGGCAGCGACAGCCTGGTGGGTGGCAACGGCGCTGATACGCTTGATGGTGGCTATGGCGATGAAACAATCATTGCTGGTGACGGCAATGATCGTATTATCGCAGCTTGGGGGAATGATTCGATCGATGGCGGC
>JBIIGZ010000088.1:0-14102 GCA_044236185.1 Roseomonas sp. | reverse complement strand
AGCGCCAGGGCAAAGAAGGCCGCCCCAAGGATGGCGGTGGAACGCGTCAGCAAATTGGCCGTGCCGCGCCCGCCCATGAAGGACCCCATGCCCTGGGAAGAACCCACGCCAAGCCCGCCGCCCTCACTCCGTTGGAGCAGGACAACGCCGATCAGCGCGAGCGTCACGAAAAGATGCAGAACGAGCAGGACGGTAATCATGGTGCCGGGCTTTTAGCCGAGGCCGCCGCGCCCGGCTAGACTGAATCTGGGCTGTCACAAACAAGTCGGCGCCAGACCCTGGACCAGCGGGCGGCCCATCGCCATTGTCTGTCCAGCAAAAGGCAGTAGAGGCTTGTCATGGATAGCATCTTCTTCGGGCGTCGCGCGCTTCTGGCCGGCGGGGCTGGGCTGGCGGCGACGACGACAGGGCGCGGCGCAGCGGCGCAGGGCGCGCCAATCCGCATTGGGGAACTCAATTCCTATAGCCGCATGGCCGCCTTCTGCATCCCCTATCGCAACGCCATGCAAATGGCGGCGGAACAGATCAATGCCGCGGGCGGGGTCATGGGTGGGCGGCGGCTGGAATTCATCTTCCGCGATGATGGCGCCACACCAGGTGACGCGGTGCGCGTGGCGGAGGAATTGCTGACGCGTGAGAATGTTGCCTTCATCGCCGGCACGTTTCTGTCCAATGTCGGGCTGGCGGTGGCGGATTTCGCCAATCAGCGCAAGCGGCTTTTCTTTGCGACCGAACCGCTGAGTGATGCGATCACCATGGCGCAGGGCAATCGCTATACATGGCGGCTGCGCCCTTCCACCTTCATGCAAACGCGCATGCTGGTGGAAGCTGCGCGCGGCAGAACACAAAAGCGCTGGGCGATTGTGGCGCCGAATTACGAATACGGCCAATCGGCGGCGGCGAATTTCAAGCGGCTGATCGGCGGCGCCATTCCGGGCGCTGAGATCATCGCCGAACAATATCCAGCACTTGGCCGCGTGGATGCGGGTGCGACGGTGGGCGCTTTGGCGCAGGCACGACCGGATGCGATTTTCAATGTGCTGTTCGGCCCGGACCTGACGGCTTTCGTGCGGGAAGGCAATACGCGAGGCTTGTTCGAACGCCGCCTGGTGCTTTCCATGCTGACCGGCGAACCGGAATACATGATCCCGCTGGGGGATGAAACGCCGGAAGGTTGGGTGGTGACGGGCTACCCCTGGGAACAGGTGGAAGGCGCTGAACATCGCGCTTTCGTTGAAGCCTATCGCGCGCGCTTCAATGATACGCCGCGCAAGGGCAGCCTGCTTGGCTATGTCACGGTGCAGGTGTTGGCCAATATGCTGAACCGCGCCAATAGCCTGGATAATGAGGTGTTGGTGGATACGCTGCGCGATCTGCGTACCGAAACCGTGGTTGGCAATGTGACCATGCGCGGCATTGACCAGCAGGGCAGCATGGGCACCTGGGTGGGTGAAACCACACAGCGCAATGGCCAGGGTACCATGCGCAATGCGCGCTATGCCGATGGCGCGGATTACATGTTCCCGGAAGAAGAAGTGCGGGCCGCGCGCCGGGCTTGAGCGTGGAATTCAGCTTTCTGCTGGTCCAGTGCCTTTCGGGTCTGGCCAGCGCATCATCGCTATTCATCATCGCCTCGGGCCTGACGCTTGTCTTTGGCGTGACGCGGATTGTGAATTTCGCGCATGGGTCGTTCTATATGCTCGGCGCCTATATGGCGGTGACTGTCGTGCCCTGGCTGTTGCAGATTGAAAGATCACCGACGCTATTCTTTGCCGGTGTGCTGATTTCCGCCTGCGTGGTGGGTGTGCTTGGCGTGGCGATGGAAATCCTGCTGCTGCGGCGCATCTATAAGGTGCCAGAGTTGTTTCAATTGCTGGCGACCTTCGGCGTGGTGCTGATGGTGCAGGATGCGGTGCTGTATATTTGGGGGCCGCTGGATATTGCCGGACCGCGCGCACCGGGGCTGCGCCATGGTGTGATGATTCTGGATCAGCGCTTCCCTGCCTATGAGCTTTTCCTGATTGCGGCGGGGCCGGTAGTGCTGGGGCTTTTGTGGCTGCTGATGAAGAAGACGCGCTTTGGCATCTTGTTGCGCGCCGCGACACGGGACCGGGAAATGGTGGGCGCGCTTGGGGTCAATCAGGCTTTGCTGTTCACCGGCACGCTGTTTCTGGGTGCCTTTCTGGCGGGGCTGGGTGGCGCCCTGCAAATCCCCCGCGTTTCCGCTTCCGCGCAGATGGATCTTTCGATCATCACTGAGGCCTTTGTGGTGACGGTGATTGGTGGGATGGGTTCGATTGGCGGCGCTTTTCTTGCCGCGCTGCTGATCGGGCAATTGCAGGCGTTTGGCGTATTGATTTTCCCGAAGATCACGCTGGTGCTGGTGTTCCTGCTGATGGCGCTGGTGCTGGTTGTGAAGCCCTGGGGCTTGCTCGGGCGGCCGGAAAATGCGGCAGGTCATTCCGCCTTGCCTGAGGGCATTATGCAGCCGCGCGGCTTTGCGATGGCAGAGAAATTGCTCCTGCTGCTGGCGGTGCTGGCGGCGGCTTCCGTGCCGATCTTTGGCGATACCTATACGATCAAGGTCGCGACTGAGGTGCTGATCTTCGCCCTTGCTGCCTTTTCGCTGAATTTCCTGGTAGGCAATGGCGGCATCGTGAGCTTCGGCCATGCGGCCTATTTCGGCCTAGGCGCTTATGCGAGTGGGCTAATGGTGACAAAGCTCGGCATGCCGATGGAACCGGCGCTGATCGCAGCCCCTTTGGCGGGCGGGTTTTTCGCGGCGTTGTTCGGGTTTTTCATTGTGCGTTTGCAGGGCATTTATCTGGCGATGCTGACGCTCGCTTTTGCGCAAATTGCCTATGCCGTCTGCTTTCAATGGGTGGAGGTCACGGGCGGTGACAATGGCATTGTCGGTGTTTGGCCTTCGGCCTGGGCAGCATCGCGCAGCGCCTATCACTACATTGTGCTGGTGGCGGCGGTGCTGGGTATTCTCGCGCTACGCCACGTAATCTACGCCCCCTTTGGAGCAAGTCTGCGTGCCGCGCGAGATTCCGCGCAGCGCGCTGAGGCGATTGGGATTGATGTGCGGAGCCACCGCTGGCTTGGCTTTACAATCGCCGGTGCTGCGGCAGGGCTGGCCGGTGGATTATACGCATTCTCCAAAGGTTCGATTGATCCTACTTTGCTTGGCATTCCGCTATCGGTGGACTTTTTGGCGATGATTTTGCTGGGCGGCATGCAAACTGTGATGGGGCCAGTGCTGGGGGCGGCGGCTTTCCACAGCGTCAAGGATGTCTTCATGCCGCTCACGGATCATTGGCGCTTCCTGCTGGGGGCTTCCATCATTGCGCTGGTGCTGATCTTTCCGCGCGGGCTTGGTGGGGCTTATGCAGCGCTGCGCGTGCGGCTTTCGGGTGGCGCGCCATGACGCTGTTGATTGTGGAAAACCTCAACAAGAATTTCGGTGGCGTCGTTGCAGCGCGCAATGTGAGTTTTACGCTGGCCGCCGGCGAAATACTGGCCATGATCGGCCCGAATGGTGCGGGTAAATCCACCAGCTTCAATATGGTCGGCGGGCAATTACGCCCTGATAGCGGGCGCGTGGTGTTGGAAGGGCAGGACATCACCAGCCTGCCGCCGCGCGCCATTTGCCGCTTGGGCGTTGGGCGCAGCTTTCAGGTGGCGCAGACTTTTCTTTCCATGTCAGTACTGGAAAATCTGCAAATGGCGCTGATTGCCCATGCCGGGCGGACGCGCGATATGCTGGCGCGCAGCAGCGCGCTTTACCGTGATGAAGCGCTTGGGTTGCTTGCGCAAGTTGGCATGGCTGAAGCGGCGGACCGGCCCATGGGGGCGCTGGCTTATGGGGATGTAAAGCGCGTGGAATTGGCCATCGCGCTTTCTGGCGCGCCGCACCTATTGCTCATGGATGAACCTACCGCCGGCATGGCACCGGCTGAACGCGCTGCGCTGATGCGCCTGGTGGCGGGCATTGCGCGGCGGTCGCGCATTGGCGTGCTGTTTACCGAACACGATATGGATGCGGTGTTTGCCCATGCGGACCGTATTCTGGTGCTGGTGCGGGGCGAGATCATTGCCGCCGGTAGCCCAGAAGAAGTGCGCGCCAATCCGGAAGTGCAGCGTGTTTACCTAGGCACTTCCGGCTTGCGCGCCGCCTTGCGCGCCAGGGCTGCGGCGCATGGCTGAGGCAATGCTGGAAGTGGAAGGCTTGCACGCCGGCTATGGCCCGGCGGAGATCCTGTTTGGCGTTTCGCTCACGCTTGCGCGTGGTGAGGTCGCGGCGCTGATGGGCCGCAATGGCGCGGGCAAATCCACCACGCTGAAAGCCATTATGGGGTTGATACCACCGCGCGCCGGGCGCGTGCGCTTCATGGGGCGTGATATTGCGGGGCTCGCCGCCTTTCGTATCGCGCGGCTTGGCTTGGGTTATGTGCCGGAAGATCGGCGCATTTTCACCGACCTGACGGTCGCGGAAAATCTGGAAGTCGGCCGCCGCCCGGCAGAAGGGCGCGATCCCTGGACTCCCGAGCGCTTGTTTGAGGTTTTCCCGAACCTCGCTTCCATGCGCCATCGCCGCGCCGCCGCCATGTCCGGTGGGGAACAGCAAATGCTGGCGATTGCCCGCACCCTCATGGGCAATCCGGAAGCTGTGCTGCTGGATGAACCATCGGAAGGGCTCGCGCCTGTCATTCTGGAATTGATGGCCGATGCTGTGCTGCGCATGAAACGCGAAGGCATTGCCGTGCTACTCTCAGAACAGAATTTTGATTTCGCAGCGGTGGTCGCGGATCGCGCCTATGTGATTGAACGGGGCGAGATCCGCTATGATGGCAGCATGGCAGCGCTGGAAGCGGACCTAGCGCTGCGCGCCCAGTATCTCACGATTTAGGCAGGTTCGCGAAAACCTCATCCACTGCGGCACCAAAGCGTTCCACGATCATCTCCACATCCTGCGCCGTCACGATATAGGGCGGTGAGAGGATCACGTGATCGCCATGCTTGCCGTCAATCGTGCCGCCCATGGGATAACACGCGAGCCCATGCGCGAAGGCCGAATGCTTGATGCGTTCATTCAATCCAAGCGCGGGATCGAACGTGGCTTTGCTCGCGCGGTCTTGCACAAATTCCACCGCCCAGAACAGGCCGCGGCCACGGATATCACCGACATGGCGATGATTGCCGAGGCGCTCCATCAAGCCACGTTCCAGAAGCGCGCCAGTGGCGCAGACATTGGCGAGCAGGTTTTCTTCCGCAATAACTTCCTGCACCGCCAGAGCCGCCGCACAAGCCACGGGATGCGCCTGATAGGTATGGCCATGCTTGAAAGTGCCAGTGCCGCGCTTCAAGGTTTCCACCACGCGCCCATGCACCAGAATGCCGCCAATCGGCTGATATCCACCGCCGAGCCCCTTCGCGATCACCTGAATATCCGGCGAAACGCCTTCCTGTTCCCAGGCATGCAAGGTGCCGGTGCGGCCCATGCCGGACATCACCTCATCCAA
This sequence comes from Roseomonas sp., assembly GCA_044236185.1. Classification (GTDB taxonomy): domain Bacteria; phylum Pseudomonadota; class Alphaproteobacteria; order Acetobacterales; family Acetobacteraceae; genus Neoroseomonas. The sequence goes on along the minus strand of JBIIGZ010000088.1, from coordinate 8,577 downwards.
AATCAATAGCGCACCGTGGCGATCACACACCGCGCGCATCGCTTGGAAATAGCCAGGCAATGCAGTCGCGCAACCAAGCGTGGCCCCAACCACGGTTTCCGCGCAAAAGGCGATCACATTGCGCGGGCCAAGGCGCTGGAATTCTGCCTCAAGCTCTGCCGCCAGGCGCGCGACATAATCGGCATCGCTTTCATCATCGCGCCGATCGCGATAGGCATAACATGGCGAGACATGGCTGAAGGCATCGGACAGGATGGGCGCATAAGGCGTGCGCCGCGCGATATTGCCACTGGCCGCCAACGCGCCGAGCGTATTGCCATGATAGGATTGCCGCCGCGCGATGAAGCGCGTGCGTTGCGGTTCACCCGCTTCCAGAAAATACTGCCGCGCGATTTTAAGCGCGGCTTCCATCCCCTCACTGCCTGAGGAAACAAAATAGGCATGGGTCAACCCGCCTGGCTTATGCCCGACCAGCACTTCCGCCAGCTTTTCAGCACTGCCGGCGCTGAACAGCGCGGTGTGCGCGTAGCAGAGGCGATCAATCTGCGCCTTCATGGCGGAAACCACATGCGGATGACCATGGCCCAGGCAGGCCACGGCCGCCCCGCCCGAGCCGTCAATCACATCATGCCCGGTGGAATCGCGCAGCCAAATCCCCTGGCCGGAAACGGCAATGGGCGGGTCCTTCAACAGGTTGCGATGGACGATATGGGACATGGCGCGGGCTCCTTTACGGTTATCCTGCCGCGTTATGCCCCGCAGGGCTAGAAGCTAATTTCAGGGCGTCAGCAGCCCAACCACCGCGCCGGTCATGCAGCAGGCAATGGAAGCCGAAACCAGTGATGGCATGCCCAGCCGCAGAATATCCGCGCGGCGTTCCGGGCACATGCCGGCCATGCCCGCCACCATAATCCCGACCGATCCGAAATTGGTGAAGCCGCAGAGCGCATAGGTCAGGATCAGGCGGGAGCGTTCCGAAAGCCCCGCGCCGCCGGATTGTGCGAGTTCCAGGTAGGACACGAATTCATTCACCACGATCTTCACGCCGAGTAAGGAAGCAACTGTCGCTGCTTCCGCCGCCGGCACCCCCATGGCCCAGGCCACTGGCCAAAGCAGCAGGCCAAGCAGGCGTTGCAGCGTGAAACCGGTTGCCGGTTCCAGTGCCATATTCACCAAAGCGACCAAGGCGACGAAAACAATCAGTGACGCCATGATGCCAAGCAGCAGCGAAAGCCCATCCTGCGTGCCGCGCACCAGCGCATCCATGCTGCTATCGTAAAGTTTTACGGGTGCGCCGGTATCGTGATCCGCCACGCTGCTGGCACTTTCCGCCGGCAGCATCAGCAAAGCGGCCAGGATCGCGGCCGGGGCGGAAATCAGGCTCGCGGTCAGCAATTGCCCGGCCGCATCCGGCACCACAGGCGCTATCATCAGCGCATAGACCACCAGCGTATTGCCGCTGATGGTGGCAAGCCCCGCCGTCATCACCACGAAAAGCTCAGCCCGCGTCATGCGCGAAAGCCAGGCGCGGATCATGAGTGGCGCTTCCACCATGCCGACAAAGACATTCGCCGCCACACCAAATCCCGCCGCGCCGCCAATACCGAAAAGCCGCTGCAGTACCGCCGCCATCACGCGCACAATCGCGGGCAAGATGCCCCAATGATAGAACAGCGCGGAAAGCGCACCGACCACCAGCACCAAGGGCAGGGCCTGGAAAAACAGAATGAAGGAAGCGCCGGGGCGGAGTTCCTGAAACGGCAAGGCGCCACCACCCAGATAGCCAAAGACCAAGGATGTGCCGGCCTGCGTCGCAACCGCCAGCGCATTCACCGCATCACCCAAATAGGCAAAGCCCGCGCGCAGCGGTGCGATATGCAAAAGCGCCGCAGCAAGGATGATTTGCAGCACCAAGCCCATCACCACCACGCGCGCCGAAACGCCGCGCTTGAACCCGCCCAATCCCCAAGCCAGCAGGCAAAGTGCCAGCAGGCCAAAGCCGGATTGGGCTTGCAGCGCGGTCATGTCGGCGGGTCATCCTCATCGTTGGGCAATACGCCATCCACGCCAAGCAGGCTTGCCGCCTGATCGCCGGGCATTGCCTCCACATCCTTCAACTTGCGCTGAATGGCGCGGGTGCGGATGCGCGCATCGCCGATGGAATTGCCGACCGTATTTACCTGCTTGCCGAGCTTTTCCAAAACGCCATCCATCTTGGCCATCTCCGCCTTGGTGGCAGAGAGCAATTCGCGCACGCTTTCAGCGTTCTTCGATAGCGCAAGCGTGACATGCCCAAGCTGAATGGTGCGCAGCATGGCCGGCAGCAGCGAAGGCCCCGCTATGAAGACCCGCGCATTGCGCCCGACATCGTCAATCAGCCCGGGTATGCGTGCGACTTCCGCATATAGCCCTTCGGTCGGCAGATACATCACGGCAAATTCTGTGGTTGCGGGTGGATTGATGTATTTGTCCCGAATCTTCAAAGCCTCACCCCGGATGCGCGCTTCCAATCCCTTGCGCGCCTGGATCTCGGCCTCCGTCTCACCAGCATCATGGGCTTGCAGCAGGCGTTCGTAATCCTCCACCGGGAATTTCGCATCCACTGGCAGGCGCACTGGTGCTTCCTGGCCAACCGGCATCAGAATGGCGAATTCCACCGTATCATTGCTGCCTTCGCGCAGTTTTACGTTTGTCTCGTATGAACCTTGCGGCAGGAAATCATCGAGTAGCGCCTTGACCTGCGCCTCACCCCAGCCGCCGCGTGTTTTGACGTTGGAAAAAAGCCGCTTCAGATCGCCGACTTGGCTCGCGACAGATTGCACATTGCCCATCATGGCCTGGATGGCGTTGAATTGGTCAATCACGCGGGTGAAGCTTTCGGTCATTTGTTTCTCGACCGCGGCGCTCAATTGTTCGTTCACGCTGGCCTGAATCTCCGTAAGCCGCTTGTCATTGGCTTCGCGCATTTCCTTGAGCTTGGCTTCAAGCTCAGCCCGGCTTTCATTGCCCTTGCGGTCAATCATATCGCGCGCTGCTACCATTTCTGCAGCGATGGCATTTTTCATGGCGGCCTGAGATTCGGCCAGCGCGCCGCGCACTTGCTCCATCATCACCTGCACGCGCGCTGCGGCATCGGCATTTTCCTGGCGTAGCTTCGCGGCGTTTTCGCGCGCTTCCAATACGCCCTGCTGCTGCGCCTGCGCGGTGGCGCCCTGCACTTCCATCAGTTTCGTGGTCAGCGCCGACATTTCCCGCCCTAGCGCTACTTCGCTGGCGGAAAGTGCCGCCTTCACATCACCAGTCAGCGCCGCCAGCCTTTCGCCTTGGCGTTCCTGCGCCGCTTGCAACAACCCAGTGGAAGGATCAGGCGCTGGCTTACGCAGCAATAGCGCCAGCAGCAGCGCCGCCACCACACCAAGTCCGATCAGCAGGAGGATGGTTTCAAGCGCCATTGCGTTTGCTCAATGCCGGAAATGCCGCATGCCGGTGAAGACCATGGCAAGCCCGGCCTTATCGGCAGCCTCAATCACCTCATTATCTCGGATCGAACCACCAGGCTGGATAATGGCGGTAGCACCGGCAGAGGCCGCGATTTCCAGCCCATCGGCAAAGGGGAAAAACGCATCGGATGCCACGACGGAACCTTTGGCGAGCGGTTCAGGCAAGCCCGCCGCCTTGGCCGCAGCTTCGCTTTTCCAGGCGGCGATCCGGCTGCTTTCCGCGCGGTTCATCTGCCCCGCGCCAATGCCCACCGTCGCAAGGTTCTTGGCATAGACAATGGCATTGGACTTCACATGCTTGCAGACGCGGAAGGCGAAAAGCAGATCGGCCAATTCCGCCGCTGTCGGCGCGCGTTTAGTCACGCATTTCAACGTGGCTTCACTGACGCGCCCTGCATCGCGCGATTGCGCCAGAAAGCCACCCGCGACGGAACGGAATATCATGCCCAGCGCGGCCGGATCGGGCAGGCCACCGGTCAGCAGCAGGCGCAGGTTCTTCTTCTTGGCAAACACCGCGAGGGCCGCTTCATCCGCATCGGGCGCGACCACCACTTCGGTGAAGATTGCCGTAATGCGCTCCGCCGCCGCCGCATCCAGCGTGCGATTGGCGGCGACAATGCCGCCGAAAGCCGAAACCGGGTCGCACAATAGCGCGCGGTCCCAGGCTTGCGCCAAGTCACCTGCCACCGCCACGCCGCAAGGATTGGCGTGTTTTACAATGACAATCGCTGGGTCGTCGAATTCCGCCAGCGCTTCAAACGCCGCATCCGTGTCGTTCAGGTTATTGTAGGAAAGCTCCTTGCCCTGAATCTGCCGCGCGGTGGCAATGCCGGGGCGCGCGCTGCCATCCAGATAAAAGGCAGCCGATTGATGCGGGTTTTCGCCGTAGCGCAAAGTTTGGCGCAGCGAACCCGTGAAGCTGAGCCGTTCCGGAAATTCCAGCCCTTCCTGCCCGGCGAACCAGCCGGAAATTGCCGCATCATAGGCCGCGGTGCGCGCATAGGCCGCTGCAGCCAAACGCCGGCGCGTGGCCAGGCGCGTGCCGCCCGCTTCCGCGATTTCCGCCTGCATTTCGGCGAAATGCGCAGGTTCCGTCAGCACCGCGACATGGGCGTGATTCTTGGCGGCACTGCGGATCATCGCCGGTCCGCCGATATCAATGTTTTCGATGCAGTCGTCGAAATCGGCACCCTTCGCAACCGTTGCCTCAAACGGGTAGAGATTCACTGCCACCAGATCAATCGGCGCAATGCCATGCGCCTGCATCTGCGCCAAATGCTCTGCCAAATCCCGCCGGCCCAGAATGCCGCCATGCACATGCGGCACCAGAGTCTTCACGCGGCCATCCAGAATTTCCGGAAAGCCCGTATGGTCCGAAACATCCTTCACCGGCACGCCGGCATCGCGCAGCGCCTTGGCAGTGCCGCCGGTGGAGAGAATCTCCACCCCGCGCGCCGCGAGGAAACGGCCAAATTCGATCAACCCGGTCTTGTCGGAAACGGAAAGCAGCGCGCGGCGCGGCGCGATCACATCAGTCATGGAAGGAATCCGTGCGAATAATGCCTTGCGCCATACGCCCGGCGGCAGGGGGGATCAACCCTGGCACGGCTAATCAACGGGCAGGAAGATGAATACCACCGCGCCCAGCAGGCACAGCGCGGCGGCGGCGAAATTCCAGCGCAGTGGTTCCCCCAGCCACATGACAGAAAACGCGGCGAAAACCGCGAGTGTGATCACTTCCTGCATGATCTTGAGCTGTTGGCCGGTAAAGGCCCCATAGCCGATGCGGTTCGCCGGCACCGCCAGGCAATATTCGAAAAACGCAATACCCCAGGAAATCAGCACCGCAAGCCAGATCGGCCAGCTTGGCTGCTTCAAATGCCCATACCAGGCGAAGGTCATCAGGATATTGCTGCCCAGCAGCAGCAGGGGCGTCAGCAGGAAGGGGCTGGTGATCATGTCGCGGCTCTTTCGGATGTGGGCGGCAGGCGGCGCAGCAGCCACAGCATGATGGCCATGGCGGGCAGCGCCGCTGCCGTGGTCAGCACGAAAAACCACGGCCAGCCCAGGCCTTCCGCCAGCATGCCGGATGTCGCGCCCAAGGTGCGCAAGGGCACCGCCGCCAGCGATGACAGCAACGCATATTGCGTCGCGGTGAAGCTGCGATTGGTGAGCATGGCAAGGTATGAAAGAAACGCGGCATCCGCCAAGCCATCGGTGAAATTCTCCACCCCCACCTGCGCAAACAGCATGCGTATATCATGGCCCGCAAAGGCCAAAGCGACATACATAAGGTTGGAGAGCATTTGCGTGATCCCGGTCAGGATCAAGGCGCGCCCGGTGCCAAGCTTCGCCACCAGCCAACCGCCGACAAGCGCGCCAGCCAGCGTCGCGACAAGGCCAAAAACAGAAGAAACACTCGCGACTTCAAGCCGGGTGAAGCCAAGCTGACGGTAAAATGGTGCGGTCATGATGCCGGCCAGGGCCTCGCCCAGTTTGAACAGGGCAATGAAGGCCAGGATCGCGAACCAATAGCGCCGACGCATGAAATCCGCGAAGGGATCAATCACCGCATAGCGCAGCCGTGCCTCCCAGCCTTGCGGCGCAGCACCCCCCTGGCGCGCGGGTTCGGCAGCGAAGACTACGGCAACAACGCCAAGCCCGACCATCGCCGCGCAGCCAGCAAAGGCGAAGGCCCAGCCAGCGAATTCCGCCATGGTGAGCGCGCCCGCTGTGGCCGCCAGCAGCGCGCCGCGATAGCCCCAAACATAGCAGGCCAGGCCATAGCCCTGATCAGCTTCATCCAGGCTTTCGATACGAAAGGCGTCAATCACAATATCCTGGCTGGCGGACAGGAAAGCCACCGCGACCGCGACCGCCACCGTCAGGCTGACATTCAGCGCCGGGTTGGTCTGGCCAAGCGCGATAATGGCGCCGATCAGCGGGATTTGGATGGAAAGCAGCCAGCCGCGCCTTCGCCCGAGTGCGCGGAACAGGGGTGGCGGACTATGGTCTATCAGCGGGGACCAGAGGAATTTCAGCGAATAGGAAAGCCCAATCAGCGCCGTGAAGCCGATGGCCGCAAGCGAAAGATTCGATTCCGCCAGCCATTGCCGGAGCGTGAAAGCCGAAAGCGGCAGCGGCACGCCTGCGGCAAAGCCAAGCGCCAGCATCACTAGGAAGCGCTTGTCGCGCCAACGGGGAAGCGAATCGGCCATGGGCTGAAACTGACAGAAGCAGCGCCCGCCTGCCACCACCCATGGCTTGCCCCGACGGCACTTGGTGGCGCAACATCGGTCAAAGCAGTGCGGGAGGCAGCGGCATGAATACCATCGCCAAGGCGAAGGGCCTTTTGGTGGAACCCGGCAAAACCTGGGATGGCATCGCGGCAGAGCCGATGACTTCGGGCGGGGTTTTCACCGGCTACGTGCTGCCCTTGGCGGCGATTCCTTCCATCGGCAGCGCCATCGGCACTTTTCTAGGCGGGAATATGCCGAATGTCGCGGAATTGGCGATCAGCTTCGTGGTTGCGGTGGTGAGCGTGCTGATCATGGGCAAGATCATGTCGCCCTTGGCCGCGCGGTTTGGCGCCTCGCCGGATGCCAATGCGGGCATGAAGCTGGCGGCCTTTGCGCCGACCGGGGCCTGGGTGGGCGGCTTGGCGTTGATTGTGCCTTCAATTGGCGGGCTGCTCGCGCTGGTGGGCGCGCTTTATACGCTTTACCTATTCTTTGACGGGGCGCAGCGGCTATTTCCCGTGGAGCCGATCAAGGCCCGCATGCTGGGCTTTTCCGCCGTTTTGGCCTCCATCCTGCTGAATATGCTGATCGGCTTGGGGGTGGGCATTCTGGCAAGCTGACCGCCCGCCCTTCCCGCCGCGCCCGCTGCGCTTATATCGGGCGAGAGGATTTGGGGATTTGGGCCATGCTTGTGACAGTTTTTGGCGGCGGCGGCTTTATCGGGCGCCATATCGTGCAGCGCCTGGCGGCGGCGGGCCATAGCATTCGGATTGCAGGGCGCGATACGGAACGCGCCGCGCGGCTTTGCACCATGGGCGGTGTGGGGCAAATCACGCCCGTTGCGGCCTCAATCACCGATGAGGCTTCGTCAGCCCGCGCGGTGGCGGGGGCGGATATCGTCATCAATCTGGTCGGCATTCTATTCGAAGGCCGGGCGGGGGATTTCCAACGCATCCAGGCGGAAGGTGCTGGGCGTGTCGCGCGGCTGGCCGCCGCCGCCGGGGCCAAGCAGTTTCTGCATCTGTCGGCGATAGGGGCCGACGCCGCGAGCCCAAGCCTTTACGCGCAAACCAAGGCGGCCGGCGAAGCGGCAGTGCTGGCGGCCTTTCCCAGTGCCATTATTCTGCGCCCTTCGGTGGTGTTCGGGCCGGATGATCAATTCTTCAATCGCTTCGCCGGGCTTGCCGCCATGCTGCCCTTCATGCCGGTAGTGGCGGGTGAGACGCGCTTTCAGCCAGTTTATGTGGGCGATGTAGCGGATGCGGCGATGGCTGCGCTCGCGGACCCGGCGGCGGGGGGCAAGACCTTCGAATTGGGCGGCCCGCGCGTGATGAGCATGCGCCAAGTGCTGCGCTACATCCTGGATGTCACAGGCCGGCGCCGACCCATGATCGCCCTGCCGGAGGGCTTTGTTCGCCTGCAAGCGCGCCTTGGGGAGCTACTGCCAACGCCGCCGCTCACGCGCGATCAGCTGATCCTGCTGGGGAAGGATAATGTGGTTTCGCCCAATGCCTTGGGATTTCAGGCACTTGGTATCGAGCCCAAGGCGGTGGAGGCGATTGTGCCGGCCTATCTGGCGCGGTTCCGCCAGGGTGGGCAGCGGGTAGCGACGGCATAAAGTCCGTTTCGGACATATATTAGGGGCGCAGTAGGTTGAAAGAAAAGCATGAGGTGGCGGCAGTTCCTATTTAGGTCATAAATTCTGTCCTTATTGCGCAAAAAAGACTCGCTTTGGTGATTGGCTTTGGTTATGGGGCGGTTCTGGGTTCAACCACGACCAAGGACTCCCCCCATGGCCGAGAAAATGCTGCAATTCGTCCGCCTGGCGCAGCACCAGC
>JBIIGZ010000231.1:0-4381 GCA_044236185.1 Roseomonas sp. | reverse complement strand
TCCGCGGCCGTCTGGCGCATCGCCGCCGCCATGGCACGGCCAAAGGCATCATCCGGCGCCACCATGCCGAATTGCCGCGCCCCGCCAGACATGGCCGATCCCATCACGCGGCGCATCTGCTGTTCCGGCGAAATGCCAAGCGTCCAAACCCCCGCCCGCGCCTGGGAAGCATCATTGGTGAAGGCAAATACCGGCAGGCGCGCCGCCTGCCCGACCGGCGCTGCTGCGGCAGCTTCCCCAGCGGTAAGCGGCCCGACCATGCTGACCGCACCAAGGCTGACGGCACGCCGTGCAGCATCGCCCGCACCCATGGCATTGCCGCCCGTATCCAGGGGCACGAATTCCACCCGGCGGTCATTCTGTTCAAACAGCGCCAATTCGGCGGCCTGTTGCAAAGCGCGGCCCAGCGCTTCCTGCTGCCCTGAAAGCGGCAGCAGCAGCGCAACACGGGTACGCGCCATATCTGCCGGCGCGCCGCTTGCCGGCGCCCCCACCATGATGGGGGCTTGCGGGGCACAGGCCGCAAGCGCGACAAGCAACCCAAGCGAAGCAAGGGCGATCAGGCGTGACGACAGCCGATTCAGAAAACAAAGAGGCACGGTCGGTCCATCCTTCGGCTGCGCCCGCCATCGGGCCTGGCCTGACATTGGTTGCCACCCCCATAGGCAATATGGGGGATCTTTCGCCCCGCGCCCTGGCCGCCCTGAAGGCCGCCGATGCGGTGCTGTGTGAGGATAGCAGAACAACCGGCGCAATGCTCGCCCGCCTTGGCGTGTCAGCGCGCCTGATCCCCCTGCATGACCATAATGAAGCGATCGAGCTTCCACGCCTACTGGCAATGCTGCAACAGGGGCAAAAATTGGCGCTGGTATCGGATGCCGGCACGCCCCTGGTGAGCGACCCCGGCTTTCGGCTGGTACGCGCCGCCATCGCGGCGGGGCTGCCCGTCTCGGCCATGCCCGGCCCCAATGCGGCGGTCATGGCGCTGGTGCTTTCCGGCCTGCCGCCCGAGCCCTTCCTGTTTCAAGGCTTCCTGCCGCCGCGGGCCGCCGCGCGCCAGTCAGCGCTTGGGCGCCTCAAGGCGCTGGAACAGGCCGGGCTTGCCGCCAGCCTGATTTTCTATGAGGCACCGCATCGCCTGGCCGAAAGCCTGGCCGATATGGCCGGAGCCTTTGGCGCCGAGCGTCCCGCCGCTGTCGCGCGCGAAATGACCAAGCGCTTTGAGGAAGTGCGGCGCGACAGCCTGAGCGCGCTTGCCACGCATTACGCCAGCGCCGAAGCGCGCGGCGAGATTTGCATCGTGGTCGGCCCCGCCGCGGCCGAGGCGGTGGTGGGTGATGCGGAGGTTACCGCGCAGCTTCGCGCTGCCTTGGACAGCGGGCTTTCGGTGAAGGATGCGGCGGAAGCGGTGGCGATGGCCACCGGGCGGAAGCGCCGCGATGTCTATCGCGAAGCGCTGGGTATGCTCGGGCAGCAATAAATACTTGCCAAATAAGATGGCTTGGCAGGCTTGGCACGGTCCTTCAGCCTATTGGCAGGGTGCAGGACTCGGGAGGAATTGACACATGGGTTTCAGTGATTTTACCCATTTTTTGGAAAAACATCCTGATCTCACGGTGTTTCTGGTGCTCGGCCTTGGCTATTTCATCGGGCAATTCAAGTTTCGCGGCTTTGGCCTGGGGCCTGTGACGGGCGCGCTTTTCGCCGGGCTTTTGATCGGCCAATTCGCGGAAGTGCCGGTTTCCGAAGTTGCGCGTTCCATCCTGTTTCTGCTTTTCCTATTCGGCATTGGCTATTCGGTCGGCCCAAAATTCCTGAGTGCCGTCAAGGGCGATGGGCTGCCCGGCATTGCCATTGGCGTCATTGTCCCGCTCACCGCCATTGCCACCGCTGTGATTGCCGCGCGCATGCTGGGGCTTGATGCCGGTTTTGCGGCTGGTTTGTTTTCGGGTGCCACCACGGAATCGCCCGCCATTGGCACGGCGGCTGAAGCGATCCGCGCGCTGCCGCTGCCCAAGGAACAGCGCGACCAAATGATCAGCCACATCGCCGTTGCCGATGCGCTTTGCTATTTGTTTGGTGCGCTTGGCGTGATTTTGATGACAACGGCGATTGGCCCCGCAATGCTGCGCATTGATGTCGCGGCGGAAGCACGCAAGCTCGAAGAAAAATACGGCATGACGCATAAGCGCGCCGGCATCGCTTCCGCATGGCGGGCGGTTGAAATCCGTGCCTATGCGATTGAAGCAGGTGCCGTGCTTGCGGGGAAAACCGTCGCTGACGCGGAAGCGATGGCGCATGGGCAGCGCATTTTCATTGAACGTATCCGTCGCGGCGATGCGCTGTTGGACGCAAAGCCCGATCTGCTGATTGCCGCGGGCGATGTGGTGGCGCTGGAAGCGCGGCGCGATGTGCTGATTGAATTTCTCGGCCCCAATATGCGAGAGGTTGAAGACAAGGAACTGCTCGACATCGCGGCCTTGTCGCTTGATGTCTATGTCGCGGGGCGAGAGGTTGTCGGGCGCAGCGTGGCCGAGCTTGCCCAATCACCGGCGGCGCGCGGCGTATTTCTGCGCCGTATCATGCGTAGCGGGCATGAAGTGCCGATCGCGCCCGACGCGCGGCTTGAACGCGGCGATATCATGACCCTGATCGGGACAGAGAAGAATGTGGAAGCGGCAGCGGCCCTGGCAGGGGCCGCGATCCGCCAGACCGACGCGACGGATTACGTGACGCTTGGGCTTGCGATCTTCTTGGGCGGGCTGATTGGCACGGTGGTGGGGGTGGATATTGCCGGCGCGCATATCGCGCTTTCCACCAGTGTGGGCACGCTGCTGGCGGGGCTTTTCATCGGCTGGCTCAGGTCCCGCCGGCCGCATTTCGCGCGCATTCCGGATGCGGCGATTTCCATGATGACATCGCTTGGTCTTGCCGCCTTTGTCGGCATGATCGGGCTGCATGCCGGGCCAGTATTCGTTCAGGCCGTGCGTGAAGTGGGTTTTGGTTTGCTGATTGCCGGGGTTTTCGTGACACTCGTGCCGCAATTCATCGGGCTTTTCATTGGGCGCTATGTGCTGCGCATGAACCCGCTTCTGCTGCTGGGCGCGCTTGCCGGCGCGCAAACCATGACAGCGGCGCTGGCCGCACTACAGGAAAAATCAGGCAGCCCGGTTGCAGTGCTGGGCTATACGGCAGCGGTCCCCTTCGGCCATATACTGCTGACTTCGGGCGGGACGGTGATTGTTTGGTTGATGAGTTGAGGTGGTGCTGAAGTTCAAGACTTTTGACGCTCATCGGGTAATAAACCGCAAGACACCAACAGCACGTGTTACCCTTCAAGGTTGCTGGGTCTGGTTTTCAAAAACACAAAGCTGTTTGAAAGCCACTCCGCGCTGCCACCAATCGCCCAAGTATCCTCCCGAAGGTCCAGCAACCGCAGCCCAGAAAGTTCCGCAGCGTCCAATATCGATTGTTGCGGCAAAAAATGCATCTCCATGTCCTTCCCAGGTGATGCCTCAAGGTACGTTTCCGCACTGAAACGATAGCCAAGGGCATAAACAGGTACTTGAAACATCGCGATACCGCCAACCGATAAAGCCTGGAAGGCGCGCCTTAAAACCGCCAACGAAATTGGCGGTGGGTTATGCTGCAAGACCAGGCGGGAGAACCAGAAATCAAATCCGCAAGCTGGCATAAGATCTTCAGCCCCAGCCTGGGCAAATTCAACATTCGATAGATTGAGCTTTTTGCAATAGTTTTCAGCCAGTTCCAAATGAGGCGCTGAGATATCTATCGCTTTTACAGACTGAAACAGCGCTGCCAAGCGAATAGTCAAACGGCCCACGCCGCAGCCAAATTCGACATAGGTCTTGAAATCACTCGGCTTGAAGCCGGCGCGTGCCAGACACGCCCGGATAATCTGTTCATCAAGCAAAGCGCTTGCAAAGAATGCCTCGAGATTGGCTTCAATGTTTTGCGGCGAGAACCGATCTCCCACAAGTACGGACCAATGCGGCGCTTGCCGTCCAATTTTCTCCCAATACTCGGCCATTTTGGCAACCATACGGGCCAGGATGGCGGGCGAAGCGGAAACCTCCACATCCAGGGGAGGCGCTGTGATCGGAAGGCCCGTTACGGGTCCGTATTTTCCAATCTTGTTTCGAAACTCGGCCGAGGTCAGAAAAACCTTTCTAAGCGCCTCAAGGTTAGGCGCGCCGAGGAAATGTTGGATGGCAGCCTCATTTTCGGGTTCTCTTCCAAGAAAAAGCCGGTATGCCGCAAATACATCCTCTCGCGTAACCTTTGTCATTCACCGCACCCACACTTCTCTCACGCGTTTTTCGTGTGATTGGTGCCGCTTTTCCGACACTCTTGAGGGAGG
>JBIIGZ010000230.1:0-4400 GCA_044236185.1 Roseomonas sp. | reverse complement strand
TCATGGCGGCGGTGATCCTGGGGCTTGATCTGGCCTGCACCATAGGTGCTGCGGCGCGCGGGCCGATGCGGTTTTTCCGCCCGGCAACGGCGGGGATGTTTGGTGCTTATGGCGCGGTGGCGCGGCTGCGCGGCTTTGATCTGGCCACCGCCTCAGCCGGCGCGGGGCTTCTGCTCGGGCAGATACCGGGGACCATGCAGGCGCATTCGGAAGGATCCATGGCGCTGCCGGTGCAAATGGGCTTCGCCGCCATGGCAGGGCTGCGCGCGGCAGATTTGGCGGCGGTGGGAGCGGCGGGGCCGGCGCAGTGGCTGACCGGGCCATTTGGTTTTTTGAAACTGACGGAGCCCGAGCACGATCTGGCGCCTGGCCTCGCGGCACTTGGCAGCATTTGGCAGGTGACGCGGCTGGCGCATAAACCCTTCCCCTCAGGCCGGCTGACGCATCCCGCGATTGATGGCGTGCAGCGGCTGATGGCAGCGCATGGGGTACGTGCCAGCGATGTGGCGGCGGTACGGCTTTACTTGCCGCCACTCGCGATGCGGCTGGTGGGTCGGCCGATCAAGCCGGACCTGACCGGCAATTACGCGCGGCTGTGCCTGCCCTATGTGGTGGCGCGGACGCTGCTTTCGGGCAGTGTCGGGCTTGGTGATTTCAGCGACGCTTTGCTGCGCGATCCGGCGACGCATGCGCTGGCGGCGCGGGTTGCCTTGCTTGATGATGGCAACACCGATGAAAACGCCGTTGTGCCGCAGCGTGTGGAAATTGAATTGCAGGGCGGGAAGAAGCTCGATCAGCGCGTGGACGCCGCCTTGGGCAGCCCCGAAAACCCCCTACCGCGCGCGGCGCAAATCGCGAAGGTCAGGGCTTGTTTCGCCGGTATTCTGCCCGAGGATCGCGCGGATGCCTTGATCCGCGCGATTGAGGCGCTGCACGCAGCGCCGGATGTCGCAGACCTAGGCGCGCTGCTAAAAGTTTAGAGCGAACTATTCACCCCAAGCCGCTTCGCGGTTTGCAGAATATTCGCCCAGGTATCGGGCGGCAGCGGCACACCATCAGCGAGCCGTTCTGCGCGGCGTGTCGCTTCCGGCTCACCGGGCAGCAGCACCGGCGCGGCAGGATCAGCCGGGCGCGTTTCCGAAACCCAAGCTGCATAGGCCAAACCCATGCGTTCAAACTCTGCCTGAGTGCCGAAATGCTTGGGCGAGATGAAAATGGAAAGCATGCCATTGGCAATGCGAGAGCGTTCGGAAACCGGGCCGCTGGTACCGCCGGCCGTCAGGCAGCCGGCCAGCATTTCGCACATGAAGGCCAAGCCCGAGCCCTTATGTTCGCCAAAGGCGCGAATGGCGCCGGTGCCCTTGGAGACATCGCGCGGGCCAAGCGTATCATAAGGGCCATAAAGCGTATGCGGGTCGGTCGAAAGCCGGCCATCGGCTTCAATCAGCGCACCTTCCGGCAGCGCCTTGCCGCCCGATGACGCCACCAGCACCTTGCCTTCGGCCACCAGCGATGTTGCGAAATCAAGCAGAATGGGGCGGCCTGGCAAGGGTACGCCGATGGAAACCGGATTGGTCGAAAAGCGCCGCTCCACGCCACCAAAGGGGGCGACCAGGATCGACCCCGCGACATTGACAAAATGGATCGAAATCAGCCCTTCTTCCATCGCCTGTTCGGCATAGGCGCCAACGCGGCCGATATGCCCGGCATTGCGAAGCGCGGTGATGCAAACACCATTTTCCACCGCGCGTTTGATGCCGAAGGCAACTGCTTGGGGGGCTACTGTCTGGCCAAAACCCCACTTGCCGTCGATCACGGCGAAGGCGCCGCCATCCGTTACCACATCGGCGGTCTGGCCCTTCAGCACATAGCCCGCTTCCAGCCATTCCACGTAACGCGGCACGCGCACCACGCCATGGCTGTCATGCCCGGCCAGATTCGCATCCACCAAATGGCGGCTGATGCGCCGGGACTCCGGGCCATCACAGCCGGCCGCCTGAAACACATTGGCGACCAGGCCATCAAGCGCCTCGGCATTGATCATCTCATAGGGGGTGGTGCCCATTACTCGAACTCCGCAAAAGGAAAGGCGCGCCAACAGTAAAGGTCAGCGCGGCACGATTACATGGCGGCGATCTTTTTCGCCTGCGGCGCCAGCAGGCGCATATATGTCGGCGTCACCAGCATTTCGGTGATATTGGCGCGCGCCGGCATAGTCGCCACAAACAGCGCCATGGCCGCGAGATCCTCCGGCTGCAACAGGCGTTCAATATCTTCCTGCGGCACGGGTTCTGGTCGGTTCTTCAGAATATCGGTCGCGACTTCGCCCGGACAGATGCAGCAGGAACGGATGTTGTGGATGCCGTTTTCCTGATTGATGCTTTGCGACAGCGCCACAAAGCCATGCTTCGCCGCGGTATAGCCAGGCCCCGACAGGAAGGAGATATTCTTCCCGGCCATGGAGGCGATTTGGATGATATGCCCGCCGCCGCGCTTGCGCATGCCCGGCAGCACCGCGACCGAGGTGAAAAACGGCGCAGTCAGATTGCCATCCACCAGGCTGCGAATGGCCTCAGGCGTCAATTGATGCAGATAGCGCTTGGGCAAATTGACGCCCGCATTATTCACCAGAATATCCGGCCCGCCGATGGAGCTTTCCACCTTGGCGAGTGCGGCGGCGACCTGCTTTTCATCGGTCAAATCAGCCGGCACAATCACGGTACCAGTGCCGATCATCTTCGCGGTTTCTTCGAGCGGCGCGACGCGGCGGCCGGTCAGCGCAACCTTCGCCCCTTCGGCGGCGAATGAAATGGCAATCGCGCGGCCAATGCCGCTCCCCGCGCCGGTGACCCAGGCGGTTTTTCCTTCAAGACGTTTCATCACAGAACCTTATCAGAGGTGGGATCAATCAGGTGCATCTGATCCATATGCGCAATCAGCGATAGCGGCGCGCCAACGGCAGCCGGGGTTGCGGGATCAAGCCGGGCGGAAACTTCCGTGCCGTCAAGCTTGAAATGCACCAGGGTTTCCATGCCCATGGGCTCAATCACTTCTGGCCTCAGCGTCACAGGCGCGGTATTTGATTTATCTGTCGGCTTGTCATCCGTCAGGTGCTCGGGGCGGATGCCGAACAGCACATCCTTGCCCGCATGCGCCTGATAGCGTGCAGTGCGTGCCGCTGGCACATCCAGCACAATACCCTGCGGCAGGTGCAAGCGTAGCGCGCCGGATGCCTGTTCCAGCTTGGCCGGGATGAAATTCATCGCCGGGCTGCCGATGAAGCCGGCCACGAATTTCGTGGCCGGGTTGTGATACAGCTCCTGCGGCGGCCCGACCTGCTCAATGATGCCGTGGTTCATCACCACGACACGATCCGCGAGGGTCATGGCTTCCACCTGGTCATGCGTCACATAGACCGTGGTGGTATTCACCGTCTGATGCACCTTCTTGATTTCGGTGCGCATCTGAACGCGCAGCTTCGCATCCAGGTTGGAAAGTGGTTCATCGAACAGGAACACCTTGGGGTCGCGCACAATGGCGCGGCCCATCGCCACGCGCTGGCGCTGCCCGCCCGAAAGCGCCTTGGGTTTGCGGTCCAAAAGCGGCGTGATGTCCAGAATGCGCGCGGCTTCCTTCACGCGGCGATCAATCTCTGCCTTGGGGAATTTCCGCAGCATCAGGCCGAAGGCCATATTGTCGTACACACTCATATGCGGATAAAGCGCGTAATTCTGGAACACCATGGCAATATCGCGGTCGCGCGGCGGGATGTCATTCACCACCGTGCCGCCAATGGCGATATCGCCTGAGGTGATTTCCTCCAGCCCCGCAATCATGCGGAGCGTGGTGGATTTGCCGCAGCCCGAAGGCCCGACGAGTACCACGAATTCATGATCGTCGATTTCAAGGTCAATGCCCTTTACGGCTTGGACGCCGCCTTCATAGGCTTTGACGATTTTGCGAAGCGAAACCTGAGCCATGTTCGATCAACCCTTGGTCGCGCCGGCGGTCAGGCCGGCGATGTAATAATCCATGAGGAAGGCGTAGACGATCACCGGTGGCAGCGCGGCCAGCAAGGCGCCTGCGGTGATCTGTCCCCAGACGAAGACATCCCCGCGCACCAGCTGCGACACTACGCCGATGGTAAGCGGCATCTGATCCGGCGTGGTGATGAAGGCGGTTGGATAGACAAAGGCCGCCCAGGAAACTGTGAAGGCGAAGATGGTGGCCGCGATAATGCCAGGCAGCGCCACGGGAATAAAAATCTTCATCAGCATTTGCGGCCAGGTGGCGCCATCAATCAGCGCAGCCTCATCCAATTCCTTGGGGATGGAGGCGAAATAGCCAATCATGATCCAGGTGCAGAAGGGCACCGTCAGCGTCGGATAGACCAGCACCAA
>JBIIGZ010000229.1:0-4441 GCA_044236185.1 Roseomonas sp. | reverse complement strand
TCGACCTCGCCGCTGGTGTGGATGTCGAAATCAAGATCTGAAGGGCCGGGGGAGTTTACCATCATGGCCGCGAAAAATGGCCGCACTGGCCTGATCGCCAAAAAGCTGGGTATGTCCCGGCTGTTCAATGAGGATGGCTCGACCGTCCCCGTCACGCTTTTGCATGTTGATAACGTGCGCGTGGTGGCAAAGCGCAGCGCCGATAAGGATGGCTATGAAGCCGTTCAACTTGGCATTGGCACCGCGAAGCCCAAGAACGTCTCCAAGGCGAATAAGGGCCATTTCGCGAAAGCCGGTGTGGAAGCGCCGCGCAAGGTGGTGGAATTCCGCGTGGCATCTGATGCCATGTTGGAACCCGGCGCCGTGCTTTCTTCCGCGCATTTTGTTGCCGGGCAGAAGGTTGATGTGACTGGTGTCACGGTCGGCAAGGGCTTCGCGGGTGCGATGAAGCGCTGGAACTTCTCGGGGCTTGAAGCCTCGCACGGGGTTTCCGTCAGTCACCGCTCGCATGGTTCTACCGGCAACCGTCAGGATCCGGGCAAGACCTTCAAGAACAAGAAGATGGCGGGGCACCTTGGTGTTGAGCGCGTGACCACCCAGAATTTGGTTGTGGCCGGCGTTGATGCCGAAAAGGGCCTACTGTTGATCAAAGGCGCCGTGCCGGGTTCCAAGGGTGGCTATGTGCTGGTGCGTGACGCGGTGAAGCGCGCACGCCATGCTGACGCGCCCTTTCCAGCGGCCATCGCGTGAACGAGGCGAAGATGCAAACCCCTGTCATCACCCTCGAGAACACCCAAGCTGGTGAGATCGAATTGCCGGAAGCGCTGTTTGGCGCGACCCCGCGCGCCGATATCATGGCGCGTGTTGTCCATTGGCAATTGGCCAAGCGCCGCGCCGGCACCCACAAAGCCAAAGGCATGGGCGAAGTTTCTGGCACGACCAAGAAGCCGTATCGCCAGAAGGGCACTGGCAATGCGCGCCAGGGTTCCTTGCGTTCGCCGCAATTCCGCAAGGGCGGTGTAGTGCATGGTCCGGTGGTGCGTGACCATGGCTATAGCCTGAACAAGAAGGTGCGTCGGCTTGGGCTGATCAGCGCGCTGAGCCAGAAGGCCGCCGAAGGCAAGCTGGTTGTGCTGGAAAATGCCGCGCTTGGTGCCGATGCCAAGACCAGCGCTATGGCCGCTAAGGTGAAGGCGCTTGGCTGGAAAAGTGTGCTGGTAGTGGATGCTGCCGCGGATGAGAATTTCGCCCGCTGCATCCGCAACCTGCCCAAGGTGCAGGTACTGCCGACCATTGGTGCCAATGTCTATGACATTCTGAACCACGAAGTGCTCGCGGTGACGCGCGCCGGCGTGGAAGCCCTGAAGGAGCGGCTGGCATGAGCGACACTGCCGCGAAGCCGAAAAAGCCGGTGATCAGCAAGGAAAGGATGTATCAGACCATCCTCTCCCCACTGGTGACCGAAAAGGCGACCCTGAATAGCGAACGTGGCCAAGTCACCTTCAAAGTGGCGGGCGATGCGACCAAGCCTGAGATCAAGGCTGCGGTTGAAGGCTTGTTTGGGGTGAAGGTGCTTGCCGTGAACACCATTGTGGTGAAGGGCAAGACGAAGCGTTTCCGCGGCCGTCCCGGCCAGCGGTCTGACTGGAAGAAGGCGATGGTGCGGCTTGCTGAAGGCCAGAGCATCGACCTCACGACGGGGCTCGCTTAAGCCATGGCGCTCAAGAATTTCAATCCGATCACGCCTTCGCTGCGTGGCACGATTCTGATCGACCGTTCCGAACTGTGGAAGGGCAAGCCCGTGAAGGGGCTGACCCAGGGTAAATCCCATTCGGGTGGCCGCAACAACCACGGGCGCATCACATCGCGCTTCCGCGGCGGTGGACATAAGCAGTCCTATCGCATCGTGGATTTCAAGCGCCGCGACAAGTTCGGCGTGCCCGCGTTGGTGGAGCGGCTGGAATATGACCCGAACCGCACGGCCTTCATTGCGCTGCTGAAGTACCAAGATGGAGAACTTTCCTACATCATCGCGCCGCAGCGCCTGAAGGTGGGCGATACGGTTGTCTCCGGCGAACGCGCGGACATCAAACCGGGCAATGCGATGCCGATGGCCGCCATTCCGGTGGGCACCATCATCCATAACATCGAAATGAAGCCGGGCGCTGGCGGCAAGATTGCACGCTCTGCGGGCACTTTCGCGCAGCTGGTCGGCAAGGATGCCGGTTATGCTCAGGTAAAGCTGATGTCTGGTGAACTGCGCCTGATCCGTGCTGAATGCATGGCTTCGATTGGTGCTGTCTCCAATCCGGACAATAGCAACCAGGAACTCGGCAAGGCCGGTCGTAACCGTTGGTTGGGCCGCAAGCCGCATAACCGCGGCGTGACCATGAACCCGGTTGACCACCCGCATGGTGGTGGTGAAGGCCGGACCTCTGGTGGTCGCCATCCGGTGACGCCGTGGGGCAAGCCGACCAAGGGTGCGAAGACGCGCAACAACAAGCGGTCTGATGGATTTATCGTCCGTCGCCGCAACGCGACGAAGGGCTGATCGCGATGCCGCGTAGTGTATGGAAAGGCCCGTTCGTGGACGGGTATCTGCTGAACAAGGCAGAAGCCGCTCGTGCTTCGACCCGCAACGAGATCATCAAGATCTGGTCACGGCGTAGCACGATCCTGCCGCAATTCGTTGGCCTGACTTTCGGTGTCTATAACGGCAAGAAGTTCTTGCCGGTGCAGGTCTCCGAAAACATGGTGGGCCATAAATTCGGTGAATTCTCTCCGACGCGGACCTTCACGGGCCATGCGGCGGATAAGAAGACCAAGCGGGGCTGATTAGCATGAGCAAGCCGAAACACCCGCGCGGTCTGGCCGATAGCGAAGCCCAGGCCGTCACCTTCAATATCCGCGTGAGCCCGCGCAAGCTGAACCTGGTTGCCGCAATGATCCGTGGCAAAAAGGCGCAGGATGCGGTGGCCCAGTTGACCTTCAGCAAGCGCCGCATTGCTGGCACGGTGAAGAAGACACTGGAAAGCGCCATTGCCAATGCCGAAAACAACCACAGCCTTGATGTGGATCGTCTTGTTGTCTCCCGCGCCGAAGTTGGCCGCGCGGCGGTGATGAAGCGCTTCCACGCACGTGGCCGTGGGCGGTCGGCGACCATCGAAAAATGGTTCAGCCATCTGAAGATCGTCGTGGCCGAACAGGTTGTGGCGGAAGCCGCTGAAGCTCAGGAGGCCGCGTAGTATGGGCCAGAAAGTTAATCCCGTCGGGCTTCGGCTTGGCATCAACCGCACTTGGGATAGCCGCTGGTTCGCCGCCGCCGACTATTCCAAGATGCTGCATGAAGATTTCAAGCTGCGTGAAAAGCTGCGTGAGCGCCTGAAGGGCGCCGGCGTGAGCCGCGTGGTGATTGAACGTCCGGCAAAGAAGCCGCGCGTGACGATCCATGCGGCCCGCCCTGGTGTTGTCATCGGCAAAAAGGGCGCGGATATCGAAGTCCTGCGGAAGGATTTGCAGAAGATGGCGGGTGCCGAAGTGGCGCTCAACATCGTTGAAATCCGCAAGCCGGAAATCGATGCAGTGCTCGTTGCTGAAAGCATCGCCCAGCAGCTGGAACGTCGCGTGGCCTTCCGTCGTGCCATGAAGCGTGCGGTTCAATCCGCAATGCGGCTTGGCGCGCTTGGCATCCGGATCAATTGCTCCGGCCGTCTGGGTGGCGCTGAAATCGCGCGCATGGAATGGTATCGCGAAGGTCGCGTGCCGCTGCATACGCTGCGTGCTGACATTGATTACGGCACGGCGACGGCGAAGACCACCTATGGCACCTGTGGTGTGAAGGTTTGGGTCTTCAAGGGTGAGATCATGGGGCATGATCCGATGGCGCAAGACAAGCGCGCCGCCGAACAGGCGCCGCAGCGCTAAGGGTAGAGGACAATGCTGCAACCTAAGCGCACCAAATTCCGCAAGGCCCATAAGGGCCGCATCCATGGCCTGGCCAAGGGTGGGTTTTCCTTGTCCTTCGGCGGTTTCGGCCTGAAGGCACTGGAACCTGAACGCGTGACCGCACGGCAGATCGAAGCCGCGCGTCGGGCGATCACCCGCGCCATGAAGCGCCAGGGCCGTGTGTGGATCCGCATCTTTCCGGATGTGCCTGTCTCCACCAAGCCTGCCGAAGTCCGCATGGGTTCCGGTAAGGGGGCTCCGGAATATTGGGTGGCCCGGGTTAAGCCCGGCCGCATCATGTTTGAGATCGACGGCGTGAGCAACGAAGTGGCGCGTGAAGCGCTGACGCTCGGTGCTGCCAAGCTGCCGATCAAGACGAAGTTCGTGACCCGTCTGGGTCTGGAGGCTTGATCATGGCCATGACCAAGATCGGCGATGTTCGCGCCAAATCGGCTGATGAGCTGAACACAATGTTGCTTGATTTGCGTAAGGAGCA
>JBIIGZ010000228.1:0-4447 GCA_044236185.1 Roseomonas sp. | reverse complement strand
CAACCTTGTTGTGCGGCAGGCCGGATTTTTCGCGCATCACCCACACCATCGCATCAAGCGGGTTGGTGATGACGATCACAAAGGCACCCGGGCAATGCGCCTTGATGCCTTCGGCCACCTGAGCGATCACGCCGGCATTCTTCGCCACCAGATCATCGCGGCTCATGCCCGGCATGCGCGGGAAGCCGGCGGTGACGATCACCACATCCGAACCGGCAATCGCGGCGTAATCGCCGGTGCCGACCATATGCGAATCAAACCCATCCACCGGGCCGGATTGCATGAGATCGAGCGCCTTGCCCGCGGCAACGCCGGGGAAGACATCGAACATCACGACGTCGCCAAGTTCCTTGAGACCAATGAGATGAGCCAAAGTGCCGCCGATATTACCGGCGCCGACCAAAGCAATTTTCTTGCGGGCCATGTCGCTTCCTTAACCTTGCCTGGAAAACGGACGTTTCCTAGCCCCGAAGCCCCCGCCCGGCAAGGCGCCCCCCTGCCTATGCCGAACCGTCAGCCCCCAGATGAGGCAAGGCGCGGTATTCCTGGCTTTGCATTTCGGTCAGGCGGGAAGCCGTGCGTTCAAACATCGCGGCATTAGTGCCGCGTTCATAAAGCTGATCGGGGCTGGAAGCGGCACTCGCCACCAGCTTGCAGCGGTGTTCGTAAAGCGTGTCGATGCAGGTGATGAAGCGGCGTGCCTTGTCGAAATTATCGGGGCCAAGGCGGGGGATATTATCCAGCACAAGGGTATGAAAGGCCTCGGCAATCGCCAGATAATCCGCCGGGCCAAGTCGCTTGCCACAAAGCTGAAGGAAATCGAACCGCGCCACACCACGGGCGGCTTCCGGCACCTCAATCACCCGGCCGAGCAAGGGCAGGTCCATAGGTGCCCCCCGCGCCTGCCCCGTAAGTTCGGCAAAGGCGGCGTCCAGTGCCGCCTCAGCCCGGCCATCGGCGGGAACATGCCAGGTGGGCAGGCTTCTGATCCTTTCGCGCCGGTAATCCCGGGCGGCCACCAGGGGCCAAACCTCCACGTGGCGCTTGATCAGGGCAATGAAGGGCAGGAAGGCATCGCGCCCCGGCTGGCCCTTGAACAGATCATCCGGGGCTGTGTTGGAGGTCGCGACAATCACGGTCCCACGGGCGAAAAGCGCCTCAAACAACCGGCCCAGGATCATGGCGTCTGCAATGTCATGGACCTGGAATTCATCAAAGCAGAGCAAGGCGGCATCGGCAGCGATGGAATCGGCCAGGGGCGGAATGGGGTCCGCGCTATCCCCATGCGCCTGCTTCCATCCATGGATGCGCCGATGCGCCTGCTGCATGAAGGCGTGGAAATGCAGCCTTTGCTTGCGCGCCACCTCAGCCGTCTCGAAAAACAGGTCCATGAGCATGGATTTGCCGCGCCCCACCTCACCCACCAGATAAAGCCCTCGCGGGGGTTCTGGGCGCGGCGGCGCGGAATTGCGGCCAAAAAGTCGCCCAAGCAGTCCAGTGGGTTTCGCGGGCGGGTCCAAAGGCGCCGGGTCATAGCCAAGCAGCGCCTGCCAAAGCGCCTGCAAACGCTCCATCGCCGCCGCCTGGGCGGAATCGGGCGCCAATTCGCGGCCGGCAAGCTTCGCCTGATAGGCTGACAAGGGCCCAGGCACCGCCACCTTGGTCTTCGAGTCGCTTTCCTCAACAAGCTGCATGCAGCGGCTCTAGCCCGGCAGGCTTGGCCCCACAATCGGGGCGGCATTGATCGGGCGCAGGGAAGGAATTAGTGACGATGCATCATCCAAGGTATGGTTTTTCATGACCCGTTCCGTTGCCATTCTCTATGCTGCTGATGGTTATGTCTCCCAGGGCCGCGCCATGCTGGGCCGGCGCGTCGCGGGGGATAGTTTCCTGAATGGCTTGCTCCGCCATGGCGGGCTGGAAAGCCTGGTGGGACTGATGCTGAATGACCGGGAGGCGCAGGGCTTCCCAGCGGAAATCCAGGCGCGTGCACCCGACTTGCAAGTGCGTACGGCGCATTATGAAGACCAGCGCCCTGTGGCGGAAGCCGGCACGCTATTCCTGCCGGGGCCAGGGCTGGAAACCTATGCCTATTGGCGGCGGCGATCGGGCAACCAGCGCGCTTTCAGCCTATGCGGGGTTACGCATACCACCTCCACCGATCGGGTGATGGATGCGCTGGCCCATGGGCTGACCGCGCCGGTGCAGCCTTGGGATGCCATTATCTGCACCTCCCGCGCGGTGCAGAGCATGGTGCGGCGGCAATTGCAGGAAAATGTCGCCTATCTGCAAGGCGCGCTGGGGGCAACGCGGGCCGGTGTGCCGATGCTGCCCATGATCCCGCTTGGCGTGGATTGCGATGCCTTCCGCCGTGACCCGGCGCTCGGTGCCGCCTATCGCCAGGAATTGGGAATTGGGGCGGAGGAGATCGCGATCATCCTGGTGGCGCGGCTTTCCAATGCGACCAAGTTTTCGCCGCTGCCGATGTTCCTTGCCCTACAAAAAGCCGCCGAACGGCGCGGGAGGAAGCTCCATTTGCTGCTGACGGGGTGGATTGAAAATGATGGCTCGCGCCCCGCCTTTACCGAGGCAGCAACGCAAGCCTGCCCGGATGTGAAAGTGCATCTGCTGGATGGCCAGAATGCCGAGATTCGCTCAAAAGCCTGGGCGGCTGCGGATATCTTCACCTTGCCCGTAGACAACATCCAGGAAACCTTTGGCCTGGCCCCGGTTGAGGCAATGGCGGCGGGATTGCCCGTGGTGGTCACTGATTGGGATGGCTTTCGCGATACGGTGGAAGATGGCGTCACCGGGTTTCGCATCCGTACCCTGATGGGCGGCAATGGCAACCCGATTGCCACGCGCTACCACATGGGCGCGGATGATTATAACGCCTATTTGCGCGCAACCTCTCAAGCGATTGCGATGGATATCAGCGCAGCCGCGGATGCCTATTATCGGCTGGCCGAAGATGCGAATTTGCGGCGGCAAATGGCGGAAGCGGCAAGGCTCCGCGCGCGGCGAGTTTATGATTGGTCCGCCATCATTCCGCAGTATCTGGCCCTTTGGCAGGAACAGGCGCGCATCCGCGCCAAGGCTACGGAATTCGCGCCGCTGGTCCCAGGTCGGCAGCCGGCACCAACGCGCCCCGATCCCTTCATGCTGTTTGCGGATTACCCGACGCATCGGCTGGACCCGAAGCAGGGTGTCACGCTGGTGCCGGGGGCAAATCTTGACCTGCTGCGCCAGCGTGCATCCATTCCGGGTGCGGTTTCGCGCGGTCAATTGCTGCCCTCCCTCAATGGCTTTCAAGCAATGCTGGAACGCCTCGCGCAAGGCAGCGCGACGGCAGCGGAATTGGGCGGCACGCTCCCGCCGGACCAACGCGCACGTGCAGCGATGGGCATGGTCTGGCTGATGAAGCTTGGCCTGATCACCATCGCGCCTGCCGAAGAAGCCAAGCCCGATTGACTTGACGCGCCAGCCATCCGGGCGTCCGATGCTCGCGCCATGCGCCACGCATGGAACGCCTTGGGATGGAGCATCATGGCAGCGCAGAACCAGACGGAAGCCTTTGATCCGATCAGCCTTGAAATCTACTGGTCGCGCCTGATTTCCATTGCCGATGAAGCCGCAACCGGCCTGCTGCGCACCGCCTTTTCCACCATTGTGCGTGAATCAAATGATTTCGCGACAGTGCTGATGGATCGCAATGGCGATTCGATCAGTGAGAATACGGGGGGTATCGCCTCCTTTTCCTGCATTCTGCCGAAAACCACCAAGCTGTTCCTGGAACGCTTCCCGGCCGAGACCTGGCAGCCTGGCGATTGCGTCATTACCAATGATCCCTGGCTTGCCACCGGGCATTTGCCAGATTTCACCGCCGTCAGCCCGATTTTCCACCAGGGACGCTTGGTTGGCTTCGCTGGGTCCATTTCCCATTCGCCTGATGTTGGCGGCGCGCTTTGGTCTGCCGATTGCCGGGAGTTGTTTGAAGAAGGCATCCGCATCCCCCCTTCCCGCCTGTTTCGCGCCGGCAAGCGCAATGAGGGTTTGGCGGAGGTCTTGCTCGCGAATGTACGGCTGCCACGGCAGGTCATGGGCGATCTGGAAGCGCAGGTGATCGCGAATGAGGTCTGCGCGCGCGGCGTTGATGAATTTCTGGGTGATACGGGCCTGCCTGATCTACAAGGGCTGGGGGCTGCGCTGCATCAGCGCGCCGATGCGGCCATGCGCCGCGCCATTGCGGCGCTGCCTGATGGCACCTGGCATTCCGCCCTGGAAGCGGATGGCTTTGATGAGGCGATTACGCGCATCGTGTGCGCCGTCACCATCAAGGGTGAGACGATGCATATTGATTTCGCCGGCAGTTCCAAACAGGTGGATCGCGGCATCAATTGCGTGATGAATTACACCCATGCCTATTCGGTTTATCCGGTGAAATGCG
>JBIIGZ010000003.1:0-46539 GCA_044236185.1 Roseomonas sp. | reverse complement strand
CGGATGCGCTGGAAGCGCGCGCGGCGCGGCTGCTGCCGGGGCTTTTCCTCGCACGGGTGGACGGCAAAAGCCCAGTCGAATACCTGACCGAAGAACATGACAAAAACCGCGTGCGCCGTGTGGCGCGTGCCTTATTGACCAAGCCCACAGATCGCCTGTTGGCGGTGCGCGCGGCCTGGGGGGAAAAAATCGGCGCATGAACAGCACCATCATCACCGCCATTCGCGGACGCCGCGTTTGGGACAGCAGAGGCCGGCCAACCGTTGAGGCGGAAATCACCCTGGCCGGAGGTGCTACAGGCCGCGCCATTGCCCCGGCAGGGGCGAGCACCGGCAGCGGGGAGGCTTTGGACAAGCGCGATGGTGGCGCTGCCTTTGGCGGTTATGACGTGACGGGCGCGGTAGATGCCGTGAACCGCGAATTGGCCCCTGCCTTGCTGGGGATGGATGCGCGCGCGCAAGCTAGGCTGGATGCGCGGTTGATCGCGCGTGATGGCACGCCGCAAAAAACGCGCCTGGGCGCCAATGCAACACTCGCCATTTCCATGGCCGCCGCGCATGCTGCTGCTGCGGCGGAAGCTGTGCCGCTATGGCGCTATTTGGGCGGTGATTCGCCAGATGTTTTGCCTTTGCCGCAAATCCAGATTCTGGGCGGTGGTGCCCATGCCGGGCGGCGCGTGGATATTCAGGATTTTCTGGTGATGTGCCCCGCCGCCACCAGCTTTGCCGAGGCGCTCGATTGGACCGCGGAGGTCTATCGCGCCGCCGGCGCCATCATGAAACAGCGCGGGCTTTTGCAAGGGGTCGCCGATGAAGGTGGCTGGTGGCCCGCCTTCACCGCCAATGAACAGGCTTTGGAAACTCTTGTCGCCGCCATCGAAAAAGCAGGGTTCACGCCGGGTAAACAAGTGGCGATTGCGCTTGATATTGCTGCGACAGATTTCGGCAAGGGCGGGCGTTACAAGCTCGGCCTTGAAGGCCGCGAACTCGGCACGGATGAGATGATCCGCATGTTGCTCGGCTGGATCGCTGCCTATCCGATCGCGTCCATCGAAGACCCGCTGGCCGAGGATGACGCGGCGAGCTTTGCCGCCTTCACGCGCGAAGTGGGCGGGCGCATCCAAGTGGTCGGTGATGATTTCCTGGTGACGGATGCCGCGCGGGTGCGCCGCGCTGCAGCTATCGGTGCCGCCAATACCGTCCTGATCAAACCCAATCAGCGTGGTACATTGACCGAGACCAAAGCCGCCTGGGACGCCGCGCGGGAAGTGGGCTTCGCCGGCATTGTCAGCGCCCGGTCGGGCGAAACCGAGGATGTCACCATTGTCCACCTGGCCATGGGGTGGGGTGTCGGGCAATTGAAGGTCGGTTCCTTCGCCCGGTCAGAGCGTATGGCGAAATGGAACGAAGCCTTGCGCGTGGAAGAAAGCCTCGGCGCGCGCGCACGCTTCGCCGGTGGCGCCTATCTTGGGCGGTCCCGGTCATGAAGGTGTTGCTGCATTATAATGCCGGTCCGGGGCTGGCCGCACAGTTGGCCAGCTTGCCCGGCATTGATCTGACCATCTGCCCGGAAGCCGATACCGCGCTCTATGCGCGCCTGCTGCCGGAGATCGAGGTGATTTGGCATGTGCTCCGCCCCATCACGGCCGCCGATATCGCCGCCGCCCCCCAGCTTCGCCTGATCCAGAAAATCGGCGTTGGCGTGAACACGATTGATTTGGAAGCGGCCCGCGCGCGCGGCATTGCGGTATGCAATCTGCCAGGCACGAATAGCCGGGCGGTGGCAGAAATGACCTTGCTGCTGATGTTGGGCGCGCTCCGCCGTATTGCCTATTTCGATACTGAAACGCGCGCCGGGCGCGGCTGGTCCCAGCCGCCGGCCTTGCAGGATGGGTTGTTTGAACTGGGTAGTCGGAAAGTGGGGCTGTTTGGGTATGGCGCAGTGCCGAAGCTACTCGCCCCCGTTCTGCAGGCCATGGGGTGCGAGGTCTTGTACACCGCCCGCGCCCCGAAGCCCGAGGCGATTGGAAGCTTTCGCTCCATTGAGGCGCTGTTGGCTGAGGCCGATGTGGTCTCGCTTCATATCCCAGAAACACCAGAAACGCGCGGTTTGCTCAATAAGGCGGCAATTGCTCGCATGAAGCCGGGCGCTGTCCTTGTGAATACTGCCCGTGGCGGCTTGGTGGACCAGGCGGCGCTGGTGGCGGCGCTGCAATCTGGCCGTTTGGCGGCAGCGGGGCTGGATGTTTTTGCCGCTGAACCGGTGGACCCCGCCGACCCGTTACTCGCCTTGCCGAATGTGGTGCTGGCGCCACATGTGGCCTGGCTTTCCACGGGGACCTTTGCCCGATCTTTCAGCCTGGCGGCCGATAATTGCCGGCGACTTCAATCCGACGAGTTATTGCTGCACCGTGTAGCCTAGAGACCAAGTCTTTACGACCCAAAGCTCAAAACCATCGCAAAGATTAAGATTTCGTCACAGCACACGTCTGGCGTTAATTTCCACGCAGCCTTCTATGCCTGATTACAACCCTGAGACGAAATCTTCACTTTCATACTGAAATCCTGTTATGATCATGACATGTCCAAGCCTGCTGCCATACTAAACCGCTTCCAGGCGGATAGCTTTGAGCCTGCGAGCTTTCGTGAAAGGGGCGCCACCGTTCCTTTTACGACGCCGCTGCTGCTCAATGCGCGTATCCGCGCCGTGGCATCAGGGCGTGGCTTCGAAATGGTTGTGCCCAATCCGTCAGGCGGGCGCGGTGCGCTGATCTTGCCTTGGTCATCAATGTTGGAAATCTGTTCGCCAACACTGTTCGATCGTCATTTGTGGGAAAGTCTGGCGACAAGCAACGATATTTCTCCCATCGGTATTCGGATTGAGGCGCAACGACTGGCGGCCTCTGGCTTGGCTGGGCGGCAGACTGCGCTGATGGCGAAGAATGCCCAGCGCAGAGAAAAGGAGAGTCGACGCGTCATTCGCGGCAAGTTGGCTGCCAGCCTTATCGCCGCCAGCGACGCGTCATATAAAGCTGCTCGACGCTCGCCCGCCGAAGATGAGAGGCTACTTTCACAGGGAGACGAGGGCGCAGTTGCGCGTGCTGCAGCGATGGCCGGAATGAGTCTTTCCGATTTTACCGCTGACCTTGAGTATTTGGCCTTAACCTTGAGTGGCGTAACCCCGGAATTGAAAGGTGTAGATGCACGGGTACGCCAAATGTTGGCAGAACTAAAAAGAGTAGTGGACGAGATCACGGAATGGATCGCGCAGGAACCGCAGGAAGCTGCGCATGTTAAAGCAGCAAATTTTGTCGCTTTTAGCGCCCGCCAAACACTACAATGCGGCGAAGTCGCTTTGGCACAGGCGGATGCATTGATGGCTGATCTTGGCCTTCTGATACCAAAATGGCAGAAGGAAAAACAAGCTATATTTGAACGCGCGCGAAGACCCGATTGGGTGCTGGATGGTTGGAAAATACCCTTGGCACTTTGGCTAGGTGCCGAGTTGAGACAACGGCGCGCCGCCATATGGGAAATGGCGTTGATCGCGCCCGTCCTTCCACGCGAAGGAAAGGCTTGGCTCAGCGCATCAAGCGAATTTCTGGATACTCCACCGCGCGTCATACAAATAGTGCGCGAAAAATCCGATTGGCGAAGCGGCAATTTGATGGAACTGGTTGGACGTAATGAAAATCTAATTGGTTCTTCGATAGCCTTGGAAAACCGCATCTCGCCATTGGTCATACAGAAACGCAAGGTTATCGTCGAACGCTTTAAAGGGGATAACAGAGCACTAAATCAAGCCAGCACAAACAAGAATTCATCTGAGAGTTCCCAGGGGACATCGGGCCGCGCAGAGAACGCACCAACAAAGTTGCCCGGAAAGTCCTCAAAATTGAGCGAAACCCGCTCCTTGGGCGGCATGATCGAGGTTGCTTCTGACAAAGCACTGGTGAAGATCGTAGCCCTGGTGGATCGTCTCGGTAAACCGGAGGTTCATGAGGCGCTGCTTAGGCCTTCCTTGCGACGCCTGAAGCGCCTTCGTCCCGCCAGGCCTGCAAATCTTCTGCGCTTGCTGTTCATACCGCTTGCCGGGGCTTTAGTGGATCCGTTGCACTGGAAGCGCACAGACGGGCGCATCCCACGTTCCGCACTTGCTCCGTTCTTGGAAGGACTCACTCCAGTTCTTGGATCACACGTCGAAGTGATAACGTCTCAGTTGCGCGGCGCCAACCTTGACGAAGAAAAGCTGGTTGATCGAGTAGGCAGACAATTATGGGAAGCTGCAGCTTTGGCGGTACCGCGTCTTCATTATGGTGCCACTTGGTCAAAGATAGGGTTCACTCGTTCGGATTTTGATACCATCACTGCTCTCGCCGGCGCGTTATGGCGTCACGCCGGCCCATTATGGGATGGCTTGAAGCAAATTGCAGGTCCTTGTCACCCTGAGGGACTGCGTAGCGCATTGATTGGGCCAGCCAATGAGAGCAATTCAGTATTTGCTGCTGCGTTAAATACGCTATTGCAACGCGCTGCATATCCTTCAAATTTTATCTCCTTGTTTCAGGATCTACCAGTTCTTGTTACACCAGTAGTTGAAACCATCCTAAACAATTGGGTGAACGAAACTCTGCCGGCCCTGTGGGAGCAAGATTTCGCAACTGGCGCACACCTTGCCAGGGAAGTCGGCATGGTGATCTTGGCGCTTGAAGATCTACCGCGTATTACGGCGAGAACTGACGCAAGGGAACTTGTTTCCTATCGCCGCAATTTAGATCAATTCTGTAATGCAACATATCGTGAGGTTGTCTGGGTGCATGTGATTCAAGCCCTACTTGAATTATCGGCCGAGGATATTGCAGGTCTTGACCAGATCGAGACCATGGCACGCATTGGACGTAGCCTGGAAGATGCGGGCCGTCGTTTTGGATCGCCTAAGACTTATGAGGATCTCCAGGATGAATTTCGTGCGCAAATGGAAAAACATCTGAAAGAAAACCCTCAATCGGTTGTCGGGTCGCTGGAAGTGGCGCGCATTAAGGATATCCTTATCGGACAGGAAGCGGCGGAACGATTTATCTTCCGCCCCCGCGTCCAAAGATTAAAGAGTCAGTGATTTGAGATGGCACCAAGGTATGACGCTTTCGAGGATCTCTATTCTGTTATCACCTGAGATGTTTCGTCGGCAGTGACCAGCTCTGAAGCCAGCATGGGCCACTCAAGTCTCTTGAAATATTTGCGTGGCCGGTCGACTCTGTATTGATGGCTTGGCGCTCCGCCGCATTGCCTTTTTCGATGCTGAGACACGCGCCGGGCGTGGCTGGTTCCAGTCGCCGGCCTTGCAGGACGGGTTGTTTGAACTGGGCGGGCGGAAGGTCGGGCTGGTTGGATACTTCGCCGCGCCGAAGCTTCTCGCCCCTCATCCTGGAGGCCATGAGGTGTGAGGTCTTGTACACCGCCCGCGCCCCGGAGCCCGAAGAGATCGGCAGCTTCCGCCCGCTGGAGGCACTTTGGGCGGACGCCGATCTGCTCTCACTGCATATCCCCGAAACGCTCGAAACGCGCGGTCCACTCAACAGGGCAGCAATCGCCCGCATGAAGCCGGGCGCTGTCCTTGTGAATACTGCCCGTGGCGGCTTGGTGGACCAGGCGGCGTGGTGGCGGCGCTGCAATCTGGCCGTTTGGCGGCAGCGGGGCTGGATGTTTTTGCCGCTGAACCGGCGGACCCCGCCGACCCGCTACTCGCCTTGCCGAATGTGGTGCTGGCGCCGCATGTCACCTGGCTTTCCACGGGGACCTTTGCCCGGCCCTTTACGATTACGGCGGAAAATTGCCAGCGGCCGACCTGCCGGGAACCCCTAATTTATCGCATCATTTAAACCCTGGGGACGACGCAGCGATTATCATGGCAATCCACCAAGGGTTGAAAACACCTATCGAAATTCATAATGGCCGTAGCGGATAATCGGCGACACCGCGCGTGATGCCCGAGTAGCATTCTTCCCAAAGCGCCTTTTTTTCTGATATTTGTGCCCCATGAGCGAATCCCTGCCCGATCTTGACCGCTTCAGGTCGGCACTCTTCGAGCCGGCGAGCTTTCGTGAAAGGGGCGCGACCGTGCCCTTCACGACACCCTTGCTGCTGAATGCGCGCATTCGCCGTTCCGCATCGGGACAAAATCTGGAATTGGTCGCGATTAATCCTTCTGGTGGACGCGGCATGCTCATTTTGCCCTGGGCAATGATGACCGAAGTTTGTTCGCCCACGCTTTTTGATCGCCAATTATGGGAAGTCCTTGGTGAGGCACGTGATATCTCGCCGATTGGCATCCGCTATGAAGCCCAACGCCTGGCAGCGCAGGGTCTTGCCGGGCGGAGTGCCGCCTTGGCCGCGAAGGATGCGCAACGCCGAGAGGTTTCTTGCCAGCGCCTCATCAAGACCATGCTGTTTGAAAGCCTTATTGCTGCCGCTGAAACGAGTGCCGAGGCGGCAGGACGCAGCAATGATCCTGATGATGAGGAATTTCTCAGGCGTGCCGAACGCGCCGTTGCGCGGTCGGCAAAAATCGCCGGTCAGCCGCTGGCAAAATTTTCGGCTGATCTCGACGAATTGGCAAACGCCTTGAGTGGGACTACCCCGCAAATTGGTTTGGAAGATGCCCGGCTGCGACGAATGGTGGAAAGCCTGAGCCGGATGACCAAGGAAATCGCCAGCTGGGCAGCCGAACAACCGGCTGACAGTACGCACCTTCAGGCGGCGAATTTCGTTCAGCAGACCGCGCGCCAGACGATCCAATGCGCAAAAATCGCCCTTAACGCCACGGATAACCTGATTGCAGATCTGGGACTACTGGTACCCGAATGGCGGGGCGAATGGGACAATATGCTGGAATGCGCACGCGGTCCTGATTGGGTGATGGATGGTTGGAAGACCCCGATGGCTCTATGGGGCGCAGCGGCGCCAAACAAGCGTAGTGCAGCGATATGGGAAATGGCGCTGATCTCCCCCATCTTGCCACGCGAAGCGAAAATATGGCTTGGGAACGACAAGAATGCGGGTGAAACGCCACGTCGTACCACGCAAGTGGTACGCGACAGGGCGGATTGGCGCAGCGGTGATGTGACCGAACTTGTCGCGCGCAACGAAAACCTCATCAGCTTTTCCATCACCTACGAAAATCGCATCAAGCCACTCAAGCGCCCTCGATCCAAGCTTCGCTTGCCGCAATATACGGATGATCGAAAGGTGACCACGAGGTGGCGCTTGACCAAGCTGGCCCAGGATTCGCAACCTGCCGCTGGCGATGATGATGCCAATAAACGTGCCACAGCGTCCGGAACCCTCCAAGCTAAGGCCCAAGTATTTTCCGAGGCACGCAATTTGGGGGAGTCGATCGAAATCGCTTCAGATGAGGCTTTGGCCAAAATTGTCGCCCTAGTTGACCGGCTTTCAAACGCGGAGATTCACGAACGCCTACTCGGGTCATCCTTGCCGCGACTCAAGCGCTTGCGTCCGCCAAGGCCTGCCAGCCTCATGCGGTTGCTCTTTCTGCCTCTCGCGGGTGCATTGGTCGAACCGACCCAGTGGCGCCGAGCGGAAGGACGAATTCCGCGCAATGCGATAGGCCCCCTGATGGAGGCACTCAAACTCGCTCTTGGCCCGGACCTCGATGCCTTTGCGCTGGAATTGCGCGGCGCGAGCTTGGAAGACCCGAAAATGATCGATCGTGCTGGGCGAAACCTATGGCGGGTAGCGTCCGAAGCCAAGGATCGCATGTCGCCCGGTCCGTCATGGGCACTCGCCGGTTTCGGTCAAAAAGAATTCGATAGCATGATTGCCTTGTCCAATGGACTGTGGCGCCATGCGTCATCCCTTTGGGACGGGATGAGCCAGATAAGCGGCGATTGTGCGCCGGAGGTTTTGCGCTCTGCGCTGGCCGGTCCCGCGCAAGAAGGGCGCTTCGTCTTCACCGCCGCGCTTAATGCCCTGCTGCAACGTGCATTGCGCCCATCCATCCTGCTGTCCATTCACAAGGATTTCCCTCCACAAACAGCCGGTGTGATCGAACAAACCCTTAATGATTGGGTCACTACCACATTGCCAACCCTCATGGAGGATGATTTTGAAACAGGCACGCGCCTTGCCGCGGAAATCGGTGCCGTGCTTTCGCAATTCGAAAGCTTGCCAAGGATCAATACCAGGCAAGTCATTGCCATGCTGCCAGCACATCGGCGCAACCTCGAGCAATTCTGCCGCGCCACTTATCGCGAATTGGTAACGGTCCATGTAACCCAACCGCTTCTCGATTTTCATCCTGATCAAGCCGATGGTTTGGAGGAAATCGAAGCCATGGCGCGTATCGCCCGACGGGTCGAAGATACCGGCAGACGCCTGGGCTCTCAACAGATTTATCTCGCAGTGCAAGAGGAATTCCGGGCGCAGGTCGGCAAACTGCTCCGCTCCGAAAACGCCTTGGTCTCTGAGCAGGAAATTGCTCGGATCGAGGAAGTTCTTGTGGGGCATGAATCGGCGGAGCGTCTTTTGTATCGCTTCCGCCGCCGGTGAATGGTAGAACGCCGGCCAATGGCACTGCAACAAAGCGGTGCCATCATTCAACATTTTTTCCCAGGCGGAGGGGGCGTTTTTCGCCGCTCTCTACTCCTTCGCGACATTGGCTTCAGCCGCGATGCGCGCCCAAAGCGCCAATTCGCGACGATTGAATTCCCCAAGCGCTTCCGGCGTGCTGGTGGTGGAAACAATGCCAAGTGCACCAATATGGCGTTTGGCCTCATCGCTTTGGCCGATGATTTGAATTTCACGATTGAGCCGCGCAATGATCGCAGGCGGCGTGCGCGCCGGCATCCAGGAGCCATTCCAGGAAGCGAAATCAAAGCCAGGTAGCGCTGCTTCGGCAACGGTTGGCACATCCGGCAGGGTATCAACGCGCCGTGCGGTGGTAACAGCAAGCGCGCGAATGGTGCCAGCGCGCAAATGCTCCACTGCCGGCCCAAGATCGGTCACGAGAAAATGCAACCGCCCGCCGAGCAAATCCGCCATGGCCTGCGGCGTACCGCGATAGGAGATCTGTTCTGCCTTGAAGCCAGCGGCCTGGCTGAGCAAATGCGTCCCCGCCAGCCCGCCAGCATTGCCGATGCCGTAATTGAGTGCGCCAGGATTTGCACGTGCATGGGCAATGAAGGCTTGCAGATCACGCGCAGGATTATCCGCACGCACCAAGACACCAAGCGGGTTGATGCTGATCATGGAAAGAGGGGTGAAATCCCGCAGCGGATCATAGCCCGGTTCACGCATCAGATGCGGATTGGCGGCATGGGTGGAAACGGAGCCGAAAAAGATCGTGTAGCCATCAGGCGCGGCGCGCGCGGCAGCGCGCGCACCAATCGCGCCATTGGCGCCGCCAATATTCTCGATCACGAAATTCTGGCCAAAGATGCGGCCCAGACGTTCACCATAGAACCGCGCGAGGCTATCCGTGCCACTGCCGGCTGGAAACGCCGCGATGATACGCAGCGGACGGTTGGGCCAATTTGCCTCCTGAGCGCTGAGGATGCTGGGCGTGAACAGCGCAACGCCGGCGCCAAGCGCTAGCAGCGAACGACGGGTTGGAGTGGTTTTGGATTGCATGTGTGATCCTCCCTTTTTCTTACGACGCGTCAGGCGAAGCTGAATTCCCGGTAGCCACCAGCGGCAACCTCATCAGCGATGCGGCGATATTCCACGGCACCACCATAATAGCCAAGGGTGCGACGGATATCACGCCCTTCGACATTGCGATTGATGCCAGTCTGCCAAGAATTTACCTCAGCAAAAAGCAACCCGGCCACGGCCTCCTCAACCTTTTCGGCCCACCAGTGCACGGCATCGGGCTTCGGTTCAACGCGCGTCAGGCCGTGCTTGCGCATGTGCATGACAAGGCCGGTTACCCAATCCACAATTTCTTCGATATTGCGCGGGATATTGCCGCGCGCCGTGTGGGGGCCGAGGATCATCAGCATATTCGGAAAGCCTTCGGCCATGACACCAAGAAAGGTCTTTGGTGTGGCGATCCATTCCTGCTTTAGGCTCCGTCCACCAGGGCCGCGGATATCTATCCGATCATAAGGGCCGGTCACACCATCAAACCCGGTGGAGAAAATCAGGATATCGAATCCGAAATGCTCGGCGCTGGTTCTGATGCCTTCCGGCGTGATGCACTCGATCGGCGTTTCCGTGATGTCCACCAGACGTACATTAGGTTGATTATAAACCTCGTAATAGCCGCTTTCCAAAGGCAGGCGCCTTGTGCCGAAGCCGTGATTTTTCGGGATGAGTCGTTCCGCAACCGCCGGGTCCTTTACCCTTTGGCGGATCTTGCGTGCCATGAAATCGCTCGCCAAAGCATTGGCTTCCTTATTGGTCAGCACATCGGCGAAATTGCCGACCCAAATGCCAAAGCCGGGTTCGGCATAAAGCTTTTCCCAGAAGGCTTCGCGTTCTTCGGCAGAGACTTCCAAGGCCTTACGCGGGTCTGTCTGATGGATGAAACAGGTTGCGGTTTCACGGCAGCGGGCGAAGATTTCCGGGTAGCTAGACTTGATCTTTACCTGTTCTTCCGGGGTGATCTTGCGGTTATGCAAGGGGGCCGCCCAATTCGGCGTGCGTTGAAACACTGTCAGGTGGCCGACATCCTTGGCGATGGTTTGGATGATCTGAATGGCGGTTGCACCCGTGCCGATGATGCCAACGCGCTTGCCAGTAAAATCGACCGGATCATGCGGCCAACGGGCGGTATGAAAGGCTCGGCCCTGAAAGGAATCACGCCCTGGGATATTGGGCAAGGTTGGCGCCGAAAGTGGCCCGAGCCCCGTGATCAGCAAGGGCGCGCAACAGGTCTCGCCAGTTTCCAGCGTCACGGTCCAGATGTTCAGCGCATCATCGAAAAGCGCTGTCTTGACGCGGCTATTGAAGGTAATGTGTTTTCGGACATCAAACTTCTCAGCGACGTAATTCAGATACCGCAGCGTATCCGGCTGAGCCGCGAAATGCTCGGGCCATTCCCATTCCTGAAGCAATTCCTCCGAGAATGAATAGCCATAGGACCAGCTTTCGGAATCAAATCGCGCACCGGGATAGCGGTTCCAGTACCAGGTACCGCCGACATCGGAGCCCGCTTCAAAGACGCGGAGCTTCATGCCGAGTTCGCGGAGCCGGATCAGCTGATACATACCGGAAATACCGGCGCCGATGATGATGGCGTCAGCCTCGGTAGAGGTAGACATTCGCGTTTTCGCTGAAAGATTTACGGACATGGACCCAAACCTGAAAGGACTGCACCTTCGTCAACAAGAATCAAAAGCATCCGGCGGAAGTGCCGACCGAGAGGCGCTGGCACCCACACTCTTGAAACTTGCCGGAGTATGAACAGCGGCGGCGCATTTTGGCAAATCAGAGGTAGTTCGTGATGTTGCCCAAGTAGCGCTGGTCACTCATCCACGGGTTTATTCGGCACTCATCCTTCAGACCTTGATAACCAACGCTGCTTAATTATGCAGAATTATGCCTGCGCCGTCCTCATTCTATCTTCATGATTCTATTTTAAGCAACGGATTAGTTTATGTTTTTAGGAAGGCTTCCCTTATGCCGCAGATTGGCTCCTCATTGAAGATAGCAACACGTCTTGCTTTTGCCATAGCCTTGCCAATCCTGGCGGTACTGGTCATGAGCGGTCTTGTTATTTCGCAGCAACTGCAGACAGTGCGTCAGGCTGATCAGCTTCAGGCGCTCAGCCATTTCAGCTCCCGCATCAGCGACCTTGTGCATGAATTACAGAAGGAACGCGGCATGTCGGCGCTATTCATCGGCAGCCGTGGCCAACAGATGGGGGCTGAGCTTCAGGCCCAGCGGCGGGATACGGATGGCCAGATTGCGATCGTGCGCGATACGCTGCGCGGTCTGTCGTTGTCAGACTATAGCACCGAGCTTCGCCAAAGTGTGGAAAAGGGGATGGCGGGCCTAAGCGAACTTGAAGGCAAGCGTGCCGATGTCACGGGCTTGAGAATTATTGGACCGGACTCTTTCCGTTTTTACACTTCGGTGATTACAAACCTTCTGGCGGTGCCTCAGGAATCTGTGAAATTTTCGGATTCTCCTGCTGTTACAGCCAATCTGCTTGCCTATTTCAACTTCCTGGCCGCGAAGGAGCGCGCCGGCCAGGAAAGGGCGACCGGATCGGCGGGCTTCGCTTCCGGCCAGTTCACGCCCGCTCAGTATCGAACATTATTGACTATCCTCGCGGAACAAGTTTCTTATCTTTCCGGCTTCCAGTCTTATGCCACCGAAGCGCAACGCACAGCTGCACAACAGACCCTGAGTGGACCAATTATCGCGGAAGCAGAACGGCTGCGCCGGATCGCGGTGGAAACAGGGGCGGAAAAACCGCTTGGTGGCGTGAATGCGCGTGATTGGTTCAAGGCAACCACGGATCGCATTGACCTGATGAAGACGGTTGAGGATGTATTGCAGCGTGATCTTGCCAAGCTCAATCAGACAAATGCCGCTGAAGCTTGGAAGATCCTGACCTATGGTTCCGCTTTCGCGCTTGCCATGTTGATGGCGGCCCTAGTTGTTGGCTTCATCCTGGCACGCGGTATCACACGCCCGATCACGGGGATGACAGAAGCAATGCGCGCCCTATCACGGGGTGATCTATCGACCGCAATTCCCGGCCGTGACAAGCGGGATGAAATCGGGACCATGGCAGAAGCACTGGAAGTTTTCCGAAACGGTATGATGGAAGCCGAAGAACTTCGTAAAGCGCAGGAATCGCAGAAGCAACATGCGGCAGAAGAACGTCGCATCGCGATGAACGCGCTTGCAGATAAGTTCGAGCAAAGTATTGGCGAGGTGGTGGGCAATGTGACGCAGGCCTCCTCCCGCTTGCAAGGGACGGCTCAGGATATGGCCCGCACGGCCGAGGAAACCTCCGGTCAATCCACCGCCGTAGCCGCTGCATCTGAACAGGTGACACAGAATGTGCAGACGGTCGCCTCTGCAACCGAGGAACTTTCCGCTTCCATCCGTGAAATCGCGCAGCAGGTGGCCGAAGCTAGCCGTATGACTAATGAAGCGGTGGGCCAGGCACGTAGCAGCACGCAGGAAGTCCAAGGGCTGACCGAAGCGGCGCAACGCATTGGTGATGTTGTCCGCATCATCAATGATATTGCAGGGCAGACTAATCTGCTGGCGCTGAATGCCACGATCGAAGCAGCACGTGCAGGCGAAGCTGGCAAAGGCTTTGCGGTGGTGGCATCAGAAGTGAAGGCGCTTGCCTCCCAAACCACCAAGGCGACAGATGAAATCGCTTCCCAGATCAAGGCCATGCAGGAAGCGACCGAACGTTCCGCGCGGGTGATCACGCATATCGCGGAAACCATCGATCAACTGAGCCAAAGCTCAACGGCCATTGCTTCAGCCGTTGAAGAACAGGGCGCCGCGACGCAAGAAATTGCACGCAATGTGCAGCAGGCTGCGGTCGGCACCACGGAAGTAGCGGGCAATATCACCCAGGTCAGCCAAGCGGCGAATGTGACAGGTAGTGCCGCGACCTCACTGCTCTCGGCGGCCGGGACGCTTAGCAAGGATGGCGTGGCGCTAAAGAAGCAGGTGGAACGCTTCCTTAGCGAAATCCGCGCGGCCTAAGGCTGCCAGGCATCACCCTGGAAAGCCACGGCTCGGCTTTCCAGGGTCTAAGCCGGATGCCATGATGCCCCTGTAAGCAAAGGTGGCAGACCATGGGACGCTTCAATGGAAAAGTTATTCTAATTTCAGGTGCCGCGCGCGGGCAGGGTGCAGCGGAAGCGCGGCTTTTGGTGGCAGAGGGTGCCCGCGTCATTCTTGGCGATGTGCTGGACGCCGAAGGCGAAGCACTGGCGCGCGAACTTGGACCCGCCGCGCAATTCCTCAAGCTTGATGTCACCGAAGAAGCGGCTTGGGCGCGCGCCGTTGCGGCGGCTGAAGCGCTCGGCCCGCTAAGTGGGCTGGTGAATAATGCCGGCATTTATGTGCCAAAGCTGATGATGGAAACCGACGCCGCACTGTTTGAACGCCATACGCGCATCAACCAGCTGGGCTGTTTTCTTGGCATGAAGGCGGTGGTGCCGGCGATGGAAAGGGCGGGGGGAGGTTCGATCGTCAATATTTCCTCCACCGCCGGGCTGCGTGGCTCCGCGCGCGCTTTTGCTTATGGTGCCACAAAATGGGCGCTCCGCGGCATGACGAAATCGGCTGCGCTGGAACTCGCGCCGCGTGGCATACGTGTGAATTCTGTCCATCCCGGGCCAATCGCCACACCGATGCTGGATATCCGCTCGCCAGAAGAAAATGCCGCGCGGCTCAAATCCGTGCCCATGGGGCGACAGGGCACGGCGGATGAAGTGGCGCGACTTGTTTTGTTCCTTCTGTCTGATGACAGTGGTTATATGACTGGCTCTGAACTCGCCATTGATGGCGGTGCCACGCTTTGAAGGCCTTCAATACCCCAGGCTGAAATCCACCAGATTGATCAGCGGCCGCCCGGCGCGCATATTATGGATATTCTCCACTACCTGAGGCGCGACGCTGGATGGGATAGTGATGCTTGCGGCGTGCGGCGTCAGGAATACCTTGGGGTGTGACCAGAAGCGGCTTTCCACGGGCAGGGGCTCGGGTTCAAACACATCCAAGGCGGCGCCGGCGAGATGGCCGGAATCAAGCGCCGCCAGCATATCTTCCGCAACCATATGCCCGCCGCGTGCGCCATTGATCACATAGGCACCGCGCGGCAGCGCGGAAAGCAGCTTCGCATTCAATACACCACGTGTTTGCGGCGTGAGAGGCAGCAGGCAGATCAGGATAGCGCTTTGCGCCGCCATGGCCATCAGCCCCTCCGCGCCATGGAAGGTCTGTACGCCGGGCAGTGTCTTTGGGCTGCGCGACCAGCCCATCACCGGAAATCCAAGTGAGGTCAGCACGCGCGCCGAGGCACTGCCCAATTCGCCAATGCCCAAAATACCGATGCGCCGTTCGGCGGTACTCGGCGCCGAAAGCTCCAGCCATTCCTTGCGCTGTTGCAGCGCGCGGTATTCAGGATCCTGCCGATGAAAGCGCAGCACATTCAGCAGCACCCATTCCGCCATGGCGCTGGTCAGCAACACATCTTTCAGCCGCGCCACCGGAATACCTGGCGGCGGTCCCGGTGCGCGCAGCAAATGGTCAACGCCAGCGCCCATGGAAACAATCAGTTTCAAGTTCGGATAACGGCGGAGTTCCATCATGTCATGCGCGGTCCAGACCACCGCGGCTTCAATTTCCGCCGGGTCGCCCGCATCCGGGAACAGACGAATTTCCAGGCTGGGATCAACGGCAAGCAGCGCCGCCTTCCAATCCTGCATGGTATGCGCCTTGGTTGAAAGCAGAATGGCCATTACGCGTTTTCCTTTGACAATGCTTCATCCAGCCGGCGCACAAAGGCGCGCCAATCATCCCGCCTGGTCGCTGCCCATTCCGTACCATCGGGCAACTTAGCGTAAAGGCTCAGGATGCTTTTGGACCAGAGGAAATCAAATTCATGCGGCGATGAAAGCGCCAAGGCGGCGGTACGTTCAAACACGCCATCCTTGATTTTCGGCATGATCTTCTTGAGCCACCACCAACAGCCAATGCCAAGTACCACCATGCCGGCCCAGGTGCCACCCTGCTGTACGCCAAGCGCTTCGAGTGGCGCGCCGCCAAATTTCAGCGCCAGAAAGCTGGTGGTCAGGATGGTTGCGGTTGGCCAGACATTTTCCCAGGTGCGATAGACCGGGGAGCCTGGCGAATTCATGCGGCGCAGGCTGACGCCAAGCTTCACCTGCTCGGCATCCAGCATGGCCTTGAGACGTTCCAATTCACTCACTGTAGGGTCGTTGCCTTTTCATTGCTGGTCAGGTCGAAAGCGGCCGCCATCAATTGCCGCGTATAGGCTTGCTTGGGTGCCTGCACCAGCGCTGCCGCCTCACCTTCTTCCACCACAAGCCCATCCTTCAGCACCGCAATACGATGCGCCATGGCGCGTACAACGCGGAGATCATGAGAGATGAACAGATAGGCCAACCCATGGCGCGCCTGCAAATCGCGCAGCAAATCCACCACCTGCGCCTGTACGCTGACATCCAGCGCGCTGGTCGGCTCATCCAGCACCACCAGGCTTGGCTTGAGCACCATGGCGCGCGCAATGGCGATGCGTTGGCGCTGACCACCGGAAAATTCATGCGGGTAGCGTTCCGCCATGCTGGGATCGAGCCCCACTTCGCGCAAAGCCTCCGCCACGCGCATCAGGCGTTCTGGGCGTGGCAGGCCGGCTTCATGCACTTCCAAGCCTTCACCGATGATTTCCGCAACACTCAAGCGCGGTGAGAGTGCGCCGAAGGGGTCTTGGAAGACAATTTGCATCCGCCGCCGCCAGGGGCGCAGTGCGCGGGTGGAAAGTGCCTGCAAATCCTGCCCGGCAAAGACAATGCTGCCCTGGCTATCCGCCATGCGGAGCAGCGCCAGGCCAAGCGTGGTTTTGCCTGAGCCGCTTTCACCCACCAGACCAAGGGTTTCACCTGCGCGCAGCGACAGCGACACGCCATTCACCGCCTTAACCTCGGCCACCACGCGGCGCAGCAGCCCGCGACGGATCGGGAAATGCACGCGGATATCGCGCGCTTCCAATGTGGGCGTAGCATTGGCGGGGATGGGCGCCGGCGCGCCGCGCGGTTCGGTCGCGAGCAGCATGCGCGTGTATTCGTGCTTCGGCGCAGCAAAAACCTCAGTGACCTTGCCCTGCTCCACCGCATTGCCATCCTTCATCACGACCACACGATCCGCATGGCGGCGCACAATGGAAAGGTCATGCGTGATGAGCAGCATCGCCATGCCAAGGCGTTTCTTGAGCGAGGCCAGCAATTCCAAAATCTGCGCCTGGATGGTCACATCCAAAGCCGTGGTGGGTTCATCAGCGATCAGCAGTTTTGGGTCATTGGCAAGGGCCGCGGCAATCATCACGCGCTGACGCTGGCCGCCTGAGAGCTGATGCGGATAGGCGCCAAGCCGTTCCTCGGCCTGCGGAAAACCCGCAAGCCGCAGCAATTCAATGACCCGCGCGCGCAAAGCAGGCCCCGCAAGCGGGCGATGGAGCGTAATGGCCTCGGCAATCTGACGTTCAATGCTGTGCAAAGGATTGAGCGAGGTCATGGGTTCCTGAAACACCATGCCAGCGACACCGCCGCGCAGCGCACGCAGTTGCCTGTCATCCGCATCTAGTACGGAAACGCCATCCAAAGTGATGGAACCGGCTGGATTGCTGCCGGCGCTGGAAAGCAAACGCAGGCAGGAAAGCGCGGTCACGGATTTGCCGCTGCCGCTTTCACCTACCAGCGCCAAGGTCTCACCCGGCTGCACATCAAAGGAAACGCCGCGCACCACTTCCCGTCCGCGGAAAGCCACCGACAAATCGCGCACCGAAAGCAGCGCCATCAGCCCTGCCCCCCGGGGAGTTTGCGCGGGTCAAAGGCATCGCGCACGGCTTCACCGACAAAAATCAGCAGCGTCAGCATGCCGCCCAGAACAAAAAAGCTGGTGAGCGCCAACCAGGGCGCGTTCAGGTTGTTCTTCCCCTGATTGACCAATTCGCCGAGCGAGGGTGAGCCCGGCGGCAGGCCAAACCCCAGAAAATCGAGCGAGGCCAGCACCGTCACGCTGCCCGACAAAATAAAGGGCAGAAAGGTGAGCGTCGCCACCATCGCATTGGGCAGGATATGACGCTGCATAATGCGCGCATCGGAAACGCCCAAAGCCTTGGCAGCGCGCACATAATCGAAATTGCGTCCCCGGAGGAATTCAGCGCGCACCACGCCGGTCAGGTTCATCCAGGAAAACAGCAACAGGAAAATCAACAGCACCCAGAAGCTTGGTTCAATGACACTTGCCAGAATGATCAGCAGGAAAAGCTGCGGCATGCCGGACCAGATTTCGATGAAGCGCTGGAACAGCAAATCCGTGGTGCCGCCGTAAAATCCCTGCACAGCGCCGGCGGCGATCCCGATGACGGAGCTGATGATGGTCAATGCAAAACCAAACAGCACGGAGATGCGAAAGCCATAAATCACCCGCGCCAGCACATCCCGCGCCTGGTCATCCGTGCCGAGCCAATTGCGTGCCGAAGGTGGCGCCGGCGCGGGCCGGCCCAAATCACGCACCACGCTGCGGTAGGAATAAGGGATCAGCGGCCAAATCAGGGTTGCGCCCTTGGCCTCAATCTCCTCCCGAAAGCCACGATCATGCCAATCGGTGAGTGTGGGCAGGCCATCTTCGATGATGTCACTTTCGGCGTAATCCACCAGCACCGGCGCATACCAGCGCCCATCAATGCGCGCCACGATGGGCCGGTCATTGGCCAGGAATTCAGCAAAAAGGGTGATGAAAAACAGCACGCCGAAAATCATCAGGGACCAATAGCCGCGC
This sequence comes from Roseomonas sp., assembly GCA_044236185.1. Lineage (GTDB taxonomy): Bacteria > Pseudomonadota > Alphaproteobacteria > Acetobacterales > Acetobacteraceae > Neoroseomonas. The sequence goes on along the minus strand of JBIIGZ010000003.1, from coordinate 28,018 downwards.
TTATTGGCGCGAAAATTCCCAAGCCGCCGCTGTGTAAGGGGCGAAAGCGTCATCGCCGCGCCTCAAAATCAATGCGCGGGTCCACCAGCGTATAGGTGAAATCGCCAATGATCTGCATCACCAGCCCCATCAGGGTGAAGATGTAGAGTGTCGCGAACATCACCGGATAGTCGCGGCGAATGGCGCTTTCAAAACCAAGCAACCCAAGCCCATCGAGTGAGAACACAATCTCTACCAGCAGCGCGCCGGTGAACAGGATGCCGATGAAGGCGGCCGGAAAGCCCGCGATGATCAGCATCATGGCATTTCGGAAGATGTGGCCATAAAGCACACGGCTTTCGGACCCGCCCTTGGCGCGCGCAGTCAGCACATATTGCTTGCCGATCTCATCCAGAAAGGCGTTTTTCGTGAGCATCGTCAGCGTGGCAAAGCCGCCAATCACCAGCGCAATGGTGGGCAGCACCATATGCCAGGCGTAATCCATAATACGCGCGCCGAGCGACCAGGTCTCCGACCCTGGGCTATTCAGCCCGCGCAAAGGGAACCATTGAAAGAAGGAGCCGCCGGCGAAGAACACCACCAGCACAATCGCAAACAGAAAGCCCGGTATGGCATAGCCAATCAGCACCACCGCCGATGTTGCGACATCAAAGCGCGACCCATCGCGCACTGCCTTGCGGATGCCAAGCGGGATGGAGATCAGATAAATCAGCAGTGTGGACCAAAGGCCAAGTGAAATGGAGACCGGCATTTTTTCGATAATCAGATCAATCACTGGCCGGTCGCGAAACAGGGATCGCCCGAAATCGAAGCTTAAATAGCCCAGGATCATTTCCTTGAAGCGCGTTGTTGCAGGCTTGTCGAAGCCGAAGGCGCGTTCGATTTCAGCCACGATAGCGGGATCAAGCCCGCGTGCACCGCGATAATTGCCAACCGGCCCATCACCGCCGCCACCGCCCATGCTGAGCTGTTCCAAAGCATTGGGGGTGCGGATTTCGCCGCCGCCTTCGCCGGTGATGCGCCCCATGGTCTGGCCTTCACCGCGCAATTCCGCCAGCATTTGTTCAACCGGCCCGCCTGGGGCGAATTGCACCACGGCGAAATTGATCAGGATGATTCCGAACAAGGTCGGAATCACCAGCAGCAAGCGACGAAGAAGGTAAGCGGCCATGCCTAAAGATTGCGCCGAGCTTCGGCCAAGGCGGCATCTCGGGCCGGGTCTATCCACCAGGCGGCGGGAAAGCCCAAGCCAAAGCGTGGGGTTTTTTCAGGCCGGCCGAAGCGTTCCCAGAAAGCGATGCGGAAGCTGCGGCTATGCCAATGCGGGATCATGTAATTATGGTGCAGCAGCACGCGGTCCAAGGCGCGGGTACGCGCAATAAGCTCGGCCTGGTTCGGTGCAGCGATGACCATTTCCACCAGCTCATCTACCACCGGGTCGCAAATGCCAGCGACATTCTGGCTGCCATTTTCGCGTGCTTTGGCGCAGGTCCAGTAATCGCGCTGTTCATTGCCGGGGTGAAAGCCCTGGCCGATGCTGTCAATCGTCATGTCATAGTCAAAGGCATCGACGCGCACCTGATATTGCGCGGGGTCCACGGTGCGCACGCGCGCTGATATGCCAAGCCGTTCCAGCCATTGCACATAAGGCAGCGCGACGCGTTCAAAAGTCGCGCCTTGCAGCAGGATTTCAAATTCAAAGCGCCGACCTTCGGCATTGACCAGCCTGCGGTCCCGTACGGTCCAGCCCGCTTCGCGCAGCAGCGCCAGCGCGCGGCGCAACCCCTCGCGGTTATTGCCGGACCCATCGGTTTTCGGCAGGCGATATTCATCGGTAAACACGGCCTCAGGCACGCGGCCGCGATACTGGTTCAGGATTTCTAATTCGCGCCCTTCAGGCAGGCCACGCGAAGCGAAATCGGAATTGGAGAAATAGCTCTCGGTCCGCGTATAGGCGCCGTAGAACAGGTTGATGTTCATCCATTCATAATCGAAAACTTCAATCAACGCGCGGCGCACCCGCGCATCCTGAAACATTGGCCGGCGCAGATTGACGGCAAAGGCCTGCATGCCGGTTGGGATTTCATGGCGGATTTCCTGCTTAGTCGCCAAGCCACGGCGCGCGGCGGGGAAATCGTAACCTGTTGCCCAATCGCGCGCGACATTTTCCGTGCGGAAATCAATCTGCCCAGCCTTGAACGCTTCAAAGGCCACGGTCGTGTCACGGAAATATTCGTAGCGAATGGCATCAATATTGGACATGCCGCGCGTGGTCGGCAAATCCCGCCCCCAGTAATCGGCGAAGCGGCGCAGCACCACGGTGCGATTGGGTTCAAACCTTTCGATGCGATAGGCACCCGACCCCAGCGGCAGATCAAGGCTCGGCCGGGTGAAATCGCGCCCTTCCCAGTAATGCCGCGGCAGGATGGACATTTCACCCAATATCATCGGCAATTCGCGATTTTCATCGGTACGGAAACGATAAGTGACGCGTCGCGTATCTTCCGCCACCACTTCTGTCACATCCGCCCAATAGGATCGGAAGAAGGGCCGGCCATTGGCGCGCAGCGTGTTGAAGCTGAAGACAACATCTTCCGCGGTGATCGGCCTGCCATCATGCCAGCGCGCACCTTCGCGCAATTCAAACGTCACTCCCTTACGATCCGCCGGCAATTCAATGATGCGCGCCAGATGCCCGTATTGGGACAGCGGCTCATCCAGATTGCGCGCCAGCAGCGTGTCATAAATCAGGTTGCTGCCAACAGCCGGCGTGCCGCGCAGGATGAAGGGGTTGAAACTGTCAAAGGACCCAATGGCGGTCAGCGTGATCTCACCACCTTTGGGCGCATTCGGGTTCACCCAGGGCCAATGGGTGAAATCCGCGGGCAAGGCGGGCTCCCCCAGCAGCGCCATGGCATGGGTGCGCACCACCTCACCTGGCCTGCCACCCCCGGCGGGATTGGCGGCGCGGGCGCCGATTGGCAAGCTGGCAAGGGTGGCGCCAAGCGCCAGAAGGTCACGACGTTGCATAGGCTTCAGGATGGGGTTTCGTTGCCTCGGCGGCAATGGCGCGGCGCGTCAGCTACGCAGAAGTTGAACCGCTTCCGAAAGTAGACGGGCATCGCCCAGCGCAATCACGCGCCCATCGCTGCCCGGATGCAGTGCCTGCCCGGCCCAATCCGTCACGCGCCCGCCCGCCCCTTCGATGACCGGCACCAGGGCGGCCCAATCCCAGATTTTCAAATCGCTTTCCGCAACCACATCAATCAGGCCAAGCGCCACCAGGCCATAAGCGTAGCAATCCCCGCCCCAGGTCACGCGCCTTGCGCCCTGCCGCAGCCGGTCAAAGCCGGGGCGAAAGGCAGGGCTGAACATATCGGGGCTGGTGCAGGAAAGCTCGGCCTCGGCCAGGGAGGCACAGGGGCGGCAGCGCGCCGTGCCTGCAAAGGGGCCGGAAAACCGCGTGGGCTGGCCAGCAACACCCAACCAGCGTTCACCGGTGATGGGCTGGTCAATAATGCCAAGCACGGGCGTGCCGCGATGCAGCAGGCCCAGCAGGCTGCCAAAGATCGGCCGGCCAGTGACGAAGGCGCGGGTGCCGTCAATCGGGTCCAGCACCCAGACCCATTCGGCATCCGGGCGTTCAGACCCGTGTTCTTCGCCAATCACGCCATGATCCGGCAGGGCTTCGGCCAGAAGGGCGCGAATCGCTTCCTCGGCTTCCTTGTCGGCGCGGGTGACGGGGCTGGCATCGCCCTTGGCTTCCACCAGCAGGGCGGAACGAAACAGCGGCCGGATCACGGAAGCTGCCCGATCAGCGGCGGCTTCCGCCACCGCGATGAAGTTTTGCGGGATCAGGGCGCGGGCGCGTTCGGGGAAATCGAACGCAGATAGGCGATCAGGTCTGCGCGGTTCTGCACGCTGGCCATGCCGGCATAGGTCATTTTGTTGCCCGGCGCATAGCCGCGCGGATTGGCGATCCAGGCGTTCATTTCTTCATAGGTCCAAGGCTTGTCGGCCATGGCACGAATGGCGGCGGAGTAGTTAAAGCCGGCAGCATGGGCATGCTTGGCGCCAATAATGCCATAAAGGTTCGGGCCGACGCCGTTGCGCCCACCTTCATTGAAGCTATGGCAAGAAGCGCATTGGCGCTGCGCCAATTGCTGACCGGCCTGCACATTGGCGGCAGCGAGCAGGGGCGTGATGGGTTCCAAGGCCGGTGCGGCGGGGGCAGCGGCCACCGGGGCTGCGGCGGGTTCGCCAATCTGAATGGCGGCCTGCTTCGGCGTTGTAGGGTGCACAACCAAGCGGCCAACAAGGCCCGCCATGCCGAAGGTGACGCCCGCCGTCAGAATGGCAGCGAAAATCTTGTTCATTTCAAGACTGTTACTCATGGCCAAGCTCTTCCTCACACCGGGCGCTGCCCGCCGGTTTGCACCCAGGGTCACGCTTCTTTAGAACGAGCGGAACATATAGATCACCCTTCCCGCCGACAAGGCGGCAGGAGCCCTTTTCCTTGCGTCCCATCCTTGTCATTCCCGCCCGCATGGCCGCGACCCGCCTGCCGGGCAAGCCGCTGGCCGATATTCATGGCCGCCCCATGATTGCCCATGTGCTGGATCGCGCCCGGGAGGCCGGGATCGGCCCCCTGGCCGTTGCCTGCGCCGAGGAGGAAATCGCCGCCGCCGCCCGTGCCGCCGGGGCGCAAGCCGTGGTAGTGGCGGATGATGTGCCTTCCGGCACGGATCGCGTGCAACGCGCCATGAAGGCTTTGGACCCAGACAGCGAATATGACGTGGTGGTCAATCTGCAAGGCGATTTCCCGACCATCCGGCCTGAGACGCTCCGCGCCGTGCTGGCGCCGCTCGAAGACCCTTCTGTGGATATCGGCACGCTGGTTTGCCCCATCGCGGATGAGGTGGAAGCGCGCACTGATTCCTTCGTGAAATGCGCCTGCGCCTTCACCGGCGATGCCATGGTTGCGCCGGCGCTTTATTTCTCCCGCCTGCCGATTCCCTGGGGGGATGGGCCGCGCTGGCATCATATTGGGGTCTATGCCTATCGCCGCGCTGCGCTAGACCGCTTCGTGACCCTGCCGGCCAGCCCCTTGGAGCTGCGCGAAAAGCTGGAACAGCTCCGCGCCCTGGAAGCGGGGATGAAAATCAGCGCGGCACGGGTGGACCACGGCCCCTTTGGCGTGGATACGCCCGAAGACCTGGAACGCGCCCGCGCCCTTTTGGCCCCTTGAAGGATTGAATCATGTCTGCCCATCGCATTGCCTTCCAGGGCGTTCTTGGCGCCTATTCCGATCTTGCCTGCCGCGCTGCCTATCCGGGATCAGAGACCCTGCCCTGCCCTTCCTTTGAAGCGGCCATGGCAGCTTTGCGCGATGGGCAATGCGATCTGGCCATGCTGCCTTGCGAGAATTCCTTGGCAGGCCGCGTGCCGGATATTCACCGCATGCTGCCCGATTCCGGGCTTTTCGTGGTTGGTGAGCATTTCCAGCGCGTTGAGCACTGCCTGCTGGCGCCCAAGGGCGCGAGCCTTGCCACGTTGAAACGCGCCCATAGCCACCCGGTTGCCCTGGGCCAGGTGCTGCGCCTGTTGAGGGACATGAACCTGACCCCGGTGATCGAGGCAGATACGGCCGGCGCCGCCGCGCTGATTGCAGAACGCGGCGGCGTGGAAGATGCCGCCATTGCCAGCGAATTGGCCGCCGAAATCTACGGGCTGGAAGTGCTGAAGCGGAATGTGGAGGATGAGGCGCATAACACCACGCGCTTTTATGTCATGTCCCGCGACCGGGCCGATGCGCCTGTGGACGCACCCAATGTCGTGACGACGTTTGTCTTTCAGGTCCGGTCCATTCCCGCGGCGCTCTATAAGGCTTTGGGCGGTTTTGCCACCAATGGGATCAATATGACCAAGCTTGAAAGCTATATGGTCGGCGGCCGCTTCGCCGCGACGCAGTTCCTGTGCGATGTGGATGGCCACCCGGATCAGCCGGGGCTCCGCCGCGCTTTTGAGGAGCTGGCGTTTTTCTCCTCCTCCATGAAAATCCTTGGCGCCTATCGCGCGCATCCCTATCGGCTGGAGCAATCAAGCCCGGCAGAATAAGGGATTGGCCAGAGAGCCCTTCCCTTCGGGGCGCTGGTCAGGCTAAAAGAGGTTTGAAGGACCCGTAGCTCAGCTGGATAGAGCGTTGCCCTCCGAAGGCAAAGGTCGTACGTTCGAATCGTATCGGGTCCGCCAGTTTTTTGCAGATATTTCACCGATTTGGGGCAGCCCATAGGCTGCGCGCGTCGCCAATTTCAGCAAAAAACCCTTCGCAAAAGCAGCACAAGAATCCCTAGAATTGCTAAGTTTTGTACATTCAAAGGGACAGCGCCATGGGTCTCTACCGCGTAAGGAGCCGGACGCCTTTTCTCAAGAAAGGGGCGAAGAAGATGACAACAGGCAACATGATTAACCAAGAGACACCCCAAGAATAAAACCATTCCAGGAGCATATAACTGCCTGTGGGATTTCCGGTTCGAAAGGTCGTTATGCCCGTAGCGACCGCGCAGGTAATAGCGGACTGCATAATCCCGAACAGGTAATGCTCATAGGATTGAGGTATCCGGAAATTTCTCATCGGGTGATCCTGAATACGGGTAAAAACAGATCAATAAGGGTGCGCCTCACCAAATCGTCCTTGATAGGTGGTCTTTGCCTGCCGCGACGATCACTGCGATCTCGCCCAAGGCTCCCATCTGCAAGGAGAGCAAGCTAGCCAGTCACAAACTCAGGCGCAAACCCGATGCACGCGCCCGCTGGCGCTATGCGCGCCGCATGCCGCGCGCCACCAGCCAGGCCCCCACCGCCATCATCGGCAGCGACAGCAATTGCCCCATGGTCGCGCCGGCGAACAGAAACCCCAAATGCGCATCAGGCTGGCGGAAAAACTCGCCGATAAAGCGCGCCACGGCATAACCCGCCAGAAAAACGCCCGAAAGCACGCCAAGACGCGCGCGCACCGCTGGGCGGTAAACCAGCACCATCAGCAGGATGAACAGGCACAACCCCTCAAGCCCTGCCTGGTAAAGCTGCGAAGGGTGGCGCGGATCAGGCCCTGCACCCGGAAACACCATGGCCCAGGGCACATCACTCACGCGGCCCCAAAGCTCGCCATTGATGAAATTCGCAAGCCTTCCCAGGAAAATCCCAATCGGCACCACGCAGACCACGCGATCGGAAAACGCCACCCAATCCAGCCCCTGGCGCCGCGTGAAGAAAAACAGTGCCAGAATCACCCCAAGCGCGCCGCCATGGAAGGACATGCCGCCCTGCCATAAATACAGAATCTCCCACGGTGCCCTCAGGAAAATATCGGGGCGATAGAAGATCACATAACCAAAGCGCCCACCCAGAATAATGCCTAGCGTCACCCAGGTGACGAAATCATCCACCTGTTCGGGCGTCGCAACCTTTGGCCCCAGCACCACCAGCCGCCGCGCGAGCCGCCAGCCCAGCACAATCCCGGCAATATAAGCCAAAGCATACCAGCGAATGGCAAAAGGCCCGATCTGCACCAGCACCGGGTCAATCATCGGAAAAGGCAGGGCGAAGAACATCAGGCGAAGGGATCCTCTGCCCGCAGCAGCACATCACGCACATAGGAAGCCACACCGGCTTCCAGCCTGATCGGGTTCTTGCGAAAGCCAGCCGCGCGCAGGCGTTCCATGCGCGCTTCGGTGAAATACTGATAGCCACCCTTGAGATCATCCGGCATCGGCACAAAGCGGATATCCGGCGCGCGATCCAAGGCCGCGTAAATGGCGCGCGTCAGGTCCAGAAAACTCCGCGCCTGGCCGCTGCCGATATTGAAAAGGCCGGAAACACCAGGATTGTCATGCAGCCACAGCATCGCAGCCACACAATCATCCACATGGACGAAATCGCGCTGCTGTTCGCCATCGGCAATACCATCACGGTCCGAGGCGAAAAGCGTCGCGGCCTCCCCGCTCATGATCTGGCGGAATTTATGCAAGACCACACTCGCCATGCGGCCCTTATGGTGTTCATTCGGGCCATAGACATTGAAGAAGCGGAGCCCCGCCCATTGCGGCGGCCTTGCCCGGCCACGCGCCAGCATCTGCGCCACACGCCGATCGAAGGCGAGCTTGGACCAGCCATAGAGATTGAGCGGCCGCAGTCTTGCGAGTGCCGCTTCCGATCCATCATCATCAAAGCCCAGCGCCCCATCGCCATAAGTCGCGGCGGAAGAAGCATAGATGAAGGGCACGCCGCGCTTGGCGCACCAATCCCATAGCCGTTGCGACAGGGTGATATTCACCGACGCCACCAGATCGCCATCTGTCTCCGTGGTGGCGCTGATCGCCCCCATATGGAACACGGCTTCCACCGGCGCGCCGGAGGTCAGGAAATCCCACAGCCCCTCAGGCGGGATAACGCCCGCAATGGGGTGTTTGGCAAGGTTCCGCCACTTTACCCCCTGCCGCAGGCGGTCCACCACCATCACCTCCGCCCCGCGGGCGCAAAGTGCTGCAACCAGGTTGGAGCCGATGAAACCGGCCCCGCCAGTGACAATATGCATGGGCGGTCTTTGCAACCTCGGCCTTGAGCGAACGGTCTCAAGCGTATAGGCCGTGGGTGGATAGACCGGCAAGCAAGGGCCGAAAGGGCATGGCAATGAAGGATCAGGGTAGCGGGCGCGCCCGCGTGATGGATGACCTGGCGGGCATGGCAGGCGGCGCCTTTTCGGTGCTGACCGGCATTCGCGCGGAGATTGAGGCCATCGCCAAAGCCCAGGCCGAGGCCATTATCCGCCGCCTGGACCTGGTCCGGCGGGAAGAATTGGACGCCGCCATGGATGTGGCCCGCCGCGCCCGGGAACAGGCGGAAGACCTTGCCGCCCGTGTGGAAGCGCTGGAAGCCAAAGCAATTTCGAGCCAAGTGGAATCACTTGGCGACTCGGAAAATGCGACAAAACATTCCAAGCCGGCCCCGAAATCAGGCGGAAAATCCTCATCCAAAAGCTGAAGACAGGTTTGTAACCTATTCGCCCTTGCAGCGGGATTCCGCACCTGCGTAATCTCCCCTTGTGGTCGCCGGCCCGATTCGCACACCAGATGTTGGGGTGCAGGCTGGCTGATCGGAAAGGGGGAGTTTCCGATGTCCGCCTCTCTACACACTGAAACTGATCGCGTCATCAATCCCTTGGACGTGCTGGAACAAATCATCGCCGGCAATGAATGGGTGTTTGAACGCCGGTCGGATGAGGAAATGGCCGCCGAAGCGCCGGGCAAATGGTGCGATTACGGGCTGCATTTCTCCTGGTCCTCTGAGATGAGCGCCATGGCCTTTACCTGCGCCTTTGACCTGAAAGTGCCCGCGGCGCGACGGGAAAAGCTTTATGAATTGCTGGCGCTGGCCAATGACCGGCTGTGGATCGGGCATTTCGGCATTGAATCCGAAGAAGGCGTGCCGGTATTCCGCCATTCCGTGCTGCTGCGCGGCGCGCCAGGCGCCTCCGCTGAAAGCCTGGAAGACATGGTGGATATTGCGCTGACGGAATGTGAGCGCTTCTTCCCCGCCTTCCAATTCGTGCTTTGGGGCGGCAAGAGCCCGAATGATGCCCTGGCGGCCGCCATGCTGGATTGCGTGGGTGAGGCGTAAAGCCACGGCGCGGGGGTGATTGCCCGCGCCTGATTTCAAAGGCAATCTGGGGGCATGAGCGAAAAACTCCCCCCGATCCTTCTTATTGGTTGCGGCAAGATGGGCGGCGCGATGCTGTCCGGCTGGCTGGAGCAAGGTTTGTCTGACGCTGTGGTGGTGGAACCCCATGCCCCGGCCGTGGCCGCCTTCGCCGGGCGGGTGCGCGTGGTGGCGGATGCCGGGGCGATCCCCGCTGATTTCCGCCCCGCAGCCGTGGTGGCAGCGATCAAACCCCAGGAAGCGCCAGCAAGCCTGCCGGCCTATGCGCGCTTTGCCGGGCAAGGCGCCCTGTTCCTGTCCATCATGGCGGGGCGTTCCATTGCCTCCATGCAGGCGGCGCTTAGTGCTGGTACGGCGGTGGTGCGCGCCATGCCCAATACGCCGGCGGCCATTCGCCAAGGCTTCACGGCGGCCTTTGCCGGGCCGGGGGTGACGCCCGCGCAACGCTCACTGGCAGACGCGCTGCTCGCCGCCATTGGCGAAGTGGCCTGGGTGGATCAGGAAGATCAGATCAATCCTGTGACGGCGGTATCCGGCGGCGGCCCCGCCTATGTCTTTTTGCTGGCTGAGGTGTTGGAAGCCGCTGCGGTGGAACAGGGCCTGCCGCGTGACCTGGCGCGGCGTATGGCGCGCGCGACCGTCGCGGGTTCCGGCGCGCTGCTGGGCGCCAGTGAACAGGACGCCGCTGATCTCCGCCGCGCCGTGACCAGCCCCAAGGGCACCACCGAACGTGCACTCGCGGTCTTGATGGAGCCGGATGCCTGGCCCAAATCCATGTCGCGCGCCATCCAGGCGGCGACGGACCGCGCACGGGAATTGGCGGGTTAAGGGCGGCAGGCAGCAATGCAATTGGGTCGGGCAGCTTTCAATCCCATCGCGGACCGCGAAGCGGCAAAGCGCTATTTCGCCAGCACAGTGGGGCGGGTAGAGGTTGAAACCCATTCCTATTGCAATCGTCGCTGTTCCTATTGCCCCAATGTAGTCGGTGACCGGCTTGGCGAAAATGTGCGGATGGAAGAACCTGTCTGGCGACTGGTTTTGGATAACCTGGCGGAAATCGGTTTCTCCAAAAATTTCGTCATGAACAGCTATAATGAACCACTGGCCGATCGCGCCATTCTTGATCGGATCCGCGAAGCACGCGCAGCCATGCCAAATGCGCGGCTGATGATCTACACGAATGGCGACTACCTGGACCCCGCTTACATCGAAGCGCTGGCGGAAGCCGGGCTCAATTACATGCATATCTCGATCCATATGCGCAAGGATGACAAGTATTCCGATATCTATGCTGTCAATCGTATGCTGGAAATTTCGGTGCGTGCGGGTATTGCAGCGCGCATCCGCACCATCCGTTCCAATGAATACATCATTGCCGCCATGCCGCATCCGCGCATGGAAATCGAAACCCGCGCCATCAATTTCATGCGCAACGGCACGGATCGTGGCGGCCTATTGCCGGATATAACGCCTGCGGCAAAACGGATCGCGCCCTGTTTCTTCCCTTTTGCGCATTTCATCATTGGCTTTTCCGGCAATATCGTGCCCTGCTGCCATATCCGCAGTGACCGCCCGGAACATGAGGATTATCTGATCGGCAATCTGGCCGAATATGGGAGCATATTTCAGGCCTTTGCCAGCCAGCGCGCCGCTGGTTGGCGCCGGGAATTGGTGAGTTCGCAGGAAAAGAAAAAGCCCTGCGATACCTGCACTGCCGCCTTCTTGCAGGGCCCACAAGCCGCCGCCGCCTTTGATCAGGCTTGGAGAGAGCATGTCTCGCCCCAAGCCATTGGTTCTGTTCCTGCACAGGGTTAAGCAGGCGGCTACCTATCCGCTTGGCACGGCAACATCACGCCGCCAAAAGCACCGGTAGTCCCGGAACCCCGGCCAGCACATCCGCAGTTGCGCTGCCAAACACCAGATTGCGCAGCGGTGCATGCCGCACCGCGCCCATCACCAGCATGTCCGATTCCGTATCGGCCGCTGCAGCCAAAAGCCGCTCCGGAACACCCCCGCTGCCACGCTGCAAGGCCATGAAGCGCGACTTGGCGCCGTGGCGGGCAAGAAGATGCGTAAGCTCGATCCCCGATTGGCCTGGGCGCAATTCCTTGTCATCAGTGACGGTGGCGACCACGGTTTCCGCCGCATGACGGATCAGTGGCAACGCCGCATGGATGGCCCGGACCGAAGCGGGGCTTGCATCCCAAGCCACCAGAATACGCTGCGGCAAGCCGGACAGGGGCCGGGCTTTCGGCGCCAGCAGAACCGGGCGGCCGGAGTCAAATATCGCTGCTTGCCGCAGGATTTGCGCAGCAATACCCGGCGCACCGTGTTGCGTAAGGACGGCCAGATCACTCACACGCAGATGATCAGCAAAGGCTTCGCCATTGCCATAGGCAAAGCTGGTGCGCTTCTTGGTCTGATGCGCCACACCACGGCGCTGCGCGGCGGCGGCGAAGGTCTCGGCAGCGCGGTCTTCCAATTGCCTTACCGCATCATCCGCCGGCGTGGGGGCGGGAAGCGCGCTATCCATGGGAAAAATCAGCGCTGTCACATGCGCGGAAAAGGCTTCCGCGAGTGCAAGCGGTGTTGCCGTTGCGGCCTCGGCGTCCTTGGCCAAGGCGGGGTCAAGATGGGTCAGAATACTGGTAAAAGTCATTACGGTTTCTCCGGCTACCGCGCATCTTTCAGGTTATTTCCCGCGATGGCGTTTTGTTTGGTTCTCGGGGCAAGGCATAAGACCTCACCACCGCGATATGTGGATATCGCCGCACGCACAAACCAGCGTTGATATGGGTCAAGAAAAAAATACGGCTGCCGGGGGGACGTTGTATTGTAACAGAAGGCGCAGCGGGCATGGCCACCCGCCGCGCAGTTACATCAGCAAACGTTAATCAGGCCGCCGGCGCCACCGACAGCCCGCGCACCTTGTGTTCCGCAATGAAGCGCGCCACCAGGCCGGATGTCTTCGCCTTTTCGACGAAATCTGCAAGGAAGGTGGCAGCGGCGCTATTGCGTCGTGATGTACCAATCGCCTGCTGCACGGCGGTGAACTGGCCATCCAGAATCCGCGCACCAGGCATTTTTTCGATGTCAGAGAGCAGCTTCGGGCGCAGCCCCGCCAGCACTTCCAGCTTCTCGGCCGCAAATAGCTCATAGGCCGCATCCAGCGTGGCTGAGCGGATCAGCTTTGCCTGATGAATATTACGCTCCAGCCAAAGATCATAAGCCGCACGCGCCGTCACCGCGATGCGATTGCCGGGGCGATCCACTTCCTCCATCTTCGTGATGGGGGACCCGGGCGGCACCATATAGGTCGCCTCAATTTCGGCATAGGCAGCGGTGAAGGCGATTTTCTCCGCGCGCTGCGGTTCCGCACCGATCAGGCCGATATCCCAGACATTGGTATCCACCGCATCCGCCAGATCACCAGGTCGCGCGAAGGGCACATATTGCACCGGTACGCCAAGCGTATCGGCAATGGCGCGCGCCATGCTGGGGGAAACCCCGGCGGGGTCACCATTTTCCGCGCGGCTCGTCACCAGCAGGAAATTCCCCATATTGATACCGGCACGCAAAACGCCCGTTGGCGCAAGTTCGGCCTTGATTTGGTCCATCATGATATCTTCCCTTTTCACTACTGAATTTCAGCCGCGCGCCGCGGTGGCTGCACCAGCGCGGCGATTGATATGCCCGCCGCCGCCGCAATCAAGCACCGAACCGGTCATGAAGCGCGCATCATCGGAACAGAGGAACATCACCCCCGCCGCGAAATCCGCCGGCGTGCCAAGCGCGCCCATCAGTGAACGGCTACGAATGGCCTCAGCATAGCCGCCCGGCATTGGATTGCCGGCGCTGCCCTCGGCAAAGCCAGGCCGCGCACTATTCACCCGCACGCCTGAGGGGCCGAGCTCTAGCGCAAAAGCACGCGTGAGATATTCCAGCGCACATTTCGAAGCGCCGTAAGGCACGCCATTGCCGCGATGCACTTCCGCCGCGGCTGAGGTGACATTGACAATGGAACCCCGCCCAGCCGCGGCCATGGCGCGGCCGATTCCCTGCATGAGGCGGAAAGGTGCGCGGGTATTCACCGCCAGAATCTTGTCCCATTCCGCGCCGGTCACATCCATCAGGGGGATAAAGGGATAGATGCCGGCATTGTTGATCAGCACCTGTGGCGCGCCTTTGGCGGTCGCGGCGGCAATCAGCCCATCCAGCGCAGCATCTTCAGTTAAATCGGCGGGGTGCAGCACCACGCGCCCTGGCGGCAGCGCATTCGCAAGCCCGGCAAGTGCGCCAGCATCGCCATCGGTCAGCAGCAATTGCGCGCCTTCCCGCGCAAAGGCTTCCGCCAGCCCACGCCCGTAAACCCCGGCAGCGCCGGTGATGACCACTTGTTGACCTGCAAAACGCATGGCGCTTGCCCCCTTCTCGGATGGCAGGATGCGCTCATGCGGGCGGATCGCCAAGCCTCTGCCCTTGCGGGCGGCGGCCAAGCGGTGCCAGCATCCCGGCCAAGAGACAAAGCCGGGGGAAACGTGATGCCGAGGCGCTTCGGGCCGCGCGGCGCACGCTGCCCCCATTGCAGAAGGGGTATGCCATGCTGACTGTCACCAATAATGATTCCGTGCTGGGCGCGACTGTCACCGGCGTTGATTTATCCAAGCCGCTTTCGGATAGGGATTTCGCCGGCATCCTGCGCGCATTGGGCGAAAAGGGCGTGCTGCGCTTTCCAGGCCAATTGTTGGAACCGCCCGCCTTGCGCGATTTCTCGCTGCGCTTTGGCAGCATCCAAACCACGCTGACCGGCAAGTTCCAGGATCCGGATGTGCCGGAAGTGGGTATCCTCTCCAACATTGTTGAAAACGGGCAGCCGATTGGGCTCGCGGATGCCGGGCAGGATTGGCACACGGATATGTCCTATCGCGACACGATGGGCTTCGTGAATGTACTGAACGCGCATAAGGTGCCGCATCGGGATGGCAAACCGCTCGGCAATACGGTTTTTGCCAATATGCATGCAGCCTATGAAACGCTTGATCCAGCCTTGAAAGAAAAGCTTGCCAACGCCTCCGCCACGCATGATTTCAATAAATTCTGGGACAATATGTGCAAGCGCCCCGGCAGCACGCGCCCGCCGCTGACGCCTGAGCAACGCGCCAAGCGCCCGCCTTCCGTGCACCCGGTTTTCATGACGCATCCGATCACCGGGCGGAAGGTGCTGTATTGCAATCCAGGCTATGCCATCAGCATCAATGAACTTTCTGAAGCCGAAAGCGATGCGGTGTTGGAAAAGCTTTTCGCGCATCAATTGGAAGCGCGCTTCCTGCATACCCATGTCTGGACCGTGGGTGATGTGCTGATCTGGGATAATATTGGCACGCTGCATAACGCGCTGCCGGATTATGGGCCGAATGAACACCGCCTGATGAAGCGCTGCCAGGTGATGGCGGATCGCGTGTTCCAATCTGATTTCATCCAGCGCGCGCTGGCCGCATAAGGAATATCGATCATGCGCTGGATTCGCTTCACCGCCGAAGACCGCACCCGCTATGGCATTCTGGAAGGCGACCGTATTCTGGAAGTCTCCGGCAGCCCTTTCGATGGCTATGAGAAAACCAGCCGCAAGCATGATCTTGCCGCAGTGAAGATTGAGGTGCCGGTGATCCCGCGCACTTTCTACTGCGCCGGGCTCAATTACGTGGAACATGTGAAGGAAGGTGCGGCCAAGCGCGGCGAAGTGCCGAATATCCCGACCAAACCGGATATGGGCTACCGGGCCAGCAATGCACTGATTGCGCATGGGGAGACCGTGATCATCCCCGCCGATGCCACCGAGAAGATTCACTATGAGGGTGAGCTTGTCGCGATAGTGGGCAAGAAGGCCAAGAACCTGTCTGAGGCCGAGGCGCTGAGCTGCATCATGGGTTGGACCATTGGCAATGATGTGAGTGAACGTACCTGGCAGAAAAGCGACCGTACCTTCTGGCGTTCCAAGAATACCGATACCTTCAAGCCGATGGGCCCATGGATTGAAACCGATTTCGATATGGAAGCGGCGCGCACCAATGTGCGGTTGAATGGTGAACTGACCACGACGTTTGAGACCGGCCATATGCTGTTTTCAACCGCAGTCTTCATCGCAGCGATGACGCGATATCTGACGCTTTATCCCGGTGACGTGATCTGGATGGGCACGGATGGTGTCTCACCCGATGTGAAATCCGGCGATGTGGTGGATATTGAAATCACCGGCATTGGCCATTTGACCAATCCCTTTTTGCGCGCCAGCGCCTGAACGGGGGCAGCACCATGGATGTCGCCGCCGAAAAGGTCTGCGCGCAGATTGAAGCCATTCTGCTGTGCTGGGGGATGGAACCAGACCTGGCCGCCACCACCACCGAAGCCATGACAGAAACCGATCTGTTCGGCGTGGATAGTCACGGCATTTCCATGCTGATGACGTATGAAAAGCGCTTGCAGGAAGGTAAGTTGAAGATCAATGCGCGGCCCAAGATTGAACGCCGCACTGCCTGCACCGCCTTGATTGATGCCGGTGCCGGGCTCGGGCATCCGGTTTCCAGCTATGGCATGAACCTCGCCGTAGATATGGCGAAGGAGGCCGGCATTGGCGTGGTGGGCGTGCGCAATTCGCATCACTTCGGCGCGGCCGGCGTTTATGCGCGCATCGCGGCGCGGCGTGGCGCGATTGGCCTGGTCACCAGCGCTACGCGCGGTGTCACCATGGTGCCAACGCGCGGCGCTAAGCCAGTACTGGGCACCAACCCTATCGCCTTCGCTGCGCCCGCCGGGCGCAACCTGCCCTTCGTTTTGGATATGGCGACCACCACCACGGCAGCGGGCAAGGTGAAGGTTTATGATTTGAATGAACGCGCCATGCCGGCCGGTTGGGTGGTGGATGGCGCTGGTAAGCCCGTCACAGATGCCAAGCGCGGCATGAAGATTTTGCACGAAGAACCGGAAGGCGGGCTTTCACCGCTGGGTGGATCGCCCGAAATGGCAAGCCATAAGGGCTATGGCCTTGCGATGATGGTGCATATTCTGGGCGGCACGCTGGTGGGGTCTTCCTTCTCCCCCATTCGCAACCGCATGCAAAAGCCAAATGATCCCGATGATATCGGCCACTTCTTCATGGCGATTGACCCAGGCGCCTTCCGCGCGCCGGGTGAATTCGAAGCCGATCTGGATGCGGTGATCGGTGAATTGCATGCAACCCCGGCGGCCGATCCTACGAAACCCGTGCTGGTGGCGGGTGACCCTGAAGAAGCCGAACGTCAGCGTCGCTTGACGCATGGTATTCCTGTGCCGCCTGCTTTGGACAAGCACATTCGTGCCATCTGCGCCCGCTCCGGCGCGGCGTATCTGCTGAGCTGAAGGAAGCACCGCCATGAAGCGCCTGCTGCTTGCCGCCCTTGTCGTTGCCATGCCAGCCACCGCGCAGAATTTGCGCATGGGGGTGGGCGCGCAGATCACCTCAGCCGATCCGCATTTCCACAATATCTCGCCCAATAACGCCTATGCCTCCATGGTTTTCGACAATTTGCTCGAGACAGATTCAAAGGCGCGACTCACTGCGTCGCTTGCGGAAAGCTGGCGCGCAGTGGGTGAGGATGTTTGGGAATTTACACTCCGCCGTGGTGTGCGCTTCCATAATGGATCGGACTTCACTGCGGAGGATGTGGCCTTCACACTGGAACGCATTCCGCAAGTGCTGAATAGCCCGGGTTCCTTCCGCACCTATACCCAGGCAATCACAGGCGTGGAGATCATCAATTCCCATACCTTGCGCTTCCGTACCAATGGCCCGGCACCACTTTTGCCGACTGATCTCGCGCAAGTGCCCATGCTGGATCGCGAAACGCACCAAGGTGCGACGACCGAGGATTTCAACGCCGGCCGCGCCGCAATTGGCACGGGGCCGTATCGCATGATGGCCTATCGTTCTGGGGATCGGGTTGAATTGCAGCGCTTTGATGGGCATTGGCGCGGCCGTCCTGCGTGGCAGAGCGTGGATTACCGCATGATCACCAATGATGCTGGCCGAACTGCCGCACTTCTCGCAGGCGATATTGATATCATTGATCAGGTGCCGACATCGGATATCGAACGCCTCAGACGGGATCAACGCATCACGATGAGTGAAATAGACAGCATGCGCTTCATCTATTTCGCGCTGGATCACATGCGTGATGGGCCAACGCCCTTCATCACCGATCATGATGGCAAGCCTTTCGCCCGCAATCCATTGCGGGATGTGCGCGTGCGTCAGGCGCTTTCCCTTGCCATTGACCGCCAGGCGATTGTGGCGCGCGTAATGGAAGGGGCAGCGAGTGCGACGCGCCAAGTCATGCCGGAAGGCGCTTTTGGTCATGTGCCGGAACTCGCGGTTTCACGCGCCGATCCAGACCAGGCGAAAAGGCTGCTGGCGGAAGCGGGCTATCCCAATGGCTTCCGCCTGACGCTGCATGGGCCGAATGATCGCTACCCGAATGATGCGCGGATTGCACAAGCCGTTGGGCAGATGTGGACGCGGATTGGCATTCGCACCCAGGTGGATGTGGCGCCCTATGCCAGCTTCATCGCGCGCGCATCCCGCCAGGAATTTTCAATCTTTCTGGTTTCCTGGGGTAGCTCAACAGGTGAACCCATGGCGGGGCTGCGATCCATCGCTGCCACTTATGACCGTGCGCGCGGCACGGGTTCGGTCAATCGCGGGCGCTATTCCAACCCGCAATTCGATACGCTGCTGGCCAGCGCTGCACGTGAATTGGATGCGCCAAAGCGCGAAGCATTACTTCGCCAGGCAACGCGCGTGGTGGTGGAAGATGCCGGGATTATCTCCACCCATTTGCAGAAGAATATCTGGGCGATGCGGCGCGGCTTTGCTCATGACGCACGCGTAGATGAAAGAACCCGCGCGCAGGATGTGACGCCTGCGCGCTGATATTTTTACTGCGGCGCACTGCCGGCCGGTGCGGGTGTTTTCATCATCGTGCCGGTCATGGGGATGAAGTAAACGCCGACATCCTTGCGACTGCGCACGCGGCCTTCATCATCCTTTGTGTAGATATAAAGGAACTGCCCACGGCGGAAGGGCTGGCCGATGGGAATGACCAACCGGCCACCAGGCTTCAATTGTTGCAATAGCGCGGGCGGGACATATTGCGCGGCGCAGGTGACGATGATGGTATCAAACCCACCGGTCACTTCCGGCCAGCCGAAGAAGCCATCGCCGACGCGGGTTTCAAGGTTGTTGAAGCCGATTGGCGCGAAAATACGCTGCACGCCGCGCCCCAGCGGTTCAATAATTTCGATGGAATATTGCTTGGCCACAATGCGCGACAGCAGCGCTGCCTGAAAGCCTGACCCGGTGCCGATTTCAAGCACAACATGATCAGGCTTCGGCTGACACGCCTGCGTCATATAGGCTTGCCCCAGATAGTCAGACAGCGCCGAGCCAAACCCAATCGCCCAGGGCTTGGCTTCCGTTTCATAGGCGTTGGAGGCACCATTTTGACGCGCTTCGTAATTGTAATGGAAGTATTCGCGCGGCACCTCACCAAAGGCGCGGACCACGGCGGGGTCCGCTTCCCCAAAACGTGATTTCAGATAGGATTCAATCCGCGCAAGCGCTGGCTGCCTGCGCGCTTGGATGGCCGCGAAGGCGCCTTCCGATATTTCCGTGGGCCGGCCAGAAGCGGCCATGGCCGCGACGTAAGCCGAACGATTCCAGGCTGGCGTTTGCGCCTTGATCGCTGGCGCGAAAAGCAAGCCTGCGCCAGTCAGGGTTAAAGCGCGGCGGGATAAAAACATCGTCATTTCCTCGGCCAAACGGATATGGTAGCGAGATAACAAATACTCCCGCAAAGCAAAAGGGCCGAAAGGCCAATGCCATGCCCAATCAGATTCGCGAGCGGCGTGGCCACCACGGAAAAGGCGCCATTCAACGCCCAGGCCCAAGGCAGCAAGGCGGGGCCTTCCTGCTGAAACCGATCAAGCCCGAGCGGGAAGGGAAAGCCAAGCGCGATAGAAATCGGGGCCAGAACCAGCACCAGCATCACCACGCGCAGCGCCCAGGGCCAATCAAGAATGGCAAGAATGCCGGTATGCGCGGCACCTATCGCGAGCAGGCAAGACCCAACCACAATCAGCGCGATCCAGGTCAGTGTTGTCGCGGGCTTTGTCACGCGTTCAACCATCATGGCGCCAAGCCCGGAACAGACCAGCATCACGGTCAAGACCAGCGCAAAGCCGAAGGTGCGGTCACCCAGCAACAGCACCGCATATTCGATGAAGGCGATTTCAATGAGCAGAAACCCGAGTCCGAGCGCCGGGAAGTAAATCAGGGCGCGTCCCAAAATGGCCTTCGGCACACGCAAAGCCCCACGTGCAAAGATGGGCAGGGCGCTGACCAGCAAGGCAAGGATGATCGCCTGCGCCAACACCGCCACATTGACCAATAGGCTGATTTCCTGTTGCGGCAGGATTTCCATGCGCTCCAGCGCCGCAGGCAAGGCCGGCATGCGCACTAAAGGCGATAGCCATGGCCGATCCGCGGTGATGGGTGACCGGTCAAAGGCATCAAGGGGCATGGTGCCGGCCAGCAGCATGCGCATTTCCTCAGCCACCGCATCGCTCGGCGCACCGCTTTGCACCATGCCGGAATCGAGCGAAATCGCCGGCAGGTCATTCCAAATTTCGCGGCCTTCCAGGGAAAGATGTGGCGCGTAGGAAATGTCGAAGGACCTGGCTTCGGCAAAAGCCAGCAGCTTTTCCATGCGTTCTGGCGTCAGTGGATCACGCGCCATTAGCACGCGCAAATTCCACGCTGATCTGATCACCGCCATATGTGCCGCGGGTTCCTTGATGCCTGATTCCAGCAGCGCTGCATGGGCCGTGGCCAGCACGCGCACGGCATAAACCGGCAATTCGCGAATGCCGATTGGTAGGGAAATCATGCCGCCCGGCTGGAGCATCCCAAGCAATCCCGCCAAAGCTTCAACCGTATAGGTATGGCGATTCGCATCGGCCGCGCCGAGGAAATCACCGGAAAAATCCACCAGATCATAGGCGCCCGCTGCCTTAAGCGGATGTGCATCCGAAAGCTGAACGCGCGGGTCCCGTGGCAAGGCAGGTGAACGGCCGAAGCCCTGCACCAAGGCCTCGCGCAGCGTTGGTTCGGGTTCAATCACCGTGACGCCGGCGGCGCCAAGCTTCAGCACCTCAGTCACGCGAAAACCGCCAGCGGCGCCAAGGATAAGCACGCGCGGCTGGGCCAGCAGGGCATAGGGCGCAGCATCAAGTGCTGCTGGGGCATGGCCGGCCTGGGGCGTTTCCATCGGAAGTGCTGCGATGCGCGCACCATCCCGATAAAGCCCAAAAGCGCGTGGCGGCGCGGGGGTGCCAAGCGCACCGGCATTATTGGATACATCCGTATCCAATCTTTCGGTGAAATTATCGAGCAACTGATAAACCCCGCGCGGCGTATAGTGTTCCGCCACCACGCGACTTTCGGGCACATTCAAGGGCGCATAGATCGGCTTGAATTCATTCACACGCGGGGCCGCGAGCAGAAAAATCGCAGCCTCCGCGATCAACAGACTGCCCAGCGCGGCCACGCGCCAAACGCCCTTGGCCGATAACATTGCCGCCACAGCAAGCAAGGGCAGCAAGGCCGGCACCAGATGGAAGGGATGCAGCACCGCCATAAGCACCAACGCGAAGCAGGCACCCAATCCCGCGCCGAGCAGATCATAACCATAGACCTTGCCGACTTGGTTGGAATACACAACAAAATTCAGCGAAACCGCGAAACCCGCCAAAAAGAAAAACGGAAACAACGCAGCGTAGTAAAGTGCGATGTTAGCAAGCTGCGGCCACGCCGTGGCAGGGTTTTGCAGCTCAAGCGGGTTGAAGCCATTGCCTGTAGTCGCAATCCAACCAGCAGCGCCGGTCAGCAGCATGGCAATGGGCAAGCCCGGCAGTAGCCAGCTTGCATGGCGGAGAAAAACCTGCCGCCCCAGCACCATCACCACGCCGGAAACGGCGAAACCCATCATGGCAATGGAAATCACCCAATAGCCATATTCAGACCAGGAGGCGACAGCGAAGAATCGCGTGAGTGCAATTTCAACACCAACCGCCGTGGCGGCGATCAGAAACAGGGGCAATAGGGTGAGCATCAGGTCCAGACTGCCTTATGGTTCAAAAACTGCAATAGCTCGGCATTGAACCGATCTGCCTTGTCCACGAAAAGCGCGTGGCCCGCATCCTCATAAATTGAAACACTGGGCGCGGGATGGCGTGCGGCTACCGCTTCGGCTTGGGCGCGCAGCCGAGGTGTGACGGCGTAGAATACGGGGCGGCGGCTTGAATAAAGCGCCTGACGCCAGAATTCGCGCGGGCGCGGATAGGAAAGCAGCTTGATGGAAGCTTCCACCGGCATGCGCTGGGCTTCGCGCGTCAGGGCATCAAGATAGGCTTCATCCTGCGGCGTGCGATACATGCTGCGCACAAAACCACGCATGGTATGGTCGCGTTTGGTGCGGAGATTGCTGAAAAAATTGGAGGCACGCGGCGGTGGTGGATCAGCCTCCCCCACCGAATTGTCAATCAGCACAAGGCCGGCAAGGCGGGAATCTCCTTTCATATAAAGCCAGGAAAGCGCATCCAGCACACCAAGCGACCAGCCGGCCAACACGACACGACCCGGCGGTAATTGATCAAGCAAATCAGCAATATCGCGCCCGCGGCGTTCCGGTTCATAGCCTTGCGCAGGAATGGCGCTTTGCCCTTGGCCGCGCGGATCAAAGGCAATCACAGAAAAATTCTGTTGGAAATGGGCGATCTGCGGCGCGAAGATACGCGCGGGCATGCACCAGCCAGGCACAAAAACCAGCATACGCCCGCTGCCGTTCTGGGCATAATGCAGCCGCACGCCATCGCTGGAACGGAAGAACTTGCTCTGCGCGGCAGCGTTCGCGTTGCGCATCAGAAGGAAAGGAGCCGCCAGCAACGCGCGGCGTGCGGCGTTCATAAGGGTCGTCTTGCCTTCAGCGCGGCAGCCAGCGTGCCATCATCCAGCACATCCAAGGCGCCGCCAATCGGCACCCCCTGCGCAAGCCGTGTGATGGCCACACCACTCGGCTTCAGCCGATCGGTCACGTAATGCGCGGTGGTGGCACCTTCGACCGTGGCGGGCAAAGCCAGGATCACCTCACCAACGCCATCCTGCTCAATCCGCGCGAGCAGCGGCTGAATCGCCAAATCTTCCGGCCCAGTGCCAGACAATGCGGAAAGCATCCCGCCCAACACATGATAGAGGCCGTGATGCGCATGGGCGCGTTCCAAAGCCCAAAGATCCGCGACCCCTTCCACCACACACACCAGCTTCCGATCCCGATGCGGATCACGGCAAATGGCGCAGGGGGAGTTAGTGTCCAGATTGCCGCAAACCTCACAGGGTTTCACTGCGCTTGCCGCATCACGCAGCGCGGCAGCCAAGGGCAGCATCTGGCCATCCGGGTCCATGAGCATTTTCAAGACAGCGCGCCGCGCGCTGCGCCGGCCAAGGCCAGGCAGGCGCGAGAGTAGCGCAATCAAATGCTCAATGGGGTCGTTATGCAGCATCACGCTGCGTCGCGCTTCAGAAGGGCAGCTTCATGCCTGGTGGCAGGTTGATGCCGGCGGTCGCCTTTTGCATCTCAGCCGCCATGGTCGTTTCCACCTTTTGCTTGGCATCAGCATGGGCGGCCACCAGCAAATCTTCCAGCACTTCGCGTTCATCCGCATTCATCAGCGAAGGATCAATCGTGACGCGGCGCAAATCGCCCTTGCCCGTCAGGCGCACCACCACCATGCCGCCACCGGACTGGCCTTCCACTTCGGTGGCTTCCAGCTTGGCCTGCATTTCCTGCATGCGCGATTGCATCTGCTGCGCCTGCTTCAACATATTGCCCAGGTTCTTCATGGTGTCCTTCGCCTAAAAATCATCGGGAGGTATTTCGTCATCGCCGTAAGCGGGTTCGGCATCGGGTGGCGCGAAATCGCGCGCATCATCATCGGCCAAGGCGGCGCTGCGCGAAAGCCCATAGGCATCGGCCGCGCCATCATGCACCGTTTCAATCGTGGCGCCGGGAAACGCCGCCAGAATCGCCTGCACCAAAGGATGCGCGCGGGCAGAAGCAAGCCGATCAGCCTCCGCTTCCTTGCCTTGTGCGGCGAGTGTCGGCGCGCCGGCTTCCTGGGTGATGATCACGGTCCAGCGCTGGCCGGTTGCTTCCGTCAGCAGCGCGGTCAATTGGGCCGCCAGATCGCGCGGCGCATCCGGTTCCGGGTTGATTTCAAGCCGGCCTGGCGCAATGCGTACCGGATGCACGCTATGGCGTAATTGCGCATGCAGTAGCGGTTTCACGCCGGAAGCCAGCGCAACAATTTCCTGCCAGGTGCTGGGCAGCGCCAGCGCCGTTACGGGCTGGCTTGGTGCGGCTTCGGCGCGCACCGGCGCACCGCCAGCCACCGCGCGCAAACCGCCGCCTCCACCGCCCGGCGCGGGGCGTGGAGCGCTGCCAATCTCGCCCGCTTCGGTCAGGCGCTTCACCAGATCACCCGGTGTCGGCATATCCGCGACATGGGCGATGCGGATCAGCACCATCTCCGCCGCCGCGCGACGATCCGCGCCTTCAAGCTGTAATTCGCCAATGCCCTTCAACAGCATTTGCCAGGTGCGGCCCAGCACCGGCACGGAAAGCCGCTGCGCCAGTGCAGCACCACGCACACGCTCAGCTTCCGGCAGCGATCCATCCTGGCGTAGCGCGGGCGCCGCGCGAAAGCGCGTCAGCAAATGGCAAAGCTCGGCCAGATCCTGCAAAATCACCAAGGGATCGGCGCCCAATTCATGCGCGCGATCCATGATGCCAAGTGCGGCGGCAATATCCCCGCCCATCAGCGCTTCCATCAGATCAATGATCATGGCGCGATCGGCAAGGCCCAGCATGTCGCGCACGGCTTCCGCACGAACCTCAGCCGCGCCGGATTGGCCAATCGCCTGATCCAGCAATGAAAGCCCATCACGCACGGAACCATCGGCAGCACGCGCAATCATTGCCAGCGCATCGGCCTCAGCCGTCACCGCTTCCTTGTCGCAAATCCGCGCGAAATGCTGCGCCAGGGATTCTTGGGGCACGCGGCGCAGCGCGAAGGTTTGACAACGGCTGCGAATGGTAATCGGCACCTTGCGCAATTCCGTGGTTGCCAGAACGAAAGTCACGCCCGATGGCGGTTCTTCCAAAGTCTTCAGAAACGCATTGAAGGCAGCACCCGACAGCATATGGCATTCATCAAGGATAAAAACTTTCTGCCGGCCTTGGCTTGCGCGGAAGCGGAGCGCTTCGCGCAATTCCCGCACATCATCCACGCTATTATTGGAAGCGGCGTCCAGTTCCACCACATCCGGATGCCGATCCGCCAAAATCGCCTTGCATTCCGGGCAAATACCGCAAGGGTCCGCTGTAGGCCCGCCCTTGCCATCCACGCCAATACAATTCAGCGCACGCGCAATGATGCGCGCGGTGGTGGTTTTGCCCACACCACGCACGCCGGTCAGCAAAAAAGCATGATGCACGCGCCCCTGAGCAAAGGCATGGCGGAGCGTGCGCACCAGCACATCCTGCCCGATCAGATCATCAAAGCTGGTGGGCCGGTATTTGCGCGCCAGCACCCGGTAGCCCGGCTGTTCCGCGGGCTTCGCCACCGGCGCGGGTGCTGGTGCAGGCGGCGGTGCTGGGTCCCCGAACAGCCCCGGCCCTTCCGGCGCCGGCGGCTCAGGCAGGCCCGCTTCTTCCGGCGTGTCATCGCCAGGCGCGGGAAGCGGTGAGCCGAACATATCGGAAGCCATGGCGCGGGGCGGTCTCTCAAGCTGGGTGGAAGGCCGGCAAATGACCCGAGCAAGAACCCGTTACGGCTGCTTCCTTCCGGACCTGACCGGGTTGGCGAGGAGCCCGTCCACCGCCGACCTTCCGAAGGCACCATATCATGTCCCGAGGGGCCAATGCCAATGGGGGGGCTTGGTTGCCCAGCGCCGGGCCGCGTGGCAGGGTCCCGTTTATGCTCTCGATCCCCGCCAGCCGCCCCAATGCCTATACAGGCAGCCCGCTAGACCGGGCATCCCATCGCCGCGAAGACGCCGCCTTCATTGAAGCGGCCCTTGCTGATCCCAGTACGGTTTTCGCCCCCGTCTGGCGCGCCCGCAGCCTGATGCGCGGCGTGGCGGAAGGCGCGCCCCAGGCCGTTTTGCTGACGGGGGAGGCTGCCGGCGCGCTCCGCATGGCGGGCGGTCCCTGGGCCTGGCTGGGTGAATGGGAGGGTCGGCAGGTCTTTGCCGTGGATTGTTCCACCGCGGATGACCCGATTCCCCTGCTGCCGGCGGAATTGGGTGTTTTCGCCGATCTGCGCCAGGTGGCAGGGCTGCTACCGCCCGGGGAAGCCAGCGTGCTGGCGCATGCGCGCGGCCTCATGCATTGGCGCACCAAGCATCGGTTCTGTGGCGTTTGCGGTGGCGTCTGTGAACCACGCAGCGCCGGCAATGCCATGAGCTGCACGGCCTGCAACACGCAGCATTTCCCGCGGACCGATCCTGCGGTGATCATGCTGGTGGTGCGTGGCGATTCATGCCTGCTGGGCCATTCGCAGCGCTTTCCGAATAGCACCATGTATTCGACGCTCGCCGGCTTTGTGGAACCTGGCGAAAGCCTGGAAGAAGCGGTACGCCGAGAGGTTCAGGAAGAAACCAATGTGCGCGTCGGCGCGGTGCGCTACCATTCATCCCAGCCTTGGCCCTTTCCGTCTTCCATCATGCTTGGCTTCCATGCCGAGGGGCTGAGCGAGGAAATCACCATTGACCCCGAAGAATTGCGTGATGCGCGCTGGTTCAGCCGGGATGATTTGCGCAATCATGAGCAGCTTGGCTTTTCCCTGCCGCGCGTCGATTCCATCGCGCGCCGATTGATCGAAGATTGGTTGGCATCATGAAGACAGCGACGGCATTCTTGGTGGTACTGGCGGTGGCGGGCTGCGCCAGCCAGTCGCGGGAAGATATCTTCCCACCTGATACGAGCGCAGATGCCGCGGCCTGCCGGGAAGAAGCCCAGCGCGACCCGGCACTCAGAGATTTGCGGCGCAGTACTTTCATTGGATTTCCAGCGCAAGAAGAGGCGCTCCGCAATGAAATCGTGACCACACAACGCAGGACCTATTTCGATTGCATGGCGCTGCGCGGCCATACGCGCCAGGGCGGGGTGGAGCGCGTCCGGCGTTAACCGCGGCGCAAGAACAGGACTGAATCACCGTTCTTGTGATCCGTGCAGGCAATGACCTCATGGCCTTGTTCCTGCGCCGTGAGTGGCACATTGAGGCGCGGTTCCTGCCCGCGCAGGCGAATTTCCAGGATTTGACCGGGCTGCATCTGGTCAAGCGCAAGGCGCACCAGAACAAAGGTCATCGGACAGGTCTCCGCCGAGATATCAATGCGCTGATCAGGTTTTAGTTCAAGGTCGGACATGGCTGCTTTCTAGGTCCGGTGCGGTACTTAGTCCAACAATCAAGGTGCCGCCGCATCATGCTGTGCCTGCCAATGCGCTGCGATCTGGCCCATGCTAGCGGGCCAGATATTGCCGCGTGCGATGATGCCATCCAGCATGGCGTTGAAGGCACGGATGCGATGCGGCACGCCCATCAGCCAGGGTGTGATGGGCACCACCAATATGCGCCCACTACCCGTTTCCTGCGCTTCCCGATCAAGCACCTCATGCGCGGTCAGGATGGCATTGGTGAAATCCTCGGTGGCCAAGTGCTGCTGATGCAACATGCGTTGATCCGACAAATCCTGTGACAGCGGCATGCAGGTCAGGTGCCCGGCATCGGTCGTCATGACATAGGGCATGTCATCATTCGTCCAGCCGGTGGTGAAGCTGAAGCCGGCTTCCGCAACCAGGCGCAGCGTGTGGCTTGATTCCGAATGCGCTGGCGAATGCCACCCGCGTACCGAAGCGCCGAAACGAGTGCGCAGCAGCGCCGCAGCTTCCTGCACCGTCGCACGTTCATCTTCAAGCGGCACGCCGCTATGGTGCAGCCGCCCCATATCCAGCCCGGCACAGGCAATTTCCCATTGCGCCGCCGCAAGATCATCCATCAGCACGGGATAGCGCTGTGCCAGCAGGGCACTCAGCAAGGCAGTAGCCGGCAAATTGCGCATGGCGAGTGATTTCATCAGCCGATAAACACC
>JBIIGZ010000087.1:0-14373 GCA_044236185.1 Roseomonas sp. | reverse complement strand
ACCGCGCCAAAGGCATAGCCGGCCAGAAAGGCAAGGCCCTGGCGCGGCACGCCAGCCGCCGTCAGCGCCGCCCCTGCCAGGATGAATACCGCATCACCCAGCAAGCCCTGCCCCAGTACATGGCGATCCACCCATTCCGTACCCGGCGCGGCGCCGATGCTCTTCAACAAAAAGCCACCGGCCATGAGGCCGAGCGCCAGTACCAGCAACCGGATCAGCGCCGCCCGCCGCCGGGCGGAAGGCGCGGGGGTGGTCATGCCTCGGGCTCGATCACCGGGCGCTTGCCGCGCCGTTGCAGCCAGGCAACGCCAATCAGATCAAGGATACTGACCGCGAGCCGATCCAGCGTTCCGTAATTGGATTTGCCGCGCACGCGCGGGCGGTGATTGACGGGTTCGCTGATCACCACGCCACCGGCACGCAAGGTCAGCGCCGGCAGGAAGCGGTGCATATGATCGAAATGCGGCAGGCTGAGGAAAAGCGTGCGGGAGAACACTTTTAGGCCGCAGCCGGAATCGGGTGTGGCATCCCGCAGCATCCAGGCGCGAAAGCGATTGGCAAAGCGGCTGCTGAAGCGCTTCACCGTCGAATCCCGGCGATTGACGCGATGCCCGGCAATCAGCACCGGCACGCCCTGCGCGGCCTCGGCCTCAGCACGCGCCAAAAGTCGGGGGATATCGGCGGGGTCGTTCTGGCCATCGCCATCCAGCGTCGCAATCCATATGCCCCGCGCCGCCTTCACCCCGGTGATGACGGCAGCCGATTGCCCGCAGGACGCGCGGTGGCGCAGCACCCGCAAGGCCGCGCCCTCTGCCCGCGCCGCGGCCAATTCCTGCGGCGTCGCATCGGTGGAACCATCATCCACATAGACAATCTCATGCGCGACACCGGCCAAGGCGGCGCTGATTTCGGTAATCAGCGGCGCGATATTGGGCGCTTCATTGCGCACCGGCACCACCACGGAAATGAGCGGCGCGGCCGGGGGCAGAGCATTGTCGGAAACCATGAGAATTTCGCGGTAGCAGGGCCACCATGTGACGGCAAGCAGGGGTGCATCGCAACATGACAACCCCTATATGCGCGCCATGCCCTTCGACACACGTTCCCTGCCCGCCGATATCGCCGCCGCCGAACAGCAGGAGGCGCGCCGCTCCATAGCCTTTTGGTTGCTTGGCGTCGCTGGGATGGTCTGGTTCATGGTGGGGCTTGGGGGCGCCACGCGGCTGACGGGTTCTGGCCTTTCCATCATGGAATGGGCGCCGATTGCGGGCACGCTGCCGCCACTGTCACAAGCCGAATGGCAGCGGCTTTACGATCTCTACCGCACCATTCCGCAATATCACCTGCTCAATCAGGGCTTTGGGCTTGAAGGCTTCAAGGAGATTTTCTGGCTGGAATGGGGGCATCGTCTATGGGGCCGGCTGATTGGCTTGGCTTATGTGGCGGGGCTTGCCTGGTTTTGGCTGCGCGGGCGGGTGCCCGCTTCGCTCAAGCCCCGGCTTTTGCTGTTGCTGGCACTGGGCGGGCTGCAAGGGGCGGTTGGCTGGTTCATGGTGGCTTCGGGCTTTGACGCGGATAGAACAGCGGTTTCGCCTTATCGGCTGGTGATCCATCTTGGGCTGGCCTTTGTGCTGTTTGGTATTCTGTTCTGGACCGCGCTGAGCCTATTGCGCCCGGCCCGAAGCGGCCCGGTTGATGCCGGGGCCTTGCGCGGCTTGGTGCATGCGACCGCTGGGCTTGCCGTGCTGGCCATGCTGGCGGGCGGTTTTGTGGCCGGGATTCGCGCGGGCTTCAGCTACAATACTTTCCCGCTGATGGATGGCCGGCTGGTGCCGGAGGGCTATTGGGATTTGGCGCCAGTCTTGAAAAATTTCACCGCCAATATCGCCGCCGTGCAGTTCAACCATCGGCTTTTGGCGACCGCCGTGCTGGTGGTGGCTTCAGTCGCCGGCGTCTTGGCCTGGCGCCGACTGGCCCCAGGCTTTGCGCGCGCTGCCGTGCTTTCGCTGACCGGCGCCGTCGCGCTGCAATACGTGCTTGGCATCGCCACGCTTCTGGCCGTGGTGCCGGTCTGGCTTGGCACGCTCCATCAAAGCATCGCGGTGCTGGTGCTGGCGACGGCGCTTGCCGCGATTCATGGCTTGCGTCGGCCGCGCGCAACCGCTTCTCTGAACGTCTGATCTTCGAGGTAAATAGCCCATGAACGCGCTCGGCATCACGGATGAGCTTTTCTTCACGCTGCTGGATCGCGCTGGCGCCGAACGCCAATTGCGCGACGCGACGCAGGGCTGTGAGGATGGGGAGCTGTTCCTGGAATACCGCGAAAGTGAGGCGATTTCGATCGATGATGGCCGCATCCGTTCCGCGAGTTACGACGCAACGCGCGGCTTCGGTTTGCGTGCCGTGGCAGGTGAAGCGGCCGGCTATGCCCATGCGGGCGAATTGTCTGATGCTGCGCTTTCACGCGCCGCGGCCGCCGTAAAGGCCGTCCGCCAGGGCCATAGCGGGGCTTTGGATATCGCGCCGCGCGCCACCAATGCGCGGCTTTACACCGATGCCAATCCGCTCACGCAAATGGACTTCGCCGCCAAGACGGCGCTGTTGCAGGAAATTGACGCCTATGCCCGCGCGCGTGACCCGCGCGTGGTGCAGGTAATGGCCTCCATCACCGGAGAATGGCAGGCGGTGCAAATCCTGCGCCCGGATGGGCAGCGCTTCGCTGATTTGCGCCCGCTGGTGCGCTTCAATGTCTCGGTCGTGGTGGCAGAGGGTGATCGGCGGGAGACCGGGAGCTTCGGCACCGGTGGGCGCTTTGCCTATGACCGCGTGCTGGGCAGTGATTCCTGGAAGCGCGGCGTGGATGAGGCGTTGCGCCAGGCTTTGGTGAACCTTGGCAGCGTGCCCGCACCAGCCGGAGAGATGGAAGTGGTGCTCGGCCCCGGCTGGCCCGGCATTCTGCTGCATGAAGCGATCGGCCATGGCTTGGAAGGCGATTACAATCGCAAAAAGACGTCAGCCTTTGCGGGGCTGCTGGGCCAGCGCATTGCGGCACCGGGCGTGACCGTGGTGGATGATGGCACCATGCCGGATCGGCGCGGCAGCCTGACCGTGGATGATGAAGGCACGCCAAGCGGGCGCACCACGCTGATTGAAGATGGCATTCTGGTGGGTTTTTTGCAGGATCGCCAGAATGCGCGTCTGATGGGTGTGGCGCCCACAGGTAATGGCAGGCGCCAGAGCTATGCGCATAGCCCCATGCCGCGCATGACAAATACGGTCATGCTTGGCGGAGCGCATACACCGGAAGAGGTTTTGGCCAGTGTGAAGCGCGGGCTTTACGCGGTGAATTTCGGCGGTGGGCAGGTGGATATCACCTCCGGCAAATTCGTCTTCAGCGCGTCCGAAGCTTATTTGATCGAAAACGGCAAGATCGGCGCCCCGGTGAAGGGTGCCACGCTGATCGGCAATGGCCCGGATGCGCTGACGAAGGTGAGCATGGTGGCCAATGACATGGCACTTGACCCTGGCATTGGCACTTGCGGCAAGCAGGGCCAGGGCGTGCCGGTTGGCGTTGGCCAACCGACCTTGAAACTGACCGGGCTGACGGTGGGTGGGACGGCGGTATAATGCCCCCCCCTCAGCTCGCTTTCGCCGCCGTCCGCATCAATTCATAAGCACCGCGCTCGCCCGAGCTTGGAACCAATTTTGTGGTAAGCCCAAGAACGGTTTCCGCACCACCCAGATAGACATAGCCGTCCGGCTGCAATTGATTGGCGATATTGGCGAGCACCTGAGTCTTCGTGGCCGCATCGAAATAAATCAGCACATTGCGGCAGAAGATGATGTCGAAGCGCCCAAGGATGGCGGGGTTTTCCAGCAGGTTGAAGCATTGCCAACGCACCATGCTGCGAAGCCCATCGGAAATGCGCCAACGGCCCGAATCCGGCTTGAAGTATTTCACCAGCAATTGCACCGGCAGGCCGCGCTGCACTTCGAATTGCGTAAACAAACCTTCCTGCGCGCGCGCCAGCACATCACGCGACAAATCCGTCCCCACGATTTCGACGCGCCGACCACCAAGTACAGGCCCCAATTCATTGATGATCATCGCTACCGAATAGGCTTCCTGCCCCGTGGAAGCGGCCGCCGACCAGATGCGCAAAGCCTGCCCCGCCGGGCGGGACGCAGCCAGCTTGGGCAGCACCTGGCGCAAATGCTCAAAGGGCCTGCCATCACGAAAGAAAGAGCTTTCATTGGTGGTGAGTGCTTCGACAACCTCGGTCGCAAGCGGCAGGGAAGGCGCATTGCGCAACCGCCCCGCAAGCGCATCCAGTGATACCAGCCTTTCACGCTTCAGGATCGGCGCCAGCCGCGTGTCCAGCATATAGGCCTTATCCGTATTCAGCACGATGCCAGAGCGTGACTTCACGAGACCAGTGAGGAATTGAAAAGATTCAGGGGTCATGTTTTTGCACCTGGCAATTTGAAGATTTCGAGAACGCGTTCCGCCAATATTTCTGGCGATGATTGCTGACTGGCGATGCCGGCGCGCGAAACCGCCCCCGGCATGCCCCAGACGACAGAGCTTGCTTCATCCTGCGCGAAAACCGCGCCACCCTTGGCAACCAGGCTGCGGCAGCCCTCCAGCCCATCCTGCCCCATGCCAGTCAGGATCACAGCCAGTATCCGCCCGGAACAGACGCGCGAAGCGCTTTGCACCATGGGATCCACCGCGGGCCGGCAATAATTGACTGGCGGCCCGGTATCGAGCCGCGCGACCAGCGTGTCGCCAGCACCAGCTTCGACGATGAGATGATGATCGCCAGGGGCAAGATAGATGCGACCAGGCTGCATCACTTCGCCGTTCTTGGCTTCGGCACAGGGCATGATGCCAAGCTTGTCCAAGTGATCAGCCAGCATGGTGGTGAAGCCGGCTGGCATATGCTGCACAATCGCCACAGGAATGGGCAACGGGCGAAGATGCTTGAAAAAAGCCGCCAAGGCTTGTGGCCCGCCGGTGGAACTACCCACGGCCAGAAGGCGCGGCGGCAGCATGGGCTTGCCGATGGGCCGTGACAGGGGGCGCACGCTGATCGGCGCGGGCGGCGGCGGACGCAGCCTTTGCACCGGCGTGCGCCGCATGCGTGCCCAGCCCTGCACCTTGGCAATCAATTCATCCCGGAAAACAGGGCTGGCTGCGCCCCCCAGCGAACCTTGCGGCTTTGGCACGTAATCAACAGCGCCCGCGCGCAGGGCAGCCATGGCGGCCGCAGCACCGCGCTGCGTGAGCGCACTCGCCACGATGATCGCAGTGCCTGGTGCCTGTTTCAGGATCAGCGGTATCGCTGTCATGCCATCCATGACCGGCATTTCCAGATCCAGCAGCACGACTTGCGGCTTGGTTACCGCCAGCGCAGATAGCGCGGCCTGGCCATCACCAGCGCGATGAACAATCTTGATGCCGGGATCGGATTCCAGAATGCGCGCCATGATGCCGCGCTGCACGGCGCTGTCGTCGCACAGCATCACGCGCACCGGTTCCGTCGTGGTGGCAGGTGCCGGAAAACTCACGCGGCATCCGAAAGCAGGCCAGCCTGCACGAATTTATCGTGCAGAATCCCAGCATCAAAAGGCTTCATGATATATTCCTGGGCACCGGCGGCCAGCGCTTCCACAATGCGGTCAATGCCGGCTTCTGTAGTGCAGAGCACAACAACCGGCTGCGATGGGCCGTGTTCCGCGCGACAATGCTTGAGGAATTCCAGCCCATCCATGACCGGCATATTCCAATCCAGCAATACGGCTTCCGGCATTTCGCTACGGCAGGAAGCTAGCGCCTCAGCGCCATCCTTCGCTTCACGCACGGTGAAGCCAAAGCCTTCCACAATGCGCCGCGCGGCGCGCCTGACCACCGGGCTATCGTCAACGATAAGGCATGAGCGATTTTGCATGATTTCAATCATCCGATATTGAGAAGACGTTCGACATCCAGCATGACAATCAGCCGGTCTTCTTCGCGATAAACACTGAGGGATACGTCGCGCCAAAGCGCATCCAGCGTTGGTGGATTGGGGCAAATGCCCGCGGATGGCAGGGGAATGACCTCACCTACCTGGTCAACGATCAGGCTGTATAATTCGCCCCCCTGTTCGACCACCACGCTCATGGCCTTTTCGGCATTATCGGCTTTCGGCAGGCCAAGGCGGCGGCGCAGATCAATCGCGGTAACAATGCGCCCGCGCAGATTAAGTCCACCAGCCACTTCCGCTGGTGCCAGCGGAATGGGCGTGATGGCCTGGGGCCCCAGCACATCGCGCACCAGCAGCACAGGAATGCTGCAGGTCTGCCCGGCCACGGTCAGGGTCAGAAAGACCTCATCTTCCCGTTCCGCCAGGGCAAGCGCGGCAATGGCAGGGCCGGAACGCTTGGTTTCGCTGATGCTTTGCATTTTTCTCTCCTCAGGCGGCAATTGGTGAGCTTAGGCATTCGCGCAGTGAAGACAGCAGCGCATCCCGGTCATATTTTGCGACATAATCGGTAAAGCCGGCTTCCCGCCCGCGTGCGACATCTTCCGGTTCCGCACGCGATGAAAGGGCGACCAGCGGCAGGCGCATCCAGGCCCCCGATGCGCGCACATTGCGTGCAAAGCTCAGCCCATCCATTTCCGGCATTTCGATATCGGAAATCAGCGCTTCGAATTCCACGCCGGCATCGCGCAGGCGCAGCGCTTCGGCAGGGCTTTCCACCGCGGTCACATCAAACCCGGCAGCGGAAAGTGCGGGCACCACCAGGTGGCGGAAGAAGGGGCTATCATCAATCAGCAGCAAGCGTGGCTTTTGATGTGAAGCAGAGGATTTCCGATCACCACGGAACCAATCGCCACCCGCATGGGAAAGCCAATAGACCGTATCAATCACATCCGTGACGCGTTCGGAAATGACCGCGCTGCCAAGATAGCCGAGCCGATCAGACCCAGGCTGAATGACCAAGGGTTCTTCGACCACATCGAGGATTTCATCCACCATCAGCCCCATGCTGCGCTGGCCTTCGGTGAAGACCAGCACCGCCTGGCGGCCCGATTCGGGCGCTTCCCAATGCCCGGCGATCGGCACCATTGGCATCAGTTGGCCGCGATATTGCACCACCGGCGTGCCGCCCGACATTTCAATACGCTCCACCGGAATATCCTCAAGCCGTGCAACCAGGCCAAGCGGCACCGCTTTCGGCGTCTGATCGCCGGCGCGGAACAGCAACAGGGAAGTGCTGGAATCCGAACGGATACCACCTGTGACACTTATGGACTGCTGATCCTCAACGCGGCCTTCGGCGGTAATGCCGGCACCACGCGCCACGCCATTCGGATCAAGGATCATGATGACACTGCCATCACCCAGAATGGTATTGCCGCTGAACATGGTGATGTGGCGCAGAATGGGTGCCACCGGCTTCACCACGATTTCTTCAGTGTCAAATACACGGTCCACAACAATGCCAAAGACATTGGCGCCCACCTGCATCACAACGACATAACCCTTAAGGCCGCCCACCGGTGCATCACGCAGCCGCAACAGGGAAGACAGCGACACCAGCGGCAGCAGGCGATCACGCAGGCGCAACACGGGCGCATCCTTGATCATTTCAATGCGCGTGCTGCCTTCAAGTTCATCACCCACGCGCACAAGTTCCACCACGCCGATCTGCGGAATGGCGAAGCGTTCACCACCCGCCTGCACGATCAAGGCAGAGACGATAGCCAGCGTCAGCGGGATCTTGATGGTAAAGGTGGTGCCGCGCCCTTCCTTGGAGCGTAATTCGATGGTGCCGCCGATTCGTTCGATATTCGTCTTCACCACATCCATGCCGACCCCACGGCCGGAGACAGAGGTGATTTGCTGCGCCGTCGAAAAGCCCGGGCGGAAGATGAAGCGCAGCACATCATGTTCGCTCATCTGCGCCAATTCGGTTTCGGTCGCGAGACCCTGGGCCAGCACCTTGGCGCGAATCTTATCCACCGGCAGGCCACGCCCATCATCGCCGATTTCAATGATGATATGCCCGCCCTGGTGATAGGCGTTCAGCAGAATGCGCCCGGTTTCCAGCTTGCCCGCCGCACGGCGATCTGCAGGTTTTTCCAACCCGTGATCCCCGCTATTGCGCACCATATGCGTCAGCGGGTCCTTGATCAGTTCCAGCACTTGGCGATCCAATTCGGTATCCGCCCCGCGCATCTCAAGATCAATCTTCTTGCCCAATTCATTGGCCAGATCACGCACCAGGCGCGGCAGCTTGGCCCAGGCATTGCCGATTGGCTGCATGCGCGTCTTCATCACGCCTTCCTGCAATTCGGACGTAATGTGCGACAGACGCTGCAAGGGCACAGAAATTTGGCTATCGGATGAAACGCGCGCCAATTGCATAAGCTGATTGCGCGTCAGCACCAATTCACTGACCAGCGTCATCAAGTCTTCCAGCACTTCGACCGAAACGCGAATTGTCTGCTGTGCCGCAGCCGATTCCGTCTGCACGACTTCGGCCAATGGTTCCGGGGTGCGCGGTGCAGCGGCAGCAATGGGCGCCGCCTCAACCGCTGCTTCTGTCTTCACTTCCGGCGCCTTGGGCAGCGCAACCGATTCGCCGCGCGCCGCCGCATCAAGTGCTGCGATAACAGCCGAGTCATCGCCTTCGGGTTCCTGGCCATTCTGCTCAAGCCCCACAACAATTTTGCGAATGGCGTCCACCGCAGTGAAAATCAGCGTAATGCCCTCAGGCGTGACCTTTAGGCTCCCGTCGCGATAGAGCCCAAGGATCGTCTCACCGGCATGCGCCACCTTTTCCAGCCGCGACAGGCCCAAAAAGCCGCAAGTTCCCTTGATGGTATGCACCTGCCGGAAGACTTCAGCGAGCGTCGGCGCATCATCCGGCGCGCGTTCAAGGCGCAGCAGCGCCTCATCCACGGCGCTCAGGCCTTCATGGGTTTCAGTGAGAAAATCAGCGAGAAGATCGTCCATAACCATCCCCAGGGACTGTGGTATGGAACGATTATGGGCCAGCGCTTGCGAATAAAGCGTAAAGCCCAGAGCCGATTCAGGCTGGCAATGTCATAATCAATGCGGCCGCGGCCTGACCGGGCGGCAAGGCAAGGCTAAGTGATACGCCAGCGGCGCCCGCGCTGACGCAAAGCCACATCGCCAACGCATCACGGCTGGAAATCTCGGCCGGTAGCGCCGTGCCCGCTGCATGGCGCACCAGAACAGGGCTCCAAGCG
This sequence comes from Roseomonas sp., assembly GCA_044236185.1. Taxonomy (GTDB): domain Bacteria; phylum Pseudomonadota; class Alphaproteobacteria; order Acetobacterales; family Acetobacteraceae; genus Neoroseomonas. The sequence goes on along the minus strand of JBIIGZ010000087.1, from coordinate 5,108 downwards.
GCAGCGGCACCAATCGGCAGAATCATGATCTCGCGCTGCGAGTCGCCCGAAAGCCGCACCACGCCACCGCGCGGCAAGGCCTCACCAGCCACCAAAAGACCGCTCAACAACAACGGCACCATGGTTTCAGACAGGGCCGTTTCCTCCGGCAAATCGCCAATTTCAAGATGCGCCCGCCCGCCGGCAATCTGGCCCTTCAATAAGGCAAGGACGGCGCCAAGCGTGCGCGCTTCCCCACTACCCAGCACGGAACGCCACAAAAGCAGGCGCCGGCGCAGCATATCCGCAGCCTCCCCGGCCAAATCCGCCGCTTCCGCCCCGGCATCATTCAGCATTTCCAGCGCATTGCCGATGGTACCGGCAAGGCCGCCCAAATCATGGCAAAGCCTGAGCCCGATCAATCGGGTCAGGCGAAGATGCAAATCAGCGCCTTCGGCGCTATCAGGCTCAGGGTTCACTTGCGACATGGGTCCGGACAGTATCCTCTAACGCCTAGCGAGTGATTAACAGCGGAAGCGATTGGTGATGGCCTTGATAGAACCTGGCATGCGTGTGCGCCACCCAACCGAGGCGGATTGGGGCCTGGGCCAGGTCCAGTCCGTGACGGGGGATCGCGTCACGGTCAATTTCGAGCATGCCGGCAAGGTCCTGATCAATGCCCGGCTGATTGACCTGATTATCGAGGCACCGCCCGCGAGATGACCGATCTTATCAATGCTGCCCTGCCGGTGCTGACCGATTGGCGGCTGCTGGCCGCTGCCTTCGCCACCGCCATTGCTGGCCTGATGCGCGGCTATGCCGGCTTTGGCACGGCGGTGATCCTGGCGCCGATCTATTCCGTGCTGTGGGGCCCCAAGGCCGGGGTGCCCGTGATGCTGCTGATGGAACTGATCGTTTCCATCCAATTGCTCCCCAGCGCGCTTAAGGATGCCGATCGGCGCGTGATCCTGCCCATTGGCGGCACGGCCGCGCTGATGACACCCCTTGGCGCCTATATCCTGATCACCGCGGATGGAGAGGTGCTGAGGCGCGCCATTGGCGCCTTTGTGCTGGTTTTTGGCGGGCTGCTGATGTCGGGCTGGCGCTATAATGGCTCCCGCCCCCTGCCGCTGAATATGGCCGTGGGGGCGGTTTCCGGGCTGCTCAAGGGCTCCACCGGCATGTCCGGGCCGCCGGTCATTCTGTACCTGCTGGCGGGGAAGGAAGCGGCCAAGACGCATCGGGCCAATTTGATTCTGTTTTTTTCGGTGATTTCGCTGATTTCGGTCTTCCCGCCGCTATTCCTGGGGCTGTTTGACCTCGGTGCCCTGGTCCGCGCGGCGGTGCTTTTGCCCATCCTGGTGATTTGCGCGCGTATCGGGGCCAGGCTTTTTCATGTGGTGCCACAAAGCTGGTATCGGCCCTTCGCCCTGATCGTGCTGATTGGCGCCGGTTCTATTGCCCTTCTCATCTAAGGGGTCTTGCACCCGGACCCGCTTCGCCCCCAAATCCCTTTCATGAATGCTGTAGCTCCGCAATCCACGCCCCTGATGGACCCTTTCGGGCGCCACGTGTCCTATTTGCGCGTCTCGGTCACGGATCGCTGCGATCTGCGCTGCGTCTATTGCATGGCGGAAGACATGACCTTCCTGCCCAAGGCGGAGATTCTGACGCTTGAGGAATTGGAACGCCTTTCCGCCGCCTTCATCGCGACCGGGGTGGACAAGATCAGGCTGACGGGTGGCGAGCCCCTGGTGCGCAAGAATGTGATGTCGCTGATCCGGGGCTTGGGCCAGCGGATCGGGCCCGGTGGTTTGCGTGAACTGACTCTCACCACCAATGGCACGCAGCTTGTGCGTTACGCGGATGAGCTTTTCGCGGCAGGTGTGCGGCGCATCAATGTCTCGCTCGATACCTTGGATGCGGATGCCTTCGCCGCCGTCACGCGCTGGGGCAAGATTGAACAGACCCTGGATGGCATTTTCGCCGCCAAGGCCGCCGGCCTTGCCATCAAGATCAATGCTGTCGCGCTGAAGGGCGTGAATGAGCATGAATATGACCGCATGATCGCCTGGTGCGGTGAACATGGCTTTGATCTTTGTTTGATTGAAACCATGCCGATGGGCGATATCACCGGTGATCGCACTGATCAGTATTTGCCCTTGTCGCTGGTGCGGTCTCGGCTCAAGCAAAACTGGACTTTGGAAGATACCGATTACTCAACGGGCGGCCCGGCGCGCTATATGCGCGTGAAGGAAACCGGCCAGCGGATCGGCTTCATCACGCCCATGACGCATAATTTCTGCGAAAGCTGCAATCGCGTGCGGCTGACCTGCACGGGCACGCTGTACATGTGCCTGGGTCAGGATGATGCGGCGGAATTTCGCGCCATGCTGCGCGACCCTGGCGTTGATGACGCAACGCTCCGCCAAGCGATCCATGACGCGATTGCCCGCAAGCCCAAGGGCCATGATTTCGTGATTGATCGCAGGCATAACCGCCCCGCCGTCGCCCGGCACATGAGTGTGACCGGTGGCTGAAGCGCTGCAAGCCCTTATTGCCGCCCTCACCTTTCCAGGGCTGCCAGGGTGGACCGGGCTGATCCTGGCGCTGCTGCTTGGGCTTCTGGTGCTGGCCTTTCTGGGGATGCCGTTTGCCGTTTACGGCGTGAAATCCCGGCTGGAAGCGCTTGAGATGCAACTGGCGGAACTTCGCGCCGAATTGCGCCGCGCCGGGCCTGCCGCCGCCCCGCGCGCCCAGGTGGAACAGGATTGGGAAGAACCCGCGGGCTTTACCCGGCGAGAGGTTGAGGCTGGCCCCCGCCTCAGCGCGCCCGTGCCGCCGCCGCCCGCCTATAGCGCGCCGCCGCTCCGCGAACGCCGCGCCGAACCCAAGCTGGATTGGCGTTCGCCGCGCGCCTGAATGCCCGCCCCCTTGCGGGCAAGCCCCCGCCCCGGCTTGATGGGGCTATCACATGGTCAGGAGTAAGCGGATGCGCGTCAGCGTGATCCAGATGAACCAGGGCAGCGACAAGGCGGCCAATCTGGCGCAGGCCGAAGCGCTGATCGAAGCCGCGGTAGCCGGGGATAGGCCCGGTTTGGTCAGCCTGCCGGAGACCTGGACCAATCTGGGCGGCGGGCGGGATGCCCGCATGGCCGCCGCCGAAGTGCTGCCCTCACCGGGGGCCGAAGGTGGCCCGGCCTATGAGCTGCTGCGCGGCCTTGCGCGCCGGCATGGCATTACCGTGCATGGCGGTTCCATCATCGAAAATGGTGGCGAGAAGCTGTTCAACACCACGCTGGTCTTCGGCCCGGACGGGGCAGAGATTGCGCGTTACCGGAAGATCCATCTGTTCGACATCACCGCGCCCGATGGCACGGGCTATCGTGAAAGCGCGCTTTATGGCGGCGGGCGCGATCTGGCGCTGTTTGATGCCGGCGGCATCCGTTTCGCCTGCACCATTTGCTACGATATTCGCTTTCCGGAATTGTATCTGGCGCTCCGGCAAATGGGGGCAGAGGCCATTTTGGTGCCATCCAATTTCACGCTGCAAACCGGCAAGGATCATTGGGAAGCACTGCTGCGTGCGCGCGCGATTGATACGCAATGCTGGATCATCGCCGCCGCTTCCTTCGGCCAATATGAAGAACGCGGCGCGCAGCGGAGCGTCTATGGCCATTCATTGATTGCTGATCCCTGGGGCCATGTGGTCGCCAAGGCAAGCGACGGCAAAGGCCACGCCACGGCACGCATTGACCAGGCGCTAACGGCACGCGTACGGCGCGATATGCCCTTGCTGGAACATCGCGCCGCTGCTCAGGGCTGGCCACGCGCATGAACGCCTTCGCGCCGCGCCGCGTTGCCATCCTGGCCGGGCAAAGTGCCGAGGCGCAAAAGGCCCGCACCGCTTTGGTGGCGCGTTATGGCAGCGCGGCGGAAGAAGAAGCGGATATGGTTGTCGCCCTTGGCGGTGATGGCTTCATGCTGGAAACACTGCATCGCTTTCTGCGCCGCGGCCTGCCCGTTTATGGCATGAACAGGGGCAGTGTCGGCTTTCTGATGAATGATTATCGGGAAGATGATCTGCCCGCACGCCTTGCTGCCGCGCAAACCGCCATAGTTCATCCTTTGCGCATGGTGGCGCTCCGCGACAATGCGCCACCGGTCGAAGCACTCGCCATCAACGAGGTTTCCCTGCTGCGTGAAAGCCGGCAGGCCGCCAAGATACGCATATTGGTGGATGGCAAGGCGCGGCTGCCGGAATTGATCTGCGATGGCATCCTTGTCAGCACACCGGCCGGGAGCACCGCCTATAATCTTTCGGCCCATGGGCCGATTGTACCGCTGAGCGCAAATCTGTTGCCGCTGACACCGATTTCGGCCTTTCGTCCGCGGCGCTGGCGCGGTGCGCTGCTGCCTTCCGATGCGACGGTGGTATTCGATATTCTTGAGCCGGATAAGCGCCCTGTTGCGGCAGTCGCGGATTACACCGAAGTGCGCGATGTGACGCGGGTTGAGGTGCGCGAAGCGCGTGATGTCTCCCTGACGCTGATGTTCGACCCCGATCACGGGCTTTCGGAACGCATCATCGCCGAGCAATTCACCGTGTGACTGACGCGCCGCGCATTGCGCCCCGGTTATTGTTCTGGGGCACCGCGATTACGCAGCTTGTCGGCTGGGGCTGCCTTTTCACCCCCTTCCAATTGATGGTCGCGCCGATGGAAGCGGAGCTTGGCTGGTCGCGCGTGCTGATCTCGGGCGCATTCACCTGTGGTTTGCTGGTATCGGGCCTGATCGCGGTGCCAGCGGGGCGCTGGCAGGATCGCCACGGCCCGCGCGGCATGATGACGGGCGGCGCGTTATTGGGCGCGGCCTTGCTCGTGTGCTGGAGTTTTGTGTCGCACCCCATCGCCTTTGTTGCGATTTGGGTTCTACTGGGTGCTGCGCATGCCACCTGCCTATGGGGGCCGGCCATGGCGGTGGTGGTGGCGGAAGCGCGCGACGTGACGCGCAGTATCACCGCCATTACGCTGATCACGGGCTTCACTGGCACCATCTTCATTCCGTTGGTGGAAGGGCTGATCGGGGTTTTCGGCTGGCGGGATGCGCTGCTGGTGCTGGCGGTCATC
>JBIIGZ010000086.1:0-14639 GCA_044236185.1 Roseomonas sp. | reverse complement strand
AAGCGACATGCGCACGAAATTCCGCCCCGTCGCCTTGGCGATGGATTTGCCGAGCGAGGTCTTGCCGACACCAGGCGGGCCCACCAGGCACAGGATCGGCCCGCGAATCTTGGGCGAGCGCGACTGCACCGCCAAATATTCGATGATGCGTTCCTTGACCTTCTCAAGCCCATAGTGATCGGCATCGAGAACCTTCTCCGCCGCCACGATATCCTTGCGCACCCGGCTTTGCTTCTTCCAGGGGATGGACAGCATCCAATCAAGGTAATTGCGCACCACGGTCGCTTCCGCACTCATGGGGCTCATGCTGCGGAGTTTCTTGACCTCAGCCAGCGCCTTCTCGCGCGCTTCCTTGGAGAATTTGGTGGCTTTGATCTTGGCTTCGATTTCGGCAATTTCATCCTTGCCGTCTTCGCCTTCGCCAAGTTCCTTCTGGATCGCCTTCAATTGTTCGTTGAGGTAATATTCGCGCTGCGTCTTTTCCATCTGCCGCTTCACGCGGCTGCGGATGCGCTTTTCCACCTGCAGCACGCCGATCTCGCCTTCCATATGGGCGAAGACCTTTTCAAGCCGCGCGGCGACGGAAGGCAGTTCCAGCAATTCCTGCTTTTCCGGGATTTTGAGCCCGAGATGCGAAGCGATGGTATCGGCCAGCTTTGATGCGTCTTCGATCTGATTGACCGAAACCAGCACCTCAGGCGCGATCTTCTTGTTCAATTTGATGTATTGCTCAAACTGCGCGACCACGGTGCGCGCCAAGGCTTCCGTCTCACGGCCTTCAACCGGCGCTTCTTCGATCTTTTCGACAAAGGCTTCGAAATAGGGCGCGGTCTCCTTGTAGCCGGCCACGCGCGCACGGCGCCCGCCTTCGACCAGCACCTTCACCGTGCCGTCGGGCAGCTTCAGCAATTGCAGCACCGTGGAAATAGTGCCGATCTGGAACAGATCATCCGCGCCCGGATCATCCTGGCCAGCATTCTTCTGGGCAACAAGCAGGATCTGCTTGTCATCCTTCATCACCGCTTCCAGGGCGCGGACGGATTTCTCCCGGCCCACGAAAAGCGGCACGATCATATGGGGGAATACAACGATATCCCGCAAAGGCAGAACAGGAAGGATATCGCCACGCAGCGTTTCAGTCATGTGACCTCACTATGGACAGTCGGCACCCGGCCTGCCCAAGGGCGGCTCAGGCGGGGCGTCTAGAGTTTATATTTTGGTCCTTGCAAACGCCCCAACAAGGCCTTGACGGGATCACATTAGGCCGAGGATTGCTCGGCCGCGCGCTCTCCATAAATGAACAAGGGTTGGGCACGGCTTTCGGCCACCTCACGGTTCACCACAACCTCCTCCACCGTCTCAAGCCCCGGCAATTCGAACATGGTGTCGAGCAAGATAGATTCCAAAATGGAACGAAGGCCACGGGCACCGGTCTTGCGTTGAATGGCCCGCGTTGCCACGGCGCGCAGCGCATCCTCGGTAAAGGTCAGCTTGGCGCCTTCCATCTCAAACAACCGGCCATATTGCTTGACCAGCGCATTCTTGGGCTTGGTCAGGATTTCGATCAGCGCCTTTTCGTCCAAATCCTCAAGCGTCGCCAGCACAGGCAGGCGGCCGATAAATTCCGGAATCAGGCCGAATTTCAGCAAATCCTCGGGCTCCACCTCACGCAGGATGGCGCCGGCGCGGCGTTCATCGGGGTCCCGCACTTCGGAACCGAAGCCAATGCCCGAGCCCTTGCCGCGGGCGCTGATGATCTTTTCAAGACCGGCAAAGGCACCACCGCAAATGAACAGGATGTTTGACGTATCCACTTGCAGGAATTCCTGCTGCGGATGCTTGCGCCCACCCTGCGGCGGCACGGAAGCAACCGTGCCTTCCATGATCTTGAGCAGCGCCTGCTGCACCCCTTCCCCGCTCACGTCACGCGTGATGGATGGGTTGTCAGATTTGCGGCTGATCTTGTCGACTTCGTCGATATAAACGATCCCGCGCTGGGCGCGTTCCACATTGTAATCCGCAGCCTGCAATAGCTTGAGGATGATGTTCTCCACATCCTCACCCACATAGCCGGCTTCGGTCAGGGTGGTGGCATCCGCCATGGTGAAGGGCACATCCAGGATGCGCGCCAGAGTCTGGGCCAGCAGTGTCTTGCCCGAACCGGTCGGTCCCAGCAGCATGATGTTGGATTTGGCAATCTCAACATCCGCCCCCTTACCGCCCTGCCCCAGGCGCTTGTAATGGTTGTGCACCGCGACCGACAGCACACGCTTGGCGTGTTCCTGCCCGATCACATAATCATCCAAAACCTTGCAGATTTCCTTCGGTGTCGGCACGCCATCGCGTGACTTCACAAGATGCGTCTTATGCTCTTCACGGATGATATCCATGCAAAGCTCAACGCATTCATCGCAGATGAAAACAGTCGGCCCAGCGATCAGCTTGCGGACCTCATGCTGCGACTTCCCGCAGAAGGAGCAGTAGAGGGTATTCTTTGAATCGCCGGACTTGCTCATACCGTCTCCATGCGGTCCGGATCTGCGGACCGCGATTCACGTAATATACTCCCCACGCGCAGGCGGGGAAAGCTTGGCCGGTCAGGACCGGTCAGTTTCATGCCGGGGTGGCTTCCGTCGCCGGCACTGGCCGCTTTTCAACCACGTGATCCACCAGCCCGAAATCCCGCGCTTCTTCCGCCGACATGTAGCTATCGCGTTCAAGCTTGCGTTCAATGGCATCAATGGGCTGGCCGGTGTGGTGTACGTAAATCTCATTAAGCCTCTGGCGAAGCTTGAGAATTTCGCGCGCCTGAATTTCGATATCAGTCGCCTGGCCCTGCGCCCCGCCAGAGGGCTGGTGCACCATCACGCGGCTATTGGGCAGCGCATAGCGCTTGCCCTTGGCACCGGCGCACAGCAGCAGTGACCCCATGGAAGCCGCCTGGCCGATGCACACCGTGCTCACGGGGCTGCGGATATACTGCATGGTGTCGTACATCGCGAGGCCGGATGAAACCACGCCGCCCGGGCTATTGATGTAGAAGGCGATATCCTTGTTGGGGTTTTCGCTTTCCAGGAACAGCAGCTGAGCGCAGATCAGGGATGAAACCTGGTCAAAAACCGGGCCGGTCAGGAAGATGATGCGTTCCTTGAGCAGGCGGGAATAGATGTCAAAAGCCCGCTCACCACGCGCGGTCTGTTCAACCACCATGGGCACCAAGGTGTTGTTGTAAACATCAACAGGATCACGGTCCCTGATCATCATCTCATCCTTTCGCGGCAAACGGGCCGCCCTTCGTCACTTTTGCCTGACCCCGCATGTGGTGCGGCGACAAGACAGAGCAATTCCCATGCGCTCATTTTCCTGCCCGGGTCAACGCCCTGGCGCAGCGCCTGGTTGCAGCACCATGCCGTCATACCCGGGCTCGATCCCCAGAGGCAGGGTACGGCAGAGCCATCCGTAATCCAGATCGCTGCCCATATGGGTTAAAACCGTCCGGCGCGGCTGTAAAATGCGCACCCATTCAAGCACCTGTTCCAGATTCGCATGCACCTTATGGGGCGCACGCTGGAAGCATCCCACAACCCAGGTATCCAGTCCGTGAAGAAGCGCCAGGCTTTCTGCCGGCAGGCGCACCAGATCGGTCGAATAGGCAAAGCCCCCGATTCGAAGGCCAAGCGTTTCCATCACCGCATGATCCTGGCTGAACAGGGTCAGCGGTAGCCCAGCAATTTCCTTGGTTTCGCCCGGGGTTACCTCATGTGCTTCAAGTGCGGGGCGAAAAAACCAGGGCCCAACCGCCGGCAGAAAGGCATAATCGAAGCGCTGCTTGAGGTTATCCAGCGTTCTTGCCATTCCATATATGGGCAGCGGCTTGCCCGTGATGCGGTTCAGCACGCGGGTTTCATCCGTGCCCATGACGTGATCGGCGTGGTGATGGGTGAACAGGATGGCCTCCACCGCCCCAATCCCAGCCGCCAGGAATTGGGCGCGCATATCCGGGCCGGCATCCACCAAAAGCCTTTGCCCCTGATCGCCTTCAACCAGAATCGAGGAGCGTGTCCGCCGGTTGCGTGGCTCATTGGGGTTACAGGCGCCCCAATCACCCCTGCCATCAGCGCCGCCGATCAGCGGGACACCGGCCGAACCACCGCAGCCAAGGATCGTGACCGTGACCAAGCCTCAAGCAGCCTTCTGGAAAAGCGTCTCGAAATTCCGAGTCGTCAGCGCCTCAAGCGCGGCGATTTCCATCCCGCGCACCCCGGCCAGCACCTTGGCGGTATGGGCCACCATGGCGGGTTCGCAGCGCTTGCCCCGGAATGGCACGGGTGCCAGGTATGGCGCATCGGTTTCCACCAGCAGCCGGTCGGCCGGGATATCGCGTGCGATATCGCGCAATTCCTCGCTTTTGGGGAAGGTGAGGATGCCGGAGAAGGACACATAGCCCCCCATCACCACGGCCCGTTCCGCCAAAGCCCGGCCGCTGCTGAAGCAATGCAGCAGGAAGGGGAAGGCCCCGCCCCTGTCGCGTTCTTCGGCCAGGATGTCGGCGATATCCTCATCCGCCTGGCGGGCATGGATGGCAAGCGGCAAGCCGGTGATCTGCGCGGCGCGGATATGGTTGCGGAAATTCTCTGCCTGCGCGTCGCGCGGCGCCTTGTCATAAAAATAATCAAGCCCGCTTTCGCCGAGCCCGATGATGCGGGGGTGGTCGGCCAAGGCGGCGAGTGCCTCAGGCCCCGGCAGCGGGCCTTCCCCGGCATTATGCGGGTGGATGCCGACGGTGCCCAAAACGCAGTCAAAACGCTCGGTCAGCGCTTTGACTTGTTCCGCCTGGGCAAAGCGCGTGCCGATGGTCACCATGCGGCCAATGCCCGCTTCCAGCGCGCGGGCAATAACATCGTCAATCTCCGCCTCGACATAATAGTCGAGGTGGCAATGGCTATCCACAAGCATCAGGCGGCCTCGATCTCGATCTTGCGAAAGAGCGGGCTTGGCGGTGGCAGCACAGTGCCACCGGGCAAGGGGGTCGCTAGCGCAGCCAAATCCCGCGCGCCTTCCGGCACGCCAAGTTGATCGAGCAAGGCCGCCATGGTGCCGGGCATGAAGGGCTGAAGGGCTGTGGCCGCGCCGCGCAGTACGGAATGGAGATGGCGCAGCACAGCTTCCATGCGGGCCAGATCGGTTTTCTTCAAAGCCCAAGGCGCTTGCGCAGTAATATAGCCATTGGCGGCGCGCACCACGCGAAACACTTCTTCCAGCGCCAAATGGAAGGCCTGGTCTTCGACATGCTTGCCCACCAGGCCGGGCATGGCGGCGAGCGCTTCCAGCAGCGCCACATCATCACCCACGGCGGCCGCTGGCGCGGGCAGCTTGCCCTCACAATTGCGCTGAATGAGCGAGAGCGTGCGGTTGGCGAGATTCCCAAGCGCATCCGCCAATTCGCCATTCAGCCGGTTGGCCAAGGCCTTGCGCGAGAAATCCCCATCCGCGCCAAAGGGCACTTCGCGCAACAGGAAATAGCGCAGCGGGTCCAGGCCGTAATCTGAAACCAAGGCCACCGGATCAATGGCATTGCCGAGGGATTTGGACATTTTTTGCCCCTCAATCGTCCACCAACCATGGGCAAAGACGCGCTTTGCGGGTGCAATCCCCGCCGCCATCAAAAAGGCCGGCCAATAGATCGTATGGAAGCGCACAATATCCTTGCCGACGAAATGCGCGGTGGCGGGCCAGAATTTCCAGCGCACAGCGCTTGTATCCGGATAACCTGCCGCAGTGATGTAATTCGTCAGCGCATCCAGCCAGACATACATGACATGGGCTTCATCGCCGGGCACCTTCACGCCCCAGGTGAAGCTGGTTCGCGAAATGGACAGATCGAGCTTTTCCGGCTTATCGGTAAAATCCTTAAGCCCCTGCTGCACAAAGGCGCGGACTTCATTGCGCCGCGCTTCGGGCTGCACATCAATCCGCTCGGCATGGCCTTCCGGCAGATCAAAGCGGCGCAGCAATTCCGGCAGCCATTTGGACAGGCGAAAGAAGTACGAAGGCTCCCGCACCCATTCCACCGGCGCGCCCGATGGGGCATATTTCACGCCGTCACGTTCTGTAAGTTCATCCGGGCCGTAAAACGCCTCATCGCGCACGGCATACCAGCCCTCATAATGGCCAAGGTAGATTTCACCGCGCCGCACCAATTCTTCCCAAAGCGCGGAACAGGCGGCCTTGTGGCGCGCTTCCGTGGTGCGGATGAAATCATCATTGGAAAGGCCAAGCGTACCGGTCAGGTCGCGGAAATGCTGGCTTACGCGATCCGTGAAGGCCTGCGGGTCCATCCCCGCATCGCGCGCGGCCTTTTCCACCTTCTGGCCATGCTCATCCGTGCCGGTCAGGAAGAAGACCTCATGGCCCGTCAGCCGCCACCAGCGCGCCAGCACATCCGCTGCGACAGAGGTATAGGCATGGCCGACATGCGGCTTGTCATTTACGTAATAGATCGGCGTGGTGACGTAGCGGGTCTGTTTCATCTCTATTGGCCTTAATCCGGCTTCATCAGGCTGAAAGCCAGGAAAGCCCGGTCAGCACCGCCTGTTTGCGGTCCATATTCAGTCTTTCGGTCTCATCCACGAGGCGCCCGAGCCTATCCCATAGCGCGGGCCAAGCGGCAAGCGGATGGGCGCTGATCCAGCCGGGCGCGGCCTCCCCGCGCGCGGCCTGGCGCAGCCCTGCTGAAATGCGCCCACGCAATAGCGCCATGAAGGTGGTGAATTGCGCCCCGCTGCGATCCGCAGCGCAACGATCCGCCAGCACATGCAGGCGCGCGGGGTCAGGGCGCTTCAGTTGGCCCAAGCATTCTTCCACCAAAGCCTGCAATTCCAGGCCATCGCCTTCGGCCAATTGCATGGCGCGGCCGGGGGAGCCTTCCGCCATTTCAGCGAGTTTTGCGCGATCCGCTGAGGGCAAATCCGGTAAAAGCTGTTTGAGCAGTGGCGTCATCTCAGCCTGATCCAGCGGGAAAAGATCAAGCCTTCGGCAACGGCTGCGAATGGTTGGCAAAAGCCGTGTGGGGGCCGAGGAAACCAACAACAGAATGGCGCGCGCCGGTGGTTCTTCCAGCACTTTCAGGATGGCGTTTTGCGCCTGCAGGTTCATCGTCTCCGCGCCATCCACCACCACAACGCGCCAGCCGCCTTCCGCTGCCGTAAGGGTCATAAAGCCCGGAATAAGCCGCGCGGCTTCGACATTGATGTCATTGCGCTTGCGCTCACCGCGCAAAGTATCGGCATCAATGGTCAGCAGATCGGCATGGCTATCGGCAGCGACACGGCGAAACACCAGATTGGACGGATCAAGATACAAGGGCGGCTTGCCTTGGGGCGCTTCCGGCATGCCGGCTAGCAGCCAGCGCGCAAAGCGCCAGGCTAAGGTGACTTTCCCAATCCCGGCGGGGCCGGCAATCAACCAAGCGTGATGCAACCGTCCGGAACGCGCCGCTTCCGCCAGCGTGGCGGCAGCGCTTTCATGGCCAAATAGTTCCGGATTGGCGCGCGGTTCCGGCAGGCTCACAGCTTGGCGCCCAGCCTTTGGCGCAGGGTTTCCGTGATGGCGGCATAAACCGCTTCCGCATCCCGCGCCGCATCAAGCACCACGCAACGCGCCGGTTCACGCCGCGCGATATTGGCAAAGCCCGCCCGAATGCGGGCATGGAAATCAGCGCCGAGCCTTTCGTAGCGATCCGCGGCACTCCGCCCGGCGGCGCGCGCCAGCCCCGCTTCGACGGGCAGATCAAGGATAAGCGTCAGGTCAGGCCGCAAGCCTTCCAGCGTCAGATCGCACAACCGCGCCCAGGTTTCATAAGCCAAGCCCTGCCCGGCCCCCTGATAGGCCAGCGTGGAATCCGCAAAACGATCGCAAATCACCCAGGCGCCCGCTTCCAGCATGGGGCGAATGGAGCGCACCACATGTTCCCGCCGTGCGGCGAAATGCAGCATGGCTTCAGTCAGACTGTTCCAGGAACCGGGAGAAAGGAGCAATTCGCGAATACGCTCGGCCCCCGGCGCGCCGCCGGGTTCGCGCGTGCGCAATACAGGCACACCAGCCGCCGCAAGCGCTGCGGCCAAGCGCCTCGCCTGGGTGGATTTCCCAGCGCCTTCGCCCCCTTCAAGCGTAATGAAACAGCCCCGCGCCATCAGCACTTCAGGCGCCGGAGACCCAACGCCCGATCACCGCCGGAATGCGCGGCAGCAGGCCAAGTTTTTCGACATCCGCCCCAGCCACCAGGGGTACAGAAAGCGTCGGCACCCCCTGCCCTGCCACCTGCAATTCGCCAATGGTCTGCCCGCGCATGACGGGCGCGGTCAGCGGCGCCTGATAGCGCACACGTACTTCCAGCCTATCGCGCCAACGCCGTGGCAACGTCAGTGTAATGTCGCGCCCACTCACCATGGGCACGGTGCGCCGTTCGCCAAGATACACCGGCACGTCCTGCACCGTATCCTGCGCGCGGAACAAAGTGACTGCTTCAAATTCGCGGAAGGCCCATTCCATCAGGCGTTCGCTTTCTTCGGCCCGTGCCCGCATGCTGGGCAGGCCATTCACGACCAGGATCACGCGCCGGCCATCGCGGATGGCGCTCCCCGTCAGCCCATAACCCGCTTCTTCGGTATGGCCGGTCTTCAGGCCATCAGCGCCAGGCACGCGGGAGAGCAGCGGGTTCCGGTTATCCTGGCTGATATTGCTGAAGCGGAAGCTGCGTTCATTATAGAAGCGATAGTAATCAGGGAAGTCCGTGATCAGGCGTCGTGCCAGGATGGAAAGATCACGCGCTGTCATGCGGTGTTCCGGATCGGGCCAGCCGGTGCTGTTACGGAAATTGCTATTGGTCAGGCCAATGCGCCGGCCGGTTTCATTCAACAATTCCGCGAATTGCTGTTCGCTGCCGGAAATCGCCTCCGCCAGCACAATGCAGGCATCATTGCCCGATTGCACAATGACGCCGCGAATCAGATCCTCAACCCGCACCTGCTGGCCGATATCCACGAACATCTTGGACCCGCCCATGCGCCAGGCGCGTTCACTGACGGGCAGCATCTGATCAATTTGCAGCCTGCCCTGCTTCAAGCGCTCAAACACCACATACATGGTCATGAGCTTGGACATGCTGGAAGGTGGCATGCGGTCATCGGCGTTTTTTTCAAGCAGTGTGGTGCCGGTTTCGAAATCCACGACCAGCGCCTGACGCGCGAGCACATCCACATTGCCGACCACGGTCGCAACGGGCGTACCTTCCTGACGCGGCGCGGGACGGCGCGGCGGTTGGGCTGGCGCCGGGCGCTGCTGCGCGAAGGCCTGGTCAGCCGCCAGCCAGAGCGGCAGGCCGCCCAAAACGCCCCCAATGATGCTGCGACGCGATGCCATGCCCGGTTCCTTCAAGCCTGATCGCTCATATGCCAAGAAGGCCTGGCGAAGCTAGGCCTTCTGGTGTTCGGGGCCGTAATCTGGGCCCTTATCGGGGCACGGTGATCTGGCGTTAGCCCACCGTGATATTCTGAGTGCGGATGATATTGCCCCAAGTCTCGGTGTCGCGCACCAGCGTTTCGCGCAATTCGGCGGCCGTACCGGGCCAATTGGTAATGCCGGCACTGGCAAGCCGCTCCTTCACCTCGGCGTTCTCAACTGCGCGTCGCACCGCTGCCTCAAGCCGGCTTGCGATATTTTGCGATATGCCGGCCGGGGCGAATACGCCCTGCCAGAACACCGAGTTGAAGCCCTCCACCGTCTCAGCGATTGTGGGCAGGTCCGGCAGGATCGCCACACGCGCGGTGGAGGTCACAGCAATGCCACGCGTACGCCCCGCAGAGATGGAGCCGGTCGCCTCCTGCGCGGCCGCAAACATGCACTGGATGCGCCCGGCCGCGATGTCGAGCAAGGCAGGGCCGCCACCGCGATAGGGCACATGCACCACATCAATCCCCGTGCGTGCGCGAAACAGTTCAAGCGTCATGTGATTGATGGCGCCGATGCCGGAGCTACCCCAGCTTATCTTGCCGGGATTGGCTTTGGCATAGTCGATGACTTCCTTGACGCTACGCGCTGGAAAATCCGGGTGCACATGCAGCACGAAAGGCGAAATGGTGGCGGGCCCTATGGGCGTGAAGGCCGAGCGCGGGTCACGCGGTAAAGAGGTCGGTTGCAGCGCCGGAAGCACAGCGAGCGACGTTGTACCCATGAGTAGCGTATAGCCATCTGGCTGCTGCTGCGCGACATGGGCGTTGCCGATGGCGGTACCCGCGCCAGAGCGGGCGTCCAAAATAATTGACTGACCAAGCGCTTCTTCCATCTTCTGGGCGATCAGGCGCGCGCCGAATTCTGTGGCACCTCCGGGTGGATAGGGGTTCACCATGGTAATATTGCGCGTTGGGTAGTTTTGCGCCCGAGCAGTGCCGGTCATTAGCGCTGGCGCAGCAAGCGCGGGCACGGATGCAAAAAGAGCCCGGCGTGAAAACATTTTTTCCTCCCTTGTTTGAGTTTTTCTTGATGAGCACATCTTCATCGCCATGCGCAATCCGTCATGTGCGGCGAAGCGATGCGATTTCTCTATTGCACAATAATTCTTGCCCCGGATAGGCCAGCGGCCAGAGTCCGCTCAAGCGCAAAATCTGCCGCCCGGACCTCGGCAAAGGGGCCAAGGGCCACGCGGAAGCTGGCATTGCGCCCCCTGCCCTGCTGGGTGATCCTTGCCCCCGGCAGGCGGGCCGCCACCGCTTCCGCCGCAGACCGACCGGAAAATTGCCCGGCTTCCACAAATAGGCTGCCTGGGCGCGGCGCGGTCTGCGTTACCGTTTCCGAAAAGGGCGCCAAGGTGCCGCGCCTTTGGGGCGCGAGATCAGTCAGTGGCGCAGCGCCTGGCAGGGGTTGAACTTCCCGCCGCGGCGCTTCGCGCGTGCCGGGCAAAGGCGCCAATTCCTCCCGCGTCACGGCAGCGCGGGGCGCGGCGGCAATAGCGATGGGGACCGGTGGCTGGCCCGGCAAGCCTTCCGCCGCCGCGCGGCTTTTCTCCGCGTCCACGACCAGCCCGATTTGCGTCGCACGGCCGGGCGTCATGCCCAGCAAGGCCCCGGCGCGGGGAGACACGCCCAGGATACGCCCAGGCTTTTCCGGACCGCGATCATTCACGCGGAGCAGCATGGAACGGCCATTTTCCAGATTGGTGACGCGAATAATGGCAGGCAATTGCAGGGTCCGATGCGCTGCCGTCAGGCCCTGGGCGCTCAGCACTTCGCCATTCACAGTCTGGCCACCGAACATTGGCGCGGGCAACACTTCGGCGAGGCCGGTTTCGGAAAGCGCATAATCTTCCTGCGGATAGGACCAAACGCCGCCCAGGCGATAAGGATCGCCCACCACATAACGCGGTTCAAGCTGTGCGCACCCCGCCATTGCCAGTAGAGCGGCGGCCAGAATAACCCAGCGCTTCACGCCACGCGATCGGATAAAAGCCCGACAGAAAGCCCATAATTCACCGGCGTATTGTAACGGCGAATGACGCGCAGATTGTGATGGCCAAGGAAGATTTGCCCGCCATTGCCGCGCGACGGCAATACGATCTGGGTTTCGATATCGGAAGATGGCAGGGGCGACCCATCGGGTTTGCGAAAGCCCATACGGGCGAAGTCACGCAAGGGGCGCTTGGTTTCCGTATCCGCGCCGCTGGCCAAAAACCCTGCAGGAGGCCGCACTTCCCGCCCCCAGGCTTCACCATGGCGCCAGCCATTACGCTGGAAGTAATGCGCGATGGAGGCCAGCGCATCGGCGCGATTATCCCAAATGTCGCGCCTGCCATCGCCATCGAAATCCACCGCCAGGCGTTCAAAATTGCTCGGCATGAATTGCGGCTGGCCCATCGCACCCGCCCAAGATCCCTTCATGCGATCAGCGCTGATGTGGCGGTCATTCAAAATGCGCAAAGCCGACATCAATTCATTGCGAAAATAGGCCGCGCGACGGCCTTCCCAGGCGAGTGTCGCCAAGGCCTCCACCACGCCAAAACCACCAGTATTGCCGCCGTAATTCGTCTCCACGCCCCAAATGGCAACAATCACCGAAGGAGAGACACGGTAGCGCGCTTCGATCCGGCGCAGCAGATCGGTATTTTCCGCCATCAGGCGTCGGCCATTCTGAATACGCGTGGGTGTCAGCATAATGCGATCGCGGTAGTCTTCCCATTGCATGCCGCCTTCGGCCTGGCGCCGATCCAATTCAATCACGCGCTGATTGGGCTTCAGGCCGGCGAAAGACTGGTTCAGGGTCGCATCCGAAATCCCGACACGGCGCGCATCGGTGCGCACACCTTCCAAGAAGCGTTCAAAGCTTTGGCCGGCAACCGGCACATAGGCCGGCGGCACGTCAGGCGCGGGGATTTGGTTGGCGGAATTCGCCTCTGGGCTGCAGGCCGCGATCAGGGTCGCGACTCCGCCAAGCAGGAGCCTTCTTTCGATCATAGGCACATGAGGTGCCATGCCACGCGGGGCATGGCAAACCCTTTCACGCCCCATATTGGCCAAGCCAGAACTGGTGCTAGACTACGCTGGAACCCAAGGAGGAATGCCATGGTCGCCGTCACCCGCGAACTCGCCGCCTTTGTCGCCGGGCTGCGTTATGAAAGCCTGCCCGCCAATGTCCAGGAGCGTACGCGCTTCCTGATCCTTGACCTGGTCGGCAATATGCTGCGCGGCCGGCATGAGGCAGAGAGCACGCCGCCCCTTCTGGCTGCGGCGCGCGCGCTTGGCCTGACCGGTGGTTCCGCCGCTGTTTTTGGGGATTCCCAGCGCTATACGCCGGCCGGGGCTGCGTTGATCAATGGCGCAATGGCGCATTCGCTGGATTTCGATGACACGCATGCCGCCGGCACGCTGCATCCCGGTGCGCCGGTGATCCCGGCAGCACTTGCCGCCGCCGAGATGACTGGCGCCGATGGGAAGACCGTGATGGCGGCGATTGTGGCCGGGTATGAAACCACCTGCAGACTGGCACTGGCCTTGCCAGGAGGCGATCATTACGACCGCGGCTATCACCCGACCGCAACCTGCGGCGCCTTTGGCGCGGCGGCGGCGGCGGCACGGGTTTTCGGGCTTTCCGCGGCACAAGTTGAAGACGCTTTCGGCATTGCGCTGTCCCAAGCTGCCGGCAGCCTGCAATTCCTGGCCAATGGCGCCTGGACCAAGCGCTTCCAAGTGGGCTGGAGCGCGCTGAACGGGCTTTCCGCCGCCACCATCGCGCGGGAGGGCTTCCGTGGCGCCGGTGAGGCCATTGAAGGCAAGGCCGGCTTCCTGCGTGCCTATGCCCCCAACC
Source organism: Roseomonas sp. (assembly GCA_044236185.1). GTDB lineage: Bacteria > Pseudomonadota > Alphaproteobacteria > Acetobacterales > Acetobacteraceae > Neoroseomonas. The sequence goes on along the minus strand of JBIIGZ010000086.1, from coordinate 1,286 downwards.
CGAAGCCCGAGCGTGTGCTACAGGATTTGGGCAAGGCGTGGGAGCTGATGCAAACGGCGGTTAAGCCCTATCCTTCCTGCCGTTATGGCCATGCGAGCGTGGATGCGGCGCTGGCGCTCCGCACGGAGCTTGGCCTGAAGGTCGAAGAGATCGAGTCCGTGATCATGGGTCTGCCGAATAAGGGCATGCTGCTGGTGGGTGCGCCGCGCGACTATAAGCAAAACCCGCAGAACATTGTGGATGGGCAGTTCAGCGGGCCCTTTGTCGTGGCATGCGCCTTGGCGCGCGGGCATTTCGGCTGGGATTCCTATGCCTGGTTGCAGGATAAGGACATCCGCGCGCTGATGCCGAAGATCATGCCGGAAGAAGATGCCGATGTGCAGGCGGAATTCCCGACCTTCATGTCGGGTAAGCTGACCATCAGGGCGCGTGGGCAAAGCTTTGTCCGCCACATCAAGATCCCAAAGGGCGAGCCCGACAATTTCCTGACCGAGGCCGAACTCCGCGCCAAATTCCATGGTTTGGCGGATGCTGTGCTGGGGGCTGAGCGCGCCAAGCAATTGGCCGATGCGGTAATTGGCCTGGATCATGCCGCTGATGTGAATGCTCTGATGCGCCTTGGTGCCCCCCTTGTCGCGCAGCGCATGGCGGGCGAATAGGCGGCACTCAACTTGCCCTTCGCGCCGTGACTTTGGCGCGAAGCCTTTGGATGGGTGGCCGAGCGGTTTAAGGCACCGGTCTTGAAAACCGGCGTAGGTGCAAGCTTACCGTGGGTTCGAATCCCACCCCATCCGAATCCCTTGTCCACGGCAAAAGGGGAGCACGCGTCCCCTTTCCACACCTTTGCGTGCAGCAGCCAATCGACTGGCGGGCTGCATTTTTTCTGAGCTCGTCCAAAGGGCCGCGGCCAAATGATCGCCCACAAATCCGGCGCAATGCGTCTTGGGAAATTGGGACCCACAAAACCGTATGACCTTATGATTTTCAGGGTTTGACGCTGCGCTGCCATCGCCCTAAGAAGCAAGTGTTGCAACGCCGTGTGACTTTCCACTCCTGCGGAGGGGTGGCCGAGTGGCCGAAGGCGGCGGTTTGCTAAACCGTTATAGGATCTAAAGTCCTATCGTGGGTTCGAATCCCATCCCCTCCGCCAGATTTCCGTCGCTAACCCGTCCCAGCCCCGAAAATGGCCTGCATTTCTTTGAGGATATCAAAGGAATTTGCGAAGGCGACCGAACCTTGGAGACCGGCGACGGGCCGAAAATCGGTCTCTGAAGCCCTTTTGTCTC
>JBIIGZ010000227.1:0-4548 GCA_044236185.1 Roseomonas sp. | reverse complement strand
GTTCGAACCCAGGGTTCGCGCCATCCTCGGCCCGACCAATACCGGCAAGACCCACCTCGCGATTGAGCGGATGCTCGCCCATGCCTCGGGCAGTATCGGCTTTCCGCTGCGGCTGCTGGCGCGTGAAAACTATGATCGCATGGTGGCGATGAAGGGCGAACGCTACGTTGCCCTGATCACTGGCGAGGAAAAAATCGTCCCGCCAGAGGCGAAGTATTTCGCCTGCACGGTGGAAGCCATGCCGCTTGATCGGCCTGTGGAATTCCTCGCCGTGGATGAAATCCAGCTCTGTGCGGACCCTGATCGCGGGCATGTGTTCACGGATCGGCTGCTCAATGCGCGCGGCATGGTGGAAACCATGTTTCTGGGGGCCGAGACCATCGCGCCCTTGCTCCGCCGACTGATCCCCCGCGCCGAAATCGAAACCCGCGCGCGCTTGTCGCAATTGACTTACGCCGGCCCCGCCAAGCTGTCCCGCCTGCCGCCGCGTTCCGCCATTGTCGCTTTCAGCGCCCAGGAAGTCTACGCCATTGCCGAAGCCGTGCGTCGCCGGCGCGGTGGTTGCGCGGTCGTGATGGGCAGGCTTTCGCCGCGCACGCGCAATGCGCAGGTCGCCCTTTATCAAAACCGGGAAGTGGATTTCCTGGTCGCGACGGATGCGATTGGCATGGGCCTCAATATGGATGTGGACCATGTGGCGCTGGCCGCGCTCAATAAGTTTGATGGCCATCAGCCGCGCGCGCTCACCGCACAGGAAATCGCGCAAATCGCCGGCCGCGCCGGGCGTGGCATGCGCGATGGCACCTTTGGCACCACAGCAGAAGCGCCAACCTTGGATGATGACATCATCACCCAAATCGAAACCCATGCCTTTGAACCGCTGAAGACGCTTGCCTGGCGCAATTCCGATCTGGATTTTTCCTCGGTCGAGACGTTGCTCGATACGCTTGGCGCGTCGGCGCCGCTGCCGGGTCTTGCCAAGGGCCATGATGCGGTGGACCACATCACGCTTTCCATGCTGGTGCGGGAAGAAGAAATTCGCGGCCTGGCGGATACCGCATCGCGCGTGCGCCTGCTGTGGGAAGCCTGCCAGGTGCCGGATTTCCGCAAGCTTGCGGATGATAGCCACACGCGGCTTTGTGCGCGCATTTTCACCCATCTGGCGCGCGAAGGCCGCCTGCCGCGCGATTGGGTCGCGTCATCGCTCGCGCAGCTCGGGATGGCGGAAGGTGATCTTGATACGCTGATGGCGCGGCTTTCGGCCATTCGCGTCTGGTCCTATGTCGCCGCGCGCGCCGATTGGCTGGATGATGCCGCCGGATTGCAGGCCGATGCACGGCGCGTGGAAGACATGGTCTCAGACGCGCTGCATGAAAGCCTGACCGCGCGCTTTGTGGATCGCCGCGCGGCGCATCTCATTCGTGCGCTGGATGAAAGCGATGAGGAATTGCTCTCCGCCGTCACGCGCCGCGGCGAAGTGGTGGTGGAAGGCCATCCGGTCGGCCATGTGAAGGGCTTCCTGTTTGAACCCGATGGCGCAGCCGTGAAGGAAGAAGAACGCCGCGTGGTGCTGCGCGCCGCGCGCCGCGCGCTTGGGGCGGAAATTCCGCGCCGCGTTGCCATGCTGGAATCCGCAAAGGATGAGGCATTTGCGCTGACGCCCCAGCATGCCGTGACCTGGGCCTATTCCCATGCGCCCAATATGCCGGCAGGGCTTGGTGATATTGCGGAAGTGGCGAAGCTCAAGCCCGGTTCCGAACCCGGCAAGCCGCAGATTGAAGTGCTACCCTCAGAATTTCTCGATGGCGCGCAGCGTGAGCGTATCCGCGCAAGGCTTGCCACCTGGATCGAGGCTTTGGTGAAGCGCGATCTGGGCGCGATTTTCACTGCGGAAGAAAAGGCCAGCGAGGATAACACGCTGCGCGGCCCGGCCTATCGCCTGCGGGAGGAATTGGGCCTGGCCATGGGTGCCACGGATGGCGACATCCGCCCTGATCTCCGCCAGAAGCTGAAGGGCATTGGCATTCGCGCCGGGCGCTATGCGCTTTACGTGCCGGAAGCCTTGAAGCCGCGCGCCATGGCGTTGCGCGCGCAGCTTTGGTCGCTGTTGCGCGGCATTGAAACGCCGAAACTGCCCTCGGGCGGTTTGATCGCCGTCGCACCGCCGGCCGATTGGCCGCGCGGCTTTGCCGAAACCATGGGCTGGCTGCCCGCCGGTCCCGTTTTACTGCGCCTGGATGTTGCGGAACGCATCGCCGGCGAATTGGGCCATCTGACGCGCAAATCCCCGGCGCTGCTGCCGGGTGATCTGGCCAGCCGTTTGGGGATCAAGGGCGAAAACCTGGGCCCGGTGCTGGATGCCATGGGCTTCCGGCTGATCCCGGCCGAAACGCTTGATGAGAAAAACTTCGGCCCGCCCGCGCCCGCGCGGATTGGCCAGCAACGCGCGCCCCGCTTTGAACCCCGCCAACATCAGCGCCAAGAGCAAGGCCCCCGCCGGGATGACCGGCGCCAGGACCGCCGTGGCCCTCGGCCGGATCAGCGTCGGCAGGAAGGCGGCCCAAGTGAAGGCGCGGCACCCGGTCAGGCCCCGCCCGACCAGCAGCGCCCTGAACGCCGGCCGGATCAACGCCCGGATCGTCGCCCGAAGCCCGAAGGCGGCCAGCAGCAACAGCAGCAGCGCCAGCATTACGGCAATAAGGGCGGCAATGACCGCCCGCGCGGCCCGCGCCCACCGCGTGAGGATCGCGTGGCATTGCCCCCCATGCCGCGCCCCGATAGCCCCTTTGCGGTATTGGCCGCGCTGAAGCTCAAGAAGGATTGAACAGCGCGCCGTGGCGGCTGAGGCGGAAGGGCGGGATTATCAGCGGCTGGATGCCTGGCTCTGGTGTGCGCGCTTTCGCAAGACCCGGGCGGAATGCGCGCGGCTTGTGGAAAAAGGCGTGGTGCGGATCAATCGCCTGCCGACCGACAAGCCCCATGCCAAGCTGCGGCCAGGTGATGTCCTGACCTTGGCGATGGGGCAGGGGGCTTCGGGGCAGATCATCCTCTGGCGGGTGCTGGCCTTGGCAGAGCGGCGCGGCCCGGCCACTGAAGCACGGTTGCTGTATGAGGTCCTGATTTGAATCTTGACAGCTATGCGTAAAGCCACCTTGTCTAAAATGTATGATGCGGCCATTTTGGGCGCGGTTTTGGACAGGCTCAGCACCAGGGAATCGCGCCAGTGACCTATGTCGTCACCGAAAATTGTATCAACTGCAAATACATGGATTGCGTGGAGGTCTGTCCCGTGGACTGCTTCTATGTCGGCGAAAACATGCTGGTGATCCACCCGGATGAATGCATTGATTGCGGCGTCTGCGAACCGGAATGCCCGGCCGAGGCGATTCTGCCCGATAGCGACGACAAGGCGACCCCCTGGGTGGAATTGAACCGGGATTACGCCCAGCAATGGCCCAATATCACCCGCAAGGGCGATGCGCCGACAGATGCGGATGATTGGAAGGACAAGCCGGGCAAGAAGGCCTTGCTTAGCCCGAACCCGGGCAAGCCCTGAGCGGGTTTTCGCCGAAACGCGGCGAATATCTGACTGCATCGGTCACGAATTACCGCCCATTGGCCCGCCGGGCGGGTGACCCGAAGCGTTTTTTGTGTTAACAAGGACTTTCGTCATCTCCAGCGCTGGTCCTGCGCAGGTGCCTGCCGGGGGTGATGGTCTGCATTCTCGACCGGGTCTCGCTGGCCCGGATTCTGCGTTGGGAGTCCTGTTCTCATGACACGCAAGCCAGTGTCCAAGGCGTCCGCCAAGGGCAACGCCAAGCCGGCCCGTGCCACGGCCAAGAAGCCGGCCAGCAAGGCGAAAGCGGCTGCCAAGCCGGTCGCCAAGAAATCCTCCGCCAAAGCAAAGGCGACCACGAAGCCCAACAAGAAGGTGGCGCCGAAACCTGTGAAGAAGCCTATTGCCAAAGCGGCGGCCAAGCCCGCGGCCAAGCCGGCCGCGAAGCCTGCCCCCAAGCCAGCCGCGAAGCCCGCAGCCAAGCCGGCCGCGAAGCCCGCGGCCAAGCCTGCCAGCAAGCCAGCCGCAAAGCCTACCCCCAAGGCTGCCGCGAAGTCTGCTGCGAAGCCCGCGGCCAAGCTGGCTGCGAAGCCGGCAGTCAAGCCTGCCCCCAAGGCTGCCGCCGCTGCATCGCAGCCCAAGCCAAAATCCTCAGCGCCCAACCCCAAGCAGACAGCGTCCGTAAAGGCTGAAAAGCCTGCTGCCAAGCCAATAGCGTCAGCCACCGAAGCGCCGGCCAAGCCTGCCGCGCCCGCTGCCGCTCAAGCGCCCACCAAGCCTGCGGCGTCAAACCCGGCCAAGCCCGTCGCCGCCCCGGTGGCTGATACCCCTGCCGCTGTTCCGATGACCGAGGCCGCGCCGCCCCCCGCCAAGCCCACGCCGAAATCCAAGGCCAAGCCCGCCCCTGCCGGAGGTGCCAAGGCTGAGGCCACCCCAGCGGCCTCCTCCGGCCTTCAGGAAGCGCGAAGCCCCGCGCCCGTGGCGCCAGAACC
>JBIIGZ010000226.1:0-4574 GCA_044236185.1 Roseomonas sp. | reverse complement strand
AGCCGCGCCACCGCGCCATAAGCACCAAACATCCCCGCCGTTGCCGGGCGGAAAAACCGCATCGGCCCGCGCGCCGCAGCACCTATGGTGCAGGCCAGATCAAGCCCCAGGATCACCGCCGCCATGAAGCGCGCACCGGATACGGGGCGGCCCTGGCGGCTTTGCTTTTCCGCCTCGGCCATCGCAGCGGAAACTGTGGGGGTCATGGCATGCACCACGGCGGCTTCATGGATGGCGTCGAATTCCAGCGCATGGGCCTGAAAGGCGTTCATGAAGGCGGCCTGAGACGCCGGCAGCAGCGCGCCATCACCCCAAAGCCTGGCTTCCTCCCCCGCGCCCCAGCTTCGCGCTGCCGCGAGCAAGCCGGCGCGCGCCGCATGCGCCATGCCCGCGACACCCACCGCAAGCCCATCGAGCAGAAAGATGCGCGCGGCGTCCTGCGCTGCTGCGGGAATGGCGGCCTCTGGCGTTTCCAAAAGGTGGCGGAGCAGGATGGTTTCAGCGGTGTCTGTCATGGCGCCCATGCTGCCTGTGCGCTGCCTCGCGTCAAGCACCATGGCGGATCGCGCCGCTTCGTGCTGCGATGATGCCAACCGGAGGAACCAGCATGGCCAAGATTAAAGGCATTGTCGTTTGCCCGCAACCGCGCGCCGCGGATGTTGGGGCAGAGATTCTACGCCGCGGCGGCAATGCCTTTGATGCGGCAGTCGCCACCGCTTTCTGCCAAATGGTGCAAGACCCCTTCATGTGCGGCATTGGCGGCATGGGCACTTTGCAATTCCGCGACGCCAAAACCGGCCGCCAGGGCATGATTGATTTCCACGCCCGCGCCGGCGCCAAGGTGCGCGCCGATATGTGGGCCGCCGATAGCAAGGGCAAATCCGAAATTTCTGGCTATGCGCTGTTTGACGATCACCGGGCAGAGCTTGGCTATAGCGCCATCATGACGCCCGGCACGGTGGCTGGCTTTGCTCATTTCCACGCGCAGTTTTGCAGCATGGATTGGGCTGATTTGCTGGCGCCCGCCATCGCCATGGCGCGGGATGGCATGCTGGTGACGCCCTTCTTTCGCGATTTCCTTGTGCGAAAGCCCCAGCCCGGCCTGCCCAGCGGCTTGCAACGCGTGACGAAAACCAAAGCCTGCGCTGCGCTTTACTTGAACCAGGCCGGGCAATTGCATGAGGTTGGCGAAAAGCTTGTGCATGCCGAAATGGCGCGCACGCTGGAACGCATTGCTGCCAAGGGCGCACAGGATTTTTATACGGGCGAAATCGCCGGTCAGATCATCAATGACTTTGCGCAAAACGGCGCCTTCATCACCGCCGATGATTTGCGCGATTACCGCGTGCGCGAAAGCGCCCCCGTGATTGGCACCTATCGCGGCTACAAGATTTCATCCAACCCGCCACCGGGATCAGGCGCGGTGCTGATCGCCATGCTGAATATTCTGGAGCAATTCGATCTTGGCGCCATGCCCGCCGGCAGCGCCGGGCATTATGATCTGGTGGCACGCGCCATGGCGGCGGCGCATCACGACCGTGACGAAGCATTGGGCGATCCGGATTTTGTGCCGGTGCCAACCGAAGGCCTCATGTCGAAGGACCGCGCCGCCGCTTGGGCCAAGCGCATCCGCGATGGCTGGCTGCCCGGTGGGCGGGTTGGTGAACCCCCCTCCTGCACCACGCATCTTTCTGTTTGGGATGCGGCGGGGAATTGCGTTTCCGTCACGCATACACTTGGTACTGGTGCCGGCGTGGTGACGCCCGGCCTTGGCTTTAATTGGAACAACGCCATGAAGCTGTTTGATATGCGCCCGGGCCGCGCCAATAGCATCGCGCCCGGCAAGGCGCGCACCACCGGCATGGTGCCCACCATTGTTTATAAGGATAATGAGCCCTGGCTGATTGTGGGCGCGCCTGGGGGCAGCGTGATTATCTCTGCCGTGCTGACCACCATCATCAATGCGATTGATTTTGGCATGTCGGCGGTGGAGGCAGTTTCCTTCCCGCGCATCCATTGTGAAGGCGGGCCGGTTTTCTGCGAGGCACGCGTGCAGGGCGATGTGGTGGCGGCGCTAAAGGGCCTGGGGCATGAGGTGCGCCACTCCCCCATTTCCTATGACCCGACCATGAGCCGCGCGCATGCCATTCTGCTGCGCGATGGCAAGCCGGCAGGCGGCGCCGATCCGCGCGGCGGTGGTGGCGTCGCCGTGGCCTGGTAGGCGCTATTCCCGAAATCGCACCGGGATTATAGAACAAGGCAAAGCAATCTCTGGAAAGCCATGGAAATGACCACGCAACGCAAAACCGCTTTGATCACCGGCGCCGGCCGCAATATTGGCCGCGCCATTGCGCTTGACCTCGCGCGCATGGGTTTCAACGTCGTCATCAATGGCTCACGCAATCGCGATGCCTGCGAAAAGGTTGCTGCCGAAGCCCGCGCAATGGGCGTGGAGGCTTTGGTTGCCATGGCCGATGTTGGCGTGGCCGAGGAATGCGCGCGCATCGCACGTGACGCCATTGCCAGCTTCGGCGCGGTGGATGTGCTGGTGAATAACGCCGCGCTCCGCCCCGATGGTCGCTTCCTGGAAATGAGCGATGCGGATTGGCGCCGCGTGATTTCGGTTGATCTTGATTCCAGCGTTTGGCTTTCCCGCGCCTGCCTGCCGGGGATGCTGGATCGTGGCTGGGGGCGGATTGTGAACCTGCTCGGCATGAATGCCATCCATGGCTATAATGGCCGCGCGGCGGTTTCGGTTTCGAAGCACGGGCTTTGGGGGTTGACCAAGGCTTTGGCGAAGGAATTCGGCGCCAAGGGCATCACCACCAATGCGGTCTCCCCCGGCCCTATCGCCGGTGAGCGTGATGATGAAGCATCCCATCACCACATTGCCAGCATGGTATCGCGCGTGCCGGTGGGCAGGCTTGGGCAGCCGCATGAAATCGCGGCGGTTGTCTCCATGCTGGTGTCAGATGGCGGCGCCTTCGTGAATGGCCAGATGATCCAGGTGAATGGCGGCGCGGAGACGTAATGAGATTTTGATATGTCGCGGATCGCAAGCGATCCGCCCTTTAAGCCTTTTAATTGATCGCATTTTCCAAGCCGCCAAGCGATGCCGCTTGGCTTGAAAATGCTCGGGCGCCGGCGCGCACCTCCGTGCGCTTGGCTTCGCCGCATAAGCGGCGTCGCCCATTCGGGCTCGCGCCCGCCTTTGGCGGGCGTTTGATCCCCTTGCCCGCCAACTTCACTTCGCCTCAAGGCCCGGCGGTGGCAAGGCCGTGCCGCGCGGGCCGAAGGCGCTTTGGTTTTCGCTTTTCTCGCAGGCGGCCAGCGCCAGTGCCAGCAAGAACACAAACCGCAGGGCCATGCCGCGCTCTCCTTCATTACGCCACCGGGGTTAGCATGAAAGCCCCGTCTGGGCTAAAGGCGCGGCCATCCAAGCCTTGAACGGAATGCCCACCATGACCCAGACCGAACCCAGCATCCAACCCATGATCGGCCTGATCGGCGGTTCCGGGCTTTATGACATGGAAGGGCTGGAAGATCGCCGCTGGGTGAAAATGCGCACCCCTTGGGGCGATCCTTCGGATGAAATCCTGACCGGCAGGCTGCATGGTGTTCCTTGCGCCTTCCTGCCCCGCCATGGCCGCGGCCACCCCACGCCGCCCTCCGCACTCAATTACCGGGCCAATATTGATGCGCTGAAGCGGATTGGCTGCACGGAGATCATCTCGCTCTCCGCCGTGGGATCGCTGCGCGAGGATTTACCCCCCGGTCATTTCGTTATTGTGGACCAGTTCATTGACCGCAGTTTCGCGCGCGAGAAATCCTTCTTCGGCACGGGCTGTGTGGCGCATGTCTCGGTCGCACATCCGGTCTGCCCGCGCTTGGGTGATGCGCTGGAAGCCGCGGCGCGCAAGCTGGCGCTGCCCGTCACGCGCGGCGGCACATACCTGGTGATGGAAGGCCCGCAATTCAGCACCAAGGCGGAAAGTGAGCTTTACCGCGCCTGGGGCTGCAGCGTGATCGGCATGACGAATATGCCCGAAGCGAAACTCGCGCGTGAGGCTGAGCTTTGCTACGCCACCGTTGCCATGGTGACGGATTTCGACTGCTGGCACCCTGACCATGACGCGGTGACGGTAGATCAGGTGGTGAAGGTGTTATTCTCCAATGCCGATAAGGCGCGCGCCTTGGTGCAGCATGTGGTGCCTGCCCTTGGCGCCAAGCGCGGCCCCTGCCCCGCCGGTTGCGATCGCGCGCTTGAACATGCGCTGATCACAGCGCCGGAAAAGCGCGACCCTGATCTGCTCGCGAAGTTGGATGTCGTGGCGAAGCGCGTTTTGGGCTAGAGCAGATCGCGTTCGGATGGAATCATCTGAACGCGTGAAGATGCTCGAAAAACAACGATGTAGAGCGGGTTGCGTGAACCCATGTGAACGCAACACGCTCTAGGTCACCGACTCATAAACCGCATCCAAATTCTGGCTGCTGCAAGTTTGACGAGCGCGAGGTAGTTGTCGTCGTGCTTTTCGAAGCGCGTGGCGATGGCGCGGAAGTGTTTGAGCTTGTTG
>JBIIGZ010000085.1:0-14715 GCA_044236185.1 Roseomonas sp. | reverse complement strand
CGTAATTCGCGATCATGGTCGGAATGCCAATGCCAAGATTGACGAACCAGCCTTCCGGAATGTCTTCCGCGACTCGGGCGGCCATTTGCTTGCGGTCAAAGCCAGTCATGGTCTGATCCCCCTTCTTTCCTGCCTGCTCATGCCCAGTCCGGGCCGCGGTCAATGCGCAGCACGCGCTGCACGAAAATGCCAGGCGTATGCACATTCTCCGGCACAATCTCACCCAATTCGCGAATATGCATCACCTGCGCGATGGTCAAATCGGCAGCCATGGCCATCACCGGGTTGAAGTTCCGCCCGCTGGACCGATAGGTCAGATTGCCCCAACGGTCACCTTCCCAGGCCTCCACCAGCGCGACATCGCCCTTCAGCGCATGTTCCATGACATAGGTACGGCCATTGAATTCGCGCTGTTCCTTGCCATTCGCCAGGATGGTGCCAACCGATGTCGCGGTGAAAAACGCCGGCACGCCGGCACCCGCCGCGCGCATGCGTTCCGCCATGGTGCCTTGGGGTACAATCTCAAGCTCGATCTTCCCTTGGCGGTAAAGTTCTTCAAACACAACGGAACCGGCGGAGCGCGGAAAGGAACAGATAATCTTGCGCACACGGCCCAATTCCATCAAGCGCGCAAGGCCCACGCGCCCAGTGCCGGCGTTATTCGCCACGCAAGTCAGGTCTGTCGCACCTTGTTCGATCAGGCCTTCAATCAATTGGTCAGGCTGGCCTACAGCGCCAAAGCCACCGATCAGAACGGTTGAACCATCCTTGATACCGGCCATGGCATCCGCCATGGATTGAACGATCTTGTTGATCATGCGTCTTTTCCCATCATCATTCAGACGTGCTCAGGCAAAACGAAACAGGCCATTGCTGACCACCACCTTGTCGCGCTCCACAACGCGCGCGCGAAAGGCAGCTCCGCCTGCTTCATGCCAAATCTCAGTGCGGATCGTCTCACCTGGATAGACAGGCGAAGAAAAGCGCAAATCCATCTTGCCGAAGCGCGACGTGTCGTAATTGCAGAGTGTTTTCAGCAGTGCGTGGCATACCGTGCCAAAGGTGCAAAGCCCATGCAGGATGGGGCGCGGGAACCCTGCAGCAGACGCGATTTTCGGGTCTATATGCAGCGGGTTCAAATCCGTATTCAGCCGATAGATCAGCGCCTGTTCCGGGCGCGTCGCCAGATCAAGCGTGATATCCGGCGCGCGGTCCGGTTCGGCATGCGGCTGCTTCACCGGTCCGCACGGTCCGCCAAAGCCGCCATCGCCGCGCAGGAAGGATGTGCTGGTGAGTGTCGCCAGCAAATCGCCCGTCTTCGCATCAATCACCTGGCGTTCGGAATACATGAGCGCGCCCTTGCCCTCACCGCGATCCACCAGGCCCGTCACGCGCGAACGCCCGATGATCTCGCCTTCTGTTGGCAAGGGTTTGTGCAGGATCAAGCCCTGTTCGCCATGGACAATCTTCACCCAATCCATACCGGTATCGGGATTGCGCGACCAAAAGCCTGGCGCACCCAGCACCACGGGCATGGAAGGCATGACTTTCAAGCGCGGCTCATAGAGGAAATCGAGCTGCTGTTCATCCATCGGGTCCTGGCCGAGCCCGACAGAGAAATTATACATCGCCACATCCTGCCAGCGCAGATGCTGGCGCATTTCCGGGATGGGATAATTCAGCAGCTTTTCGTAGATGATTGGCATGTCAATGCCCTTCCTCAATTTCAATCACCGCATCCGCGGCAAAGGCGCCCTGCCCTGCCGACAGCACCAGCATGGGGTTCACATCAACCGATGCCAAACGCGGCCCGGCAGCCACGGCAAAACGCGATAGCGCAGCAAGTGCGCCCGCAAGCGCCTTCACATCGGCCTTGGGTTTGCCACGCGCGCCATCCAGCAAGGGGAAGCCCTTCAGCGAACGGATCATCGCTTCTGCCTGCTCAGGATCAAAGGGGCAGCGGCGGAAGGCAACATCCTTGAGGATTTCGATGAAAACCCCGCCAAGCCCCACCATGGCGACAGGACCGAAGACAGGGTCGCGCAGTACGCCAAAGGCCATTTCAACGCCGCCATTGATTTGCTTGGCAATCAGCACGCCTTCGATGCGTGCCTTGGGCGCATGCTGTGCGGCACGCGCCAGCAGCGTTGCATGCGCTTCACGCACTGCGGCGGCATCCGCGATATTCAAAATCACGCCACCGATTTCGCTCTTGTGCAGAATATCGGGCGAGAGGATTTTCGCCACCACCGGATAGCCCATGGCATCGGCGGCGTGCACCGCTTCTTCAACACTAGTGCAGGCTTGTTCCGGTACGGCAGGCACGCCCGCTTCGGCCAAAAGGCGCTTGGCTTCGGCTTCCGTTGGGGTTTGTGCAGGTAGTGAAACACTTGGCAGCGCGCCCACAGCACCCGCTTCCTGCCGCGCGAAATAGGCACCGAAGCGCCCCATGGCGGCAATGGCATTCACCGCCCGCGTTGGGTCTTCGAAAACAAGGAAGCCGTCTTCTTCATATTCGCGCACCTTCTCACGCGAACAAATGGCGGAAAGCACCCAAAGCCGATCACGGCGTTTGGCGATGGCATCGCGCATGAAGGGCCTGAGCTTCGGCGCCATGGAGGTTGAGCCCCCCGTCTGCGTCAGGAACACCAACACAGAAGGATAGCCGCCATCACCCGCCGTCGCTTCCAGGAAATCACCAAACAGCTCCGTCTGGTTAACCGCCTGCGCGGTGCAATCCACCGGGTTGCGCGGGGCGCAGAAGCTGATCAGGCCGCGCAGCTTATCCTGCGATGCCTGCGGCATTTCCGGCATGGGCAGACCCACCGCTTCTGACGCATCGGAAATCAGCACGCCAGCACCGCCGCTGACCGTCAGCACACCGAGCGAATTACTCACCGGATAAATGCGCCGCGATGCCGCATAAGCGATATCGAGCATTTCTTCCGTCGTCCGCGCGCGCAAGACGCCGAATTCATCCAGCACCGCTTGCGTGACGGCATCATCACCCGCGATGGAAGCGGTGTGGGATTTTGCCGCCGCACCGCCCAAAGCGCTGGCGCCGACCTTCATCATGATCACGGGTTTGCGATTGCGCCGTGCCAGATCAAGCGCGGCGATAAAACCGGCACTTTCGCGAATGCCCTCCGCATAGGCGCAAATCACTTCCACTTCCGGTGCCTGCGCCATCCAACCAATCGCCTCACCTAGGGAGACATCGGCCTCATTCCCCGTGGTGATGCAAACCGTGGTGCCAAGCCCGCGCTGACGCGCCACCGCGAAAACATGCGTGCCATAGGCGCCGGATTGGGACGCGATGCCGATATTGCCGCGAATGGGCCAGCCTTGTTCGAAGGAAAGAGAGAAGATCGGATAAAAACCAATCGCGGCATTGAACAGGCCAAGGCAATTCGGCCCCAGCATGCGCATGCCATGGCGACGTGCGGCGGCAACAAGCCTTTCCTGCATGGCGGCGCCAGCTTCATCCACCTCAGCGAAGCCCGCGGTGAAGACAATGGCGGATTTGCAGCCGCGCGCACCCAGATCATCCATGGCCTGGATCGCGGCTTCACCTGGTACGGCAATAATCGCGGCGTCCGGCACTTCGGGCAAAGCGGCCACGGAAGCAAAGGCCGGCAGGCCCTGCACGGTCGGGCGATTCGGGTTTACCGGCAGAAGCCGGCCCTGAAAGCCTTGGCTCTGCATATAGGCAATGGGCCGCCCACCGATGCGGGTGCCGTCATCGGATGCGCCAATCACCGCGACAGTGCGGGGACGGATCATAGCGTTTAAGGCCGCAAATTCGGCGGCGGATTTTCCGGCACTCAAAGGGCCGCCTTCGGCGGGCATCGCGTCTTCCTCCTGCAATCGGGCGCAGGGTGGCGCCAGCGCGCCCTTGCGGCAAGGGGTTGTTTTCAGAAGAGGAAGTGCATGGCCGCCCCTGCCGCCCCCGCCGCGACTGACAGCGCGGCATAGATGGTGCCAAAGCGGCCTCCGCCCAACACCAAGGCATAGGCGGCCTTGGCGCAGATATTGACGCCAACCGCCGCCAGCACCGCCTGCGCGGCGGTTTCCAGGCTTAAAGTGGCGGGGGCAAGAAGGGGCACGGAAAGCGCCACTGCATCCACATCGGCAAGGCCGGTCAGCGCCGCCACAGCCAATACCGCGGCCGACCCCAGCTTTTCCGCCGCCAAGCGCGACGCGAGCGCCACCACCGCCAGCAGCAGGGCGATTTTCAAGACGGCGGCCAATTCAAAGGGATTTTCCGGCGGAGCCGCAGGCGGGCCAGCAGCATTGGCGCGCCGCGCCAAGGCAAGCCCGGCCAGAATCATACCCGAGGCGGCGATGCCCAGCGGCAGCACAAGCAACCAAGCCACATCCGGCGCAATAAAGACCACAATGGCAATGGTCCGCAGGCAGGAAACCGCCCCGGCAATCAAGGCGCCCGCAGCCAGCGCCAAACCGGCACCACCGGCCGCAGCCGCCCGCGCATTGGAAAGCGTAACCGCGGTAGAGGAGACTAGCCCCCCGGCCGCACCGCTCAGCACCAGCCCCCGTTCCGGCCCCATCAGGCGAACCGCGAGATACCCAAGATAGGAAATCGCCGCGAGCAGAATGGCAAGGCGCCAAATTTTCCCCGGGTTCAGCCCGCCCAGCAGCGCTATGGGCTCATCCGGCACCAGCGGCATGACCAGCAGGGTCATGGATAGCAGCACAAGGGCGGATCGCAGCTCGGCCCAGGTGATGCGGGTCATCAGCCCATGCAGGCTCTCACGCGCCGCCAAAATGGCGGTCATGGCAACAGCCGCAGCGCCAGCCACCGCCATATCGCCCAGCACCGCCAGCGCGCCCAGGCTATAGGTGCCAAGGGCCGCGACCAGGCTGGTGGCGGAGACCTTGTTTTCCGCATCGGCTTCGCGCAGCGCGAAGGGCAATTGCGCGGCAAGAAGTGCGGCCAGGCCAAAACCCAGCAGCAGCGCACCGCCGTTCTGACCGAGTGAGGATGCCAGAACCGCCATGACTCCGCCGAAAAGCCCGGTCAGCGCAAAGGTCCGCACGCCGGCCGTGCGCCTGCCGGCCGCTTCCTGGCGTTCGCGCCAATGCCGTTCCGCGCCAACCAACAAACCAATGGCAAGCGCGGCGGCCAGGCGGTGGATCAGCTCCTCCGTGCCCATCGGGTCATAAGGCGCCAAGCGGGGCGGTATCGCAAGCGGCAAGCTTGCGCGCCTGGGGCCATCGCGGCCATATGTCCGTGATGTCGCTTTCCTTCTCCCGCGCGGAATTGCAGCGCTATTCCCGCCATATCCTGCTCCGCGAAGTGGGCGCAATCGGCCAGGCCAAGCTGCGGGCTGCGCGCGTGCTGGTTGTGGGCGCGGGGGGCTTGGGATCGCCATTGGCGCTTTATCTGGCTGCGGCGGGGATCGGCACGCTCGGGCTGGTGGATCATGATGCGCTGGAGCTTTCCAATCTGCAGCGCCAGGTGGCCCATACCACCGCGCGGATTGGGGAAAACAAGGCAGCGAGTGTTGCGGAGACTCTGCGCGGCCTGAACCCAGAAGTGGCGGTGGATATCCATGCGCGGCGGATGGATGCGGCGGCGGCGCGGGATTTGATCCCCCGCTATGATGTGATCTGCGACGGGACGGATAATTTCGAAACACGCTTTCTGCTGGGCGATGCCTGCCATTTACTCGGCAAGCCCTTGGTGAGTGCGGCGGTGCTGCGCTTTGAAGGCCAGCTTTCGGTGTTTCATGGCCATGATGGCACCAGCCCCTGCCATCGTTGCCTGCACCCGGAACCGCCACCGCCCGGCCTGGTGCCGACCTGTTCCGAAGCGGGCGTGCTGGGCGCCGTGACGGGCGTGATGGGCACGCTGCAAGCGACCGAGGTCTTGAAGCTGATCCTTGGCATTGGCGCACCGCTGATCGGCAAGTTGTTGCTGTGGGATGCTTTGGATGCACGGTTTCGCACGGTGCGGCTGAAGCGCGACCCGGCCTGTGCGCTCTGTGGGCCGGAAGCTTCCATCCGTGATCTCTCCGCCCATGAAAACGCCGCCGCGCCGGCCTGCCGGGCATGAGCGAAAAGCGCCCCCCGCTTGGCATCTTGCTGCTGGATGGCGGGCATGAACGCGCCCATTACGCGCTGGTGATGGCGAGCGGCGCGGCCGCACTTGGCCGCGATGTGGTGCTTTTTGCCACCAATGGTGGCTGCCGACTGTTGCTGGCCGACTGCCCCTTGTTGCAGGACCCGCGAGAGGCGCATCTGGCTGCCCGGGGCGTGGCGGGGATTGGGACTTTGCTTGCCGCCATCACCGCCCTTGGCGTGCAGCGCATGGTCTGTGAGGCCGGGCTGAAGGCCGAGGATTTGGCCGGCCTTCCCCTCGCGCCCGGCGTTGAGCGCGCCGGGGTGGCGAGTTTTCTGGCCGCTGTGGGGTCTGGGCAGATCATCAGCCTGTGACCGATGGGCGACATGGCGCGATAGTATCGCTTGAGCTCTGGGCGGTAAGTATCTGAATTAAATAGCGGTTCGGGCAATATTTTGCCTAAATCTTGTCACGATTGCCGTGGCAAATACCCCACATGCTGTGGGCTATGGGTAACGCTTGACCTGCCCATTCCAAATAGCCTAGGCGGATTTGTCACGATTGTGTTTCTGGATGTTTCAGCATCCAGGGCGTGGTCAGCGGGATGGCTTGGGCCTGGCCAATGCGGGGGCATTGGTGGGGCTTATGGGGGGGCCGTTTCGGGGCATAATCCCAGACCCGATGGAGTATTAGGGGATGCGCGGGTTTCGACTGGGCTGTGGCCGGTTTTTGGCACTAGGTTTGTTGCTGGCTGTTCTTTCCGCCTGCGCCGATGGCGTTGGTGGCCGACATGCCAATGGGCCTTTCTATAATCGGCCTGACAGCACTTCCCCGCCCGGACCGCCCGGTGATCCCTGGGGCCCCTGGATCCGCGATGCGTCCCGCCGGTTTGACGTGCCTGATCTTTGGATCCGCGAAGTCATGCGCCAGGAAAGCGGGGGCCGGCCCGGTGCCACGTCTCGCGTGGGTGCCATGGGGCTGATGCAGGTAATGCCCGGCACTTACCGCGAATTGGCGCAGCGCTACAATTTGGGGCCGGATCCCTATCACCCTTACGATAATTTGCAGGCCGGTGCGGCCTATCTCCGTGAAATGTATCAGCTTTACGGCAACCCGGCCTTCCTTGCGGCCTATAATGCAGGGCCGCGGCGGTTGGAGGATTATTTGTGGGGCGGGCGCGGCCTGCCGGATGAAACGCGCAATTACGTGGCGCGCGTTGGGCCGCGCATTGCAAGCGTGGCGCCCGCGCGGCGCGCCCCGCGAGAGGTTTACGCCGCAGCCGATATCGGCACCAGCATCCCGCGCGGGCCGCGCCGGATGGATGGCGGCACCATGGTGGCACTGAACCAACAGCGCAGCCCAGCACCGACAGTGCAGGTTGCCCAGGCCGCGGCCCCTGCCCCGGCAGCGCCGGCGGGAACGCAGGTGGCAAGCCTTGGCAATGTGGTGCGCATGGACCCTATCCCTGATGGCAGCACCTTCACCCCGGCAGAGCGCCGGCGGGCCGGGCTGGATGCGGGCAGTTCAGCCCTGGCTTCTGCTTCTGTGGCGCCGCCGGCACCGCGCCAGGCGCCGGCGGCTGCGCCTACGCGCGGGCTTGGCTTGATCAGTTCCGCCCAGGCAGCACCAGCATCCGCGCTTGGTCGTGCCGGTTCGGTGCCGCCGCCAAGCGGGGGCGGAAATGGTTGGTCAGTGAGCCTTGGGCGTTTTGCCTCAGAAAATCTGGCGCGCAGCGCGGCGTCTTCGGCACGTTCCTCGGCTGGCGGCAGTGGTCAGGCAGAGGTGGTGCGCGTTGCACAGGGCAAAAACGCGGCCTTCACCGCGCGGGTGAAGGGGCTGACGCGCACGCAAGCCGAGCAGACCTGCCAGAGGCTGCGCCCGGCCAGGAATTGTACCTTGGTGGCGCCCGGAGCGTGATCTGCGACGGCCAGAGCTTCGCCGACCGGGCCCAATCCGCTGAATTTCCCGGTGCTATGCACCTGTTTTTGCGGGGCCACTTGGTTCTGCGTTCAGTGATTGCCAGCCGACGGCCCCTGCATCCAAGCGCTTAGGTAGGGCTGATCTTGGCTGAACCAGCGGCCACAGAAAAAGCCAGCGCTGATTATTCCTTATCGCCCATTATTGCTCTAAGCGCTTCTGATCATCTGATCGCCACCTCAAACCTGCATCCAACGCCCATGATCAAATTATTCCGCATCGCCGCCCTGATCTTGCTTTCTGCCTTTATCGCCCTGCCAAGCCTTGCGCAGAATTGGACCGGCGAATGGGAAAGCCGTTGGCGCACGGGTGGCGCCCGCATAACCCTGTCGCAGCAGGGCGATCGCGTGACGGGGAGTTACACCCCTTATGACGGCGTGATCGGAGCGCAAGTTGAAGGCCGGCGTCTGATCGGGGAATGGATCGAAGGGCCACGCCGGGGCGGCTTTGAATTCGCCATCAGCCCCGATGGCCGTAGCTTTGCAGGCCGCTTCGATAGCGGGGAGTGGTGGAATGGCAGGCGGCTTGCGGCCAACGAAAAAACGCCACGCGTGGATACGAGCAACGCAAGCCCACGCGATGCGCTGCGCAGCTTTCTGCTATTGCTGAATATCCATCGCGGCCGCCCGCATGATGTCTATGAACGCCTGTCCCGTCTGGTCACTTTTGGGCCTGATCAGGCCAGCCTGCCGACCGATGACAAGATGGCGACGATCCTCGCCAATTATGACCTGATCGACCAATTCCGGCTGCGCCTTTGGGAAGTACCGGGGGCCAGCGACGCAGCCGAAGTTTCCATCACGCTGAAACGTCCTGATGGGGCGCAGCTGCCGCTTATTATGCGGCGCGCAGAAGATGGCTGGCGCGTCGTGATGCGCGGCCTGCAGGAAGCATTGGACACCACCAAGATCCTGGCCGCACAAAAAGGTCCAATGCCGCGCGGAGCCTTCGTCACACCCCGCGCCACGATGCAGAGTTTCCTTTGGGCCATGGGTGATTCTTCAAGCGAAGGACGCAGCCAGGCTGCGATGGCATTAGATTTGTCACGCGTGCCGCTTTCCATCCGCTCCACCGAAGGGCCTTTGCGGGCGGAATTCCTGAAATCCGTGCTCGACCGTGCTGGCTTGGTAGTGTTGCAGGAAATTCCGAATGATCCGCAGGCCCCAGAAGCCTACGAGCATTATGCGCACCCGGCAGGGCGGATTGTTATTGAAAGGGTCGAACGCGATGGTGAGCAGCTTTGGCTTTTCTCGGCCGATACAGTCATGGGCTTGCGGGACCTTCATGAGGCTGTCGAAGCGCTTTCCCTGATCAGCGGCATACGGTTGCATGAGGCGTATTCATCTTTCTTCATCATCAGAAGCTGGATCGGCCATTTCAATCATCATCTGCTGGAAAACACTTTCCTGCTGGAAAACTGGCAATGGATTGCGCTGCTGCTGATTGTGGTTCTTGGCTATTTCGGCGGACACCTGCTGGCCTTTTTGGTTTTCATGCTGCTGGGGCCGCGGCTGGCGCGATTGGCGCCGGAACGCAATTGGGCACTTGAAAAGCGTGTGAAGCTGCCGGTGCGCCTATGCTTTGCCGCGGCGCTTTGGTTCGCCGCCATTGGTGCGATGGGCCTGCCGGAGATGATCCAATATGGCGGGCAGGCGATTGCCGTTTCGCTGATGTCGCTTGGCCTGATCTGGGCAGGCTACACCTTGGTTGATCTGGTGACCAAGGGTTTTCAGGAACGCTCCCAAGCGGCTGGCTTGCAGTTCGACCGTATTCTTGTTTCGCTGATTGCTACGGCCTTGAAAGTCGCCCTGGCTGTGGGTGGCATCATTGTGGTGGCCGATATCCTGAACATGCCTTGGCAGGGTGTGATTGCGGGTCTCGGCGTTGGCGGTCTTGCGGTTGCCTTTGCCGCACGTGCGACAGTTGAGAATTTCTTTGGCGCTGCGATGCTGCTTTCCGATCGCCCCTTCAAGACCGGTGATGCGATTGTGGTCGGCAATATCTCAGGATCGGTCGAAAATGTCGGCCTGCGGTCCACCCGCATTCGCACCGCCGATGACAGCGTGGTCTATATCCCCAATGCGACCCTTGCCGCCGCGACGATTGATAACCGGGGCCGACGCCGGCAATGGCTGTTCAAGACTGTTTTTGCCATCAGCTATGATACCGCACCAGACAAGCTGGATGCCTTTGTGCGCGCCGTGAAGGAGATTGTGCGCGCCCATCCGGCGGGCAAGAATGGCCGGCTTCATTGCGCAGTCGTCAACCTGACTGAGAACGCGATCGAGGTTGAATTGGTGATTTATCTTTCCGTGACCTCGGCCGCGGAAGAACGGGAAGCGAAGCACGCCATTCTGCTTGATGTCATGCGGCGTGCCGAGACCTTGGGCGTGAGCTTTGCCAGTGCGGCTGGCGCGAATGCGCCAAGCCCCGCGACATCAAAAAGGTAATCTTTTACTGTTGCGGCTACATAGTTTCCTTCGGCTGCGGTCATTATTTTTTTCCGCAAATAATTTTCCCGCGCATCGAATACGGTTAGGTCGTGTGGACTCTAGGGATCACCACCTCTGGTCGGGGAACGCCATACCAGAAACGGCATCACGGGAGCAGGAAGCCAAGGCGCCTGTCTCGGCCCTGGGCCTGTAATTCCAGACGCGCATCCAGCATCGCGCGGGTGGTGCGTGGCAGGGCGGGCAGCGCGCCAAAACGTTCAAGCGTCTCCCGACCGCCAGGGTTGAAAATTGGCGCACGCATGGCGGAAGCCGCCCTGTCCGATCGCTGGGCAGCAAAGGCAGTACGCAGCTCGGCCAAGCTGTCAATCACGTCCTGCGCGCGCGCATCAGCCGCGATACCGAAAGCCCGCCGCCATTCGGGCCGTGCTGCTGGGATTTGCAACGACGCCATGGGCAGCGCAGAATTCCACCGGGCACCAAAGCGCAATTCAACCGCCAGAAATTCAAGCGCTTGAACAAGGCGTGCCACTTCCCAAGGCTGACCGACCATTCTTTGCGGGTGCGAAAGCATGTCCGCGCTCTGATCAATTGATTGGCGGACCGGATCAAGCGTTAGAGAGCCCGTGAATTCCGGCAGGCTGACCACCTCGATCGGTGTTTCCGAACAGGCGCCAAGACCGAGCAACCCCATGAGAAGAACGCGTCTGTCATATGGCATGAGGATTTCCTTCCATCAAAACGCGCGATTCATCCCGCGCCTTTTCTGACAGCTCAGATGGGCGGGCGCCTTGATCCGCATCACGGCGCCCTCCCGGAATAGGCACTTACAGGCTAACCGCCTTGCACTTTTCCGGCACCAGCACCTTGGCCTTGGCGCCAACCATCTCGGCCTCAAAGCCCGAGGCATCCGGCAGCAGCATGCCGAAGGTCGCGTAATGGCAGGGAATGGCGGTGGTGACATTGCGGAGATACCGCTTCACCGAAAGTGCCGCCGCACGCGGGCCCATGGTGAAGCGATCCCCCACCGGCACGAGCGCAACCGTTGGAGCATACAACTCATCAATCAGCGCCATGTCGGAAAAGATATCCGTATCACCCATGTGATAGACGGTCGGTTCATGCTTGTCCTTCGGCGTCACCACAATGCCATTCGGCAGGCCGAGGCAATGGAAAACGCCATTGGCATCCACCTCAACCGAGGAATGGAAAGCCTGGGTCAGGGTGACGGTAAACTCGCCCTGATCCGTGGTGCCGCCGGTATTCATGGGATCAAACGCGGTGACACCCTGCTTGCCGAGCCACATGGCGAGTTCATAATTGGTGACAAGCTTGGCGCCGGTGCGTTTGCAGATGGCGGCCGTATCGCCGATGTGATCAGCATGGCCATGGGTCAGCAGCACATGGGTCGCCCCCGCGCTCGCAGCCTCCGCATCGCCGCCAAAGGCAGGATTGCCGGTCAGGAAGGGGTCAATCATCACAACCGACTTGCCGAATTCCAGGCGAAAGGCGGAATGGCCGAACCAGGTGAGTTTCATTGCGAGTTCCTTTTTTGAGTTTCAGGTGAAGGTCATGCGGATGGTATCCGCGATCATGGCGGGCTTAGCCTCATTCTCGATTTCAAGCGTCTGTCGCACGGTGATGCGATGCGCGCCGGGCGCACCATCTTCCACGGCTACCAGGCTTTGGCGCAGCCTGATGCGCGCGCCGGCCTTGACCGGATTGACGATGCGCACCTTGTCGCTGCCGTAATTGATGGACCGCGTCGGCCAGGATAATTTGTAGATGCCCGCGCCAAGCTTTGGCAAAAGCGACAGCAGCAGATAGCCATGCGCGATGGTCTTGCCGCCGGGCATCTCTCGCTTCGCGCGTTCCACATCCACATGGATCCATTGATGATCGCCTGTCACCTCGGCGAAGCGATCAATCAGATCCTGTGTCACTTCCAGCCAATCACTGACCCCCAATTCCTGCCCGATCAGCGCCCTGAGCGCTTCCGGGGTTTCGACCATACGCATTGCGTCCTCCCTCAATCACTTCAGCGTAACATCGGGCGCGGCGCGGCAGGGATCAAGACAGCTTTGCGAGGCGGGCAATTTGCGGCCTAATCGGGGCATGACCCTGTCCCCCGGCAGCCGGGGTTTCGTGGTGGCCATGGTCACGGCGCAAATCCTGACCCAGATCGGCGCCTTCACCCTGCCCGCCTTGTTGCCGGAGATGATGGCGCGCTGGTCGCTTTCCGCCACCGAAGCGGGCTGGCTGATTGGGGTTTTCTTCGCGGCCTATGTGCCCGCCGTGCCGGTGCTGCTTTCGCTGACGGACCGCGTGCCGGCCAGGCGGATTTATCTGATCGGCACCGGGGCCACGGCGGCGGCGCATTTGGGCTTTGCCTTTTTCGCCGATGGCTTTTGGGGCGGGCTGTTCTTTCGCGCGCTTGCGGGGATTGGCTGGGCGGGGGCTTATATGCCCGGGCTTAAATCCATCGCTGATCCGCTGACGGGTGTGGCGCAATCCCGCGCTGTTGCTTGGCACGCCGCGGGGGTGGGGATTGCTGGGGCGGCTTCCTTTGCGCTCGCCGGGCTTTGCGATGTGCTGGTGGGGCCGGGCTTTGCCTTTCTGGTGGCGGGGCTGGCGGCCACTGGCGCCTTTGCCATCGCTATGCTGATCCTGCCCGATGCGCCGCCGCCCAAAAGCACCGCGCGACGCGGCTTGCTGGATTTCCGCCCGGTTTTCGCCAATCGCCGCGCCATGGCCTGGATCGCGGGATATACAGTGCACACGCTGGAAATGGCGGTGCTGCGCGCCTGGGCAGTGGCCTTCCTGACCGCGAGCTTTCTGATCCAGGCGCCGCCGGATTGGCTCCCCGGCCCAACGGTGCTGTTCACGCTGGCGGGCTTGGTCGGGATTGCGACTTCGCTGGCCGGGAACCGCCTGGCGGAAAGCCTGGGGCGGGACAGGATTGTGGCAATTGCCATGCTCTCCGGCGCGGCGCTGTCGCTGGTAGCGGGGTTTGCCTTTGGTGCCTCACCTTGGGTGGTGCTGCTTTTTGTCTTTCTGTGGAATGCGGCGATCTATTTGGATAGCTCGGCGCTGACTGCCGGCACGGTGCAGGCAGCGGACCCGGCGTTGCGCGGCGCGACCATGGGGCTGCACAGCATGTTCGGCTATGCGGGCGGCTTTGTCGGGCCTTTGCTGGCGGGGGTGATGCTGGATTGGGCGGGCGGCGATGGTGTTGCGGCCTGGGGCATCGCCTTCGGGCATGTTGCCTTCATCATGCTGGCGGGGTTTGCCGTGCTGCGCTGGTTGGGGCGCCGCACCGATTCGCCAAACCCTTCCCGGTAAGCTTCCTGCCAAAGCGCTGCCTTGCAGGCGGAATTGCCCGGCCTTTCGCTGGGTTTCGGGCAGGATTCCGGGTGCCCTGGGGGGCATTGAGGAAAAAAACCGGGCACCTGACCGATTTCGCTTGCATTCCTGGGGCGCAGGGCATAGATGCGCGTCAGACGCAGTACGCACGTGCCTCTGGCCCCCGGCCCTCCGGCCAAAGGGTTTACGCAACGACGTCAAGCGTTCTGGCAACCCCGTCTGGGTCTTCTCAGGCGGCAATCTACTGGTCGCTGGTTCGTTCGACCGTTTCGTTAACCTTGGGCCGTCGCCTTCATGGGCGGCCCGTTTGGAGCCTGGAGGGTGCTGCGATGACACCGAAAATCGCACGCTTTTTGCGCGACAACGCGCCTCCCACACCATGCCTTGTGCTGGATGTGGATCGTGTCGAAGAAAAGTACCGCGCCATGCACGCGGCACTGCCACTTACGCGCATCTACTACGCCGTGAAGGCCAATCCCGCCGCACCGATCCTGGAGCGGTTGGTGAAGCTTGGCTCAAGCTTTGACGCCGCTTCTTTTGAAGAAGTGCAGGCTTGCCTGGATGCGGGCGCGCGGCCGGAAGCGATTTCCTATGGCAATACCATCAAGAAGGCATCAGCGATTGCGGCTGCCCATAAGGCTGGTGTTTCCATGTTCGCCTTCGACAGCATCGAGGAATTGGAAAAGCTGGCGCGCCATGCGCCCGGCGCGCGGGTCTATTGCCGCATCCTGGTGCAGAATGAAGGCGCGGAATGGCCGCTTTCGCGCAAATTCGGCTGCGAATTGGATATGGCGCGCGACCTGATGCTGAAGGCCGGCGATATGGGGCTAGACCCCTATGGCA
>JBIIGZ010000084.1:0-14717 GCA_044236185.1 Roseomonas sp. | reverse complement strand
GCCGAGCGAAAAGAATGGCTGCGAGTGAATGGGGCCGGGTTGGACGTTTAGGCGCAGCGCCTTGCTGACGACGCAGCCCGAGGGTGTTGAAACAGCTGCTCCGCTTCGGCGAAGCGGGCAGCAAACGGGAAGGTCAGACAAAGAGACGCTCAAAACCTCGGGGTTCAGCCCCTTTTTCAGTTTCCAGCCCCCACCGCCCCACCAGTCTATTTCCCAACCACGCTGCACCGCAGCATAGATAAAACCATTTCAGATCAACGCGTTAAACCTTGTTGGAAAAATCGGCCTACCCTCAAGCTTTGGAGAGAATTCGGAGATTCGGAGAGAAAACGCCGAAATGTTCCTATTGAGCACCATCAAGCTCGACAGAAAAAGCTTTGTTTTCAAGGGGATTTAGGTGGTCGCCTGGGGGGCTAACTTGGTTCAGCTAGGTGGCGACTGGAGCGGGCGAAGGGATTCGAACCCTCGACCCCAACCTTGGCAAGGTTGTGCTCTACCCCTGAGCTACGCCCGCATCCAATGATCGCGTCATGCCACGAACCTTTAAAGAAGGCAAGATCAGCGCGGCGCCTAACCGGCGGCAGGATTTGCGTCCGTCGTGACAATGTTCAGCACAAAAAAGGACGTCAATTCCAAACTGACCAAACCATGGCGGTCAGGGGGGGCTAGCCCTTTTCCAAATAAACAGAGCGTGCTGCGCAGACGGCGCCGTTCAACTGCGTCGCGGTGCCGCAGGCCTTGCGGAAGACGCGGGTAGAGGCCTGCGTACTGCCTCTGTTACTGGTAAAGACCGCTGTGCTGCCGCCAGTTGGCCGATCCGCTGCGCGCCCTGGTCCGGCGGGCGTTTTTGCAGGCGTAGCCACAGCGCCTCATCCCGGCCGTAGAAATCCGGGCGAATTTCCACATCGCGCCCCGGCGACGCCAAGGCGGTATGATAGGATAAAAAAACCGGCACGGGCTCGGGCAGGGATTTGCGCACCGTATCGCCAGCCTTGACCTTGTTTTGAATGACCTCCATCGGCTCATCCATCAGCAGCGCCGCCAATTCCAGCGGGTTTTGGACGCGGATGCAGCCATTGCTGAGCCGACGATTGTCGCGGCTGAAGGCATCCTTGTCAGGCGTGTCATGCAAATAGACATCAAAGCGGTTGGGCATTTCGAACATCACCGCGCCAAGCCCGGCTTGCGGCCCTGGCGCCTGCTTCGCATCACCATTGGGCAGCATGGTGATATTGTTCTTAACCAGATAAAGCGGGTCCTGCTTCAGCATGGGGCGGATATCCGCCTCCACAATGTCGCTCGGAATGATCCAAGGGGGATTGAACAGCGCCGATTCGATGACAGTCTGTAATTCGGGGCTTTGCTTGCGATCAGTTGGGTCGCCAACAACGACGCGCGTCACAAAAACGGGCCTATCATCGCGATAAAAAACAAGCTGCTGATCGGGTACATTCACCCAAACGCGGTCCGGCGGCAGTTCACGCGGCAGCCAGCGCTGGCGTTCCAGATTGGCCTCAATCACGCGCAGGCGATTGACGCGGCCGCGGTCGGGGCGTGCCGCGCTGCGCTGGCGCTGCAACGCCTCGCGCAGCGCGTGATAGGTCGGGGTTTGCGGCGCCAGCGCTTCGATGGTGGCCACCGGATCGGGCCCATCCAGCGCTTCATGCAGCACTTCTGTCACATCCACCGGGTCGGGCCTCAGCGCTTCCTGATTTTTGCGGCGGCTCGGCGGCAGGGCGCCGAAAGCCAAGGCTTCGGCATAAGTCAGCACGGCATGGGTCAGCAGCAAATCGCGCCGATCGGGCGGAAAACTATCCATCCGCCGCAGCAGGTCGGCTTGGAATAATTCGGGATCAAGCCCGTGATCCCGGGACCGCAGGATTGCCGCCTTGAAGGCCCGGGCCTCCGCTTCGCGGGTGGTCCAAACCGGTTCAAAGTCTCGCCTTGCGTAAAACCGCCGCAAAAGCGGGCCATCCAGCGTTTCGCCGGCCACTACAGGCGGCGGGTCTTCTGGGGTATTTTGGGGTTCTTGCTCAGGCTCGCGCGCCGCCATTGGCTCAAGCGAATCGCCCTCAGACGCCGCACAGCCCACCAACGCCAGCATGCCCGCCAAGCCAGCAACGCCGCGCAAAAGGCCTGCACGACGCGAAAAAGCTGCGCCTGAAGGCTCATTCCGCCCTTTGAAGCCCAATTCTGGCCTGTCACAAGACCGTTTCACGCGTCCAACTCCTGAAACTTCACGTTTCATACAAGAAAAGGGTTTGACAACCTACGCATAATTGCTTTTTATCTGGGGTGTTTCCTAGTCTCTAGCAACCTGGATGTGCAACATGAACACCGACTCCAAAGAAATGACCCGCAAGGCGCTGCTCCGTAAGGCTGCTGCCGTCGCTATCCTGGCCCCGGCCGCGCTGCTCGCCGCTTGCGCTTCTGAGCCTGCGCCGGCTCCGGCCCCGGCTCCGGCCCCCGCGCCGGCTCCGGCTCCGCGCGCCCGCGGTTAACCTGTCCCGCCCTGTAGCGGTGCTTCGGTGCCGCTATCAGGGCTTGGTCAGCGCCATTTTCACAAGTGGCGTCAAAATCCTCGTTGCGCCATGCGCAGCGGGGATTTTCTATTTTTGAAAGCAGCTCGCCTTTACCTTAGCGTGATCACTGAGGGCAGGGGGCTTGTCCTGTCTCCCTGGGATGCAGCGCACAGGCCCGGGGCGCAATTGCCTAACGCCCGATGCAGTCTTCCATTAACGCCTTTTGCATCATGACCGCTTCCGCCGTTTTTGGAGACTTGGTTGCCGCCTGGCTCTTCGGCTTTTCGGCGCTGATCAGCATCATCAACCCGCCCGCCGGCGCGCTGATCTTCCATGGCATGACGCGCTGGCTTACCGAACAGGAACGCGCGCGGCTCGCGCGGTCCATCGCCATCAATAGCTTTATCGTGCTGCTGGCCGCGCTGTTTCTCGGCACGCCCATCCTCGGCTTTTTCGGTATTTCACTCGAAGCCCTGCGAATCGCAGGCGGGCTGACGGTCGCGGTCGCCGGCTGGCAAATGCTGAATGAAGAAGATGATAATCAGCGCCGCGAAGCCCAGGCACCCGCCGCCTTGGATACCGCCCCGGTCGAGCGCATGAGCTTCTTCCCCCTGACCCTGCCGCTGACCACCGGTCCCGGTACCATCGCCGCATCCATTGCTCTTTCGGCGGAACGGCGCTCCTCCGAAATCAGCGACATTGTTTTGAATACGCTTGCCTTCACGCTGACTGCTGCCACAGTGGCCATCACCGTTTGGATCGCCTATGCGAATGCCGCTGCTGTTGCGCGCAAGCTTGGTCCAACGGGCATGCTGATCGCGGCCAAGCTTGCCGCCTTCGTGTTGCTCTGCATTGGCGCACAAATCATGCTGACGGGCGTGATTGACGCGCTTACCCCCATTCTCGCGAAGCGGTGACACGCCGCGCCAATCCAGAATCAGAAGGACAGAACCATGGGCAGCCCAGCCGAGACTGTTGATGTTGAATACGCGACCGAAGCGCTGATCCGCTTGCTCGCGATTGATAGCGTCACGGGGTCTGAAGCCGCGATAGGTGCGGCCATTGTGGATGAACTGAAGAAGGTTGGCGTGCCTGCCAGTGCCATCCGCTACGATACCGCTCATCAGCGAATCAAGCTGCCGACCGAAGTGGGCAATCTGATCGTGGACCTGCCGGGCACAAAGCCTGGCCCGCGGCTGTTATTCTCCACGCATATGGATACCGTGCCGCTGTGTAAGGGTGCGAAGCCGCGGCGTGAGGGGGATCGCATCGTCTCCGATGGCACCACGGCTTTGGGGGGCGATAATGGCACGGGCTGCGCGGTGCTGATTGCGCTTGCGAAAAGCCTGATCGAACACAAGCTGCCGCATCCGCCGATCACCATGCTGTTCACGGTGCGCGAGGAAAGCGGCCTGCATGGCGCGCGGGAATTGGACCCGAAGGATTTGGGCGGGGCCGTGATGGGCTTCAATGTGGACAGCACCCATGCGGCGAAGCTGACCATCGGCGCGGTGGGTCAGCAGAATTGGGAAGTCACCATCAAGGGCAAGGCAGCCCATGCCGGCGTTGCGCCGGAACGCGGCATTTCCTCAACCCTGGTGGCATCCGTTGGGCTCACGGAAGCACATCGCGGCGGCTGGTTCGGCAAGGTGGTGCAGCCGGAAGGCAAGGGTTCGTCCAATGTTGGTATCTTCGGCGGCAAGGATGGCAAGCCCGCCGGCGATGCCACCAATGTCGTGACCGATTATGTGCATCTGGTTGGTGAGGCGCGCAGCACAGATGCCGCCTTTGCCGTCAAGATCACCGAAGCCTTTGAAGCGGCCTTCAACAAGGCAAGGACCGAAGTGAAGGACGCCGATGGCGACATGGCCGAAGTCACTTTCCAAACCCGCACCGCCTATCCGCCCTTTCTGATGTCGGCAGATGATCCCGCCGTCCAGCGCGCGAAAAAGGCCGCGCAATCCATGGGGCTTGAGCCCGTGACCATGGTGTCCGCCGGCGGGCTGGATGCGAATTGGCTGGTGAAGCATGGCGTCCCAACCGTGACCTTTGGCGCGGGCCAGGCGGAAATTCACACCGTCAATGAATATGTGGTTATTCCGGAATTCGCCCAAGGCTGCCGCCTCGCGGTTGCCATCGCGACGCTGGAGTAATATCCGCGCCCCATGCGCATCCTGCTGATCGAAGACGACAAGGCGACCGCCGATTACATCGCCAAGGGTCTGCAGGAGATTGGCCATGTCGTGCAGGTGGCGCGCACGGGCCGAGATGGCATGCTGCTCGCCGCTGGTGAGGCCTGGGATGTGATCGTGACCGATCGCATGCTGCCAGGGCCTGATGGCCTCACCATCCTGCGCACGCTTCGCGCTTCCGGCATCTCCACCCCTGTTTTGGTGCTGACGGCGCTGGGAGAGGTTGAACGCCGCGTGGAAGGCCTGGATGCGGGGGCTGATGATTACCTCGCCAAGCCTTTCGCCTTCAGCGAACTCCGCGCGCGCATCGCCGCCCTTGCGCGCCGCCCGGCGCCCACCACCGATCCAGTATCGCTGCAAGTTGGCGATATTGAACTGGACCTGTTGAAGCGCGTGGTGCGGCGCAATGGCCAGCCGGTAGAATTGCTGCCGACCGAAATGCGCCTGTTGGAATTCATGCTGCGCCGCCCCGGCCAAGTGCTGACCAAGACCATGCTGCTGGAAGGCGTGTGGGATTTGAACTTCGATCCCTCCACCAATTTGGTTGAAGTCCATGTCAGCCGGCTGCGCCGCAAGCTTTGGCAGGAAGGCGCGCCAACGCCGATCCAGACCATGCGCGGTGTCGGCTATATGCTCGGTACGCCAAAGTGAACACCATTGCCCGGCTGCTGCGTAGTTTTGCGCTGCGCACGGCGCTGCTGACCGCCTTTGGTGTCCTGGGCATTTCCGCGCTTGGCCTTGGGCTTGGGTGGTTGCGCAGTTCCGCGGCCTTGGAAGAAGCTTTGGACAGTACCATCCGCGCGGAAGCCGAATTGTTGCTCGGTGACTTCCAGCGCTTTGGCATGATTGGCCTGACCCGCGCGGTGGAAGCCCGCACGCGCGACCGCACGCCAAGCGCCATTCTGGTGCAGTTGCGCCTGCCGGATGGACGACCGCTTGCGGGGGCGGCGCGGCTTTCCGGCGCGCCGGCTGGCTTGCGTGGTTTTGTGACGCTGAAGCCACCGGAAGGGCCGGTGCGCACGCTCGGCATTGGCATTTCCAGTGGTTTTACGCTGCTCGTCGCGGCGGAATTCGGCGCGGTGCTGGACACGGCTGCAACCCTTGCCACGACGCTGCTTGCGGCCGGCGCCATCGCCGTGCTGATTGCGCTCGCTTTCGGCTTGTTCATGGCGCGCGGGTTACAAAATCGCCTCCGGCGCGTCTCCGAAGCCGCCGAACAGGTGATGCGCGGCGATTTGGCCAGGCGCCTGCCCTTGGCCGGCAGTGCCGATGAGTTTGATCGGCTGGCGGGCACGGTGAATACGCTGCTCGATCGTCAGGAGGCGCTGATCGAAGGCATGCGCCAAGTCACGGTGGATGTCGCGCATGATTTGCGCGGCCCTCTTTCCCGCTTGCGCCAAAGGCTGGAAGCCGCACTTGCGCGCGCGCGCGATCCCAACGCTGATGGCGCGGCCTTTGAAGCCGCCTTGGCTGAATTGGATACGGTGCTTGCCACCTTCACTGGGCTGCTCCGCATTGCGCAGCTTGAAGCCGGCCCGCCCTTGCCACCGCAGGAAGCGCCGGTGGTTGATCTTTCTGCACTGGTCGCAACCCTTGCCGAGGCTTACGCGGTTGTCGCAGAAGAAGCCGGCAAAAGGCTTGAAGTGCAGGTGGCACCCGGTCAGCGCGTGCATGGCGATGCCGCGCTGCTGCGCCAGATGCTGAGTAACCTTATGGATAATGCGCTGACCCATGGCGGACAGCGTGTGCGCGTGATGTTGCACCCAGGCCCGGTCCTGGAAGTGGCCGATGACGGACCGGGTGTGCCACCAGAAGAACGCGCCCGCGTGCTGCGCCGCTTCTATCGGCTGGACCGGAGCCGAGGCACGCCGGGCAGCGGGCTTGGATTGGCGCTAGTGGCGGCGGTGGCGAAACTGCATGGTACGGCGCCCGAATTATCCGATGCCGCGCCAGGGCTTCGCGTGACGGTGGATCTTTCCGGGGCAGGGGCCACGCCTATTTCCTTAGACGCAAAATAAAATTTCTGCCTATGCAATGAAATTCCCGCTGCCGCCCTTACGCCTTTCGCTCACCCTTATCGGGCAAAGGCCGCATGGCGCGAAGCTGCGCCGCCAAGGCGCCGTGCCCAGCCAATTCCGCCATTAGGGCCGCTTCTTCGCGCGCCGCTTCAAAGCCGAGCCGATAACCCGCATAGGTCGCCTGATCGAGGCTTTGGCCGAGAGCCTTGCCGATGGCTTGCATGAAAGGCTTCCTCCTTATTCGTTACGGGGTCAGCGCCCTTTACAATACCCCGCACCGGCATGGCTGGTACCGGAAGGGCAGGACCCGCCCCGGCTTGGCACATACTCCGTCCGCCCATCCGTCCGGCAATAGCCCGCCCCCGCATGGCTGGTGCCCGAAGGACAGGACCCGTTCTGCGCCGCGACAAACCCCGCGCCAGAGGAGGATCGGCAATAGCCAGACCCCGCATGGCTGGAACCCGATGGGCAGGACCCGTTGCGCGCTGGCACCATTTGCTGCGCCATGGCAGCGTTGGAAGCCAACAACAAAGCGAACAGGGCAGGGCGGAACAGCATCGGGGGCGATCCTTCAAAGGCCAGGTATCAGAAAAGCCTCAAACCTCGGCTTCTCCTTTCTCCCCTTGTGGCGCGGAAAGGTAAATCAAACCGCCTCCAGCACCGTCGCAATGCCTTGCCCCACGCCAATACACATGGTCGCAAGCGCGCGCTTTAGCTTGCGTTCCTGCATTTCATGCGTGGCAGTCGCAATCAGCCGCGCGCCACTCATGCCCAAGGGATGGCCAAGCGCAATCGCGCCCCCATTCGGGTTCACCCGCGCATCATCATCGGCAATGCCAAGCCCGCGCAGCACGGCCAGGCCTTGCGCCGCAAAAGCCTCGTTCAATTCAATCACATCCATCTGGTCTTGCGTCATGCCAAGCCGCGCGAACAGCTTTTGCGTCGCCGGCACCGGCCCAATCCCCATCACGCGCGGCGCGCAACCCGCGGTTGCGACACCGACAAACCGCGCGAGTGGCGTCAGCCCATGGCGCTTGGCCGCCGCTTCACTCGCGATGATCAAAGCGCAGGCGCCATCATTGACGCCCGAGGCATTGCCCGCCGTCACGCTGCCATCCGCCTTCACCACCGGCTTCAACTTACCCAGTGCCTCCATGGAGGTTTCGCGCGGATGTTCATCAGCGCTCACCACCACCGGATCACCCTTGCGAGACGGGATAGTGACCGGCACGATTTCCTTCGCCAGCCGGCCATTTTTCTGTGCCGCCGCCGCACGCGCCTGGGAACGAAGCGCCATGGCGTCCTGATCTTCGCGCGCGATATTGTGGTCGGTGGCGACATTCTCTGCCGTCTCCGGCATGGAATCAGTGCCGTAGCGCTTCTGCATGGCGGGGTTCACAAAGCGCCACCCAATAGTCGTGTCATACACGGCATTGCTGCGCGAAAAGGCGCTCTCGGCCTTGGGCATGACGAAAGGCGCGCGAGACATGCTTTCAACGCCGCCCGCGATCATCAATTCCGCTTCGCCGGCGCGAATGGCGCGCGCGGCAATGCCCACTGCATCCATGCCAGAACCGCAAAGCCGGTTCACCGTGCTGCCCGGAATGGCCTGCGGCAGGCCGGCCAGCAGCAGTGCCATGCGCGCAACGTTGCGGTTATCTTCGCCCGCCTGATTGGCGCAGCCAAAAATTACATCATCCACCGCCGCCCAATCTACGGATGGGTGGCGTTCCATCAGCGCCTTTAGCGGTACCGCGCCAAGATCATCGGTCCGCACTGCAGAAAGGCTGCCGCCGTAACGGCCGATTGGCGTGCGCAGGGCAGCGCAGATGAAAGCTTCGGGCATGACGTTGTTTCCTCATGAAAAGCGCGCCCCAAGCCAGGACGCGCTTTAAGAATGACGCGTATTCTTACTCCGGCTTCACACCGGCAGCGCGCAGTACGTCGGTGTAGGTCTTCACCCCTTCGCGCACCAAATTCATCACCTGATCAGGCGCTTCATAACCAGCGCGCGGCACGACGCCGGCCAATTCATTCAGGCGCGGCGCGCTTTGCTGTATGGCGGTTTGGAAGGCCGCCCCCAAAGCCGCCACAATCGGCGCCGGCGTGCCGGCAGGGGCCAGCATCGGGAAAAATTCCTCAAAAATAAAACCCGGAATGCCCGCTTCGGCTGCGCTTGGCACATTTGGCAGGGCGGGGCTGCGCTGGCTTGATGCCACCGCCAGCGCCCGCAGGCCTCCGCCACGCACCTGACCAAGTGATGATGCCATGGTCGGTGTGCCGAATTGCGCCTCTCCACTCACCAGCGCGGCCACACCTGGGCCACCGCCACGGTAATGCACCAATTCGAATTGGGCGGCGCTAATGCCACGGAAGATTTCACCCGCCAGATGCACGCCGCTGCCGATCCCGGCCGAGGCAAAATTAAATTTGCCGGGATTGGCGCGCAACAGTGCGATCAGTTCTGCGGCCGACGTCACCGGCGTGCGCGGATTAGACACCAGCACATGCGGCGAAAACCCGGCCACCGCGATACCGACGAAATCATTGACGGTATCATAAGGCACACGTGCGACCAGCGCCGGCACTGAAGCATGCGCGCTATTGATCAGCACGGTATAACCATCAGCCGGGGAGCGGGCGACGTGTTCCGCGCCAATCACGCTGCCAGCGCCGGCGCGATTTTCAACGACCACTGGCTGGCCCAGAATATTGCCAGCCGCTTCGGCAATAATGCGGCCCACAATGTCATTCGACCCCCCGGGTGCGAAAGGCACCACCAGGCGCACCGGCCGTGTTGGGCGCCACGCCTGGGCGCGCGCCAGATTAGGCGCAAGCCCCGCTACCACTGCCAAGCTGAGCGCTGTTCTGCGTTGCATCATTGATGTTTCTCTCCCTATTGCTGACAGGACATTTGCTTCATCCTGTACCTATGATTTTTTGCGGCTTTACGGCCATGGATGCCTTTAACTAGCGCAAGCCGCGCCTTGGGAGAATAGCGAAAACCCCTCGACGGCGCGCGCGCGCCGCCCCATCCTGTGAACATGACCGAAAACCCTCTCCTGACCCCCTGGACCACCCCCTTCGGCCTGCCGCCCTTCGGCGCGATTGAGCCTGCGCATTTCCCGCCGGCCTTCTTAGCCGCCATGGCAGCGCACCGCGCTGAAATCGCCGAAATCGGCGCCAATCCGGCGCCAGCAAGCTTCGCCAATACGGTGGCGGCGCTTGAAGCCGCTGGCCGTTTGCTCAGCCGCATTGGCGCAACGTTTTTCAACCTAGCGGCGAGCCACGCGACCGAAGCGCTACAACAGGTGGAACGCGATATTGCGCCGAAGCTTGCCGCGCATCGCATGGCGATCGCGCTTGATCCGGGGCTATTCCGCCGCGTCTCTGCGCTGCATGAGGCACGCGATAGCCTGGATTTGGCGCCCGATCAGCGCCGCTTGCTCGAACGGCTTTATCTTCGCCTGACGCGCGCCGGCGCGGGCTTGGATGAAAGCGCTCGCGCGCGGCTTTCGGAAATCTCCACCCGCCTTGCGACACTGCACACAAGCTTTGGGCAGAATGTGCTGGCCGATGAGAATGAATGGCGCATGGCGCTGACAGAGGCTGATCTTGATGGCCTGCCCGATTTCGCGCGCCAAGCCGCACGCGAAGCCGCTGCTACCGCCCGGCTTGATGGTTATGTCTTCACCTTGTCGCGTTCTTCTGCCGAACCCTTCCTAACCTTCTCTGCCCGGCGCGATTTGCGCGAAAAACTCTGGCGCGGGTTTGCCGCGCGCGGGGCGCTGACCGAAGGCCGCGAAAATGCCCCGCTGATCCGCGAAATCCTGACGCTCCGGCGCGAACGCGCACAATTGCTGGGGGAGGCGGATTTCGCTTCCTTCCGCCTGCGCGACACAATGGCGGGCTCGCCTGACGCCGCCGAGGGCTTGCTCCGCGCCTGCTGGGAACCAGCGAAGCGCCGCATCGCGATTGAAAAGGCCGAGCTTGAAGAATTTGCGCACGCCGCTGGACATAACGGCCCGATCGAGCCCTGGGATTGGCGCTATTGGGCGGAACGTGCGCGCCAGGCCAAACATAATTTCGATGGCGCTGCGCTGAAACCACATTTCGAATTGGAAGCCATGCTGCGCGCCATTTTTGACACCGCGCGGCGCCTGTTTGGACTGGTTTTCCAGGAACGCGCTGATATTCCGCGCTACCATGCGGATGTTCGCGGCTTTGAAGCCCTGGATGAAGCCGGCAATCACGTCGGGCTGCTATTGCTCGACAATTACGCCCGGCCCGGCAAGCGCTCCGGCGCCTGGATGAGCAGCTTTCGTGTCGCCGATGGCCTCAATGGTCGCACCGCACCTATCATCATCAACAATAACAACCTCGCCCGCGCGACGCCCACGCTACTCTCCTTCGATGAGGCACGCACGCTATTCCATGAATTCGGCCATGCGCTGCATGGGCTGATGAGCCGCGCGCGCTACCCATCGCAATCCGGCACCGCCGTACTTGGCGATTTTGTCGAATTCCCGTCGCAAGTCATGGAAAATTGGCTGAGCCTGCCAGAGACCTTGCAAACCCATGCCCGGCATCATGAAACCGGCGCAGCGCTGGATGAGGCGCTGCTGGCCCGTGTGCTCGCCGCGCGCAATGACGGGCAGGGCTTTGCCATGGTGGAATACCTGTCCTGCGCCCTGATTGATCTGGCGCTGCATCGGCATGAGGCGCCGGAAGAGCTTTCCCTGGAAGAATTCGAAACCGGCTTCCTGGCCGAGATCGGCATGCCGGATGGCATGGCGCTGCGTCATCGCCCGATCCATTTCGGCCATTTGTTTTCCGGTGATGGCTATGCGGCGGGGTATTACTTCTATCTTTGGGCGGAAGTGCTGGATGCCGATGGGTTTGAGGCTTTTGAGGAAGCTGGCGATCCCTTCCATCCCGATCTCGCAGCAAAGCTTAAAAGCATATTTGAAGCCGGCGATACGGCGGACCCCATGGCGCTTTACACCGGGTTTCGCGGGCGGGCGCCGCAGGTGGATGCACTGCTCCGCAAGCGGGGGCTGGTCGGCGCGTAAGCTCCGACCGGCGCAAAATCACAAAGGTCCGGGCTGGAAGGTATCGCAGGCGGAAAGCTGGCCAGATTCCAGCCCGCGGCGGAACCAGCGCAACCTTTGTTCGGAAGTGCCATGGGTGAAGGTCTCAGGCTGCACATAGCCCTGGGATTTCCGCTGCAAGGTGTCATCGCCAACGGCAGCAGCGGCACGGAAGCCTTCTTCGATATCGCCCGCTTCCAGAATGCGCCGCGCATCATGGGCGCGCTTGGCCCATAGCCCGGCGAGGCAATCGGCCTGCAATTCCACGCGCACCTGCAATTCATTGGCCGTGCGTTGATCCACACGGCGCTTCAGCCCTTCCACCTTTTCCAGCACGCCCAATTCATGCTGCACGTGATGCCCAACCTCATGCGCAACGATATAGGCTGCGGCGAAATCCCCAGGCGCGCCAAGCTGGCGCAGCAGGCGGCCCATGAAATCCAAATCTATGTAAACGCGCTTATCGGCGGGGCAGTAAAACGGCCCAACCTGCGCCTGCGCCGCGCCGCAGCCGGAACGGGTGGCTCCGCTGTAAAGGACCAGCACCGGTTCCTCATACCGTCGGCCGAGTGCCTGAAAGGCTTCATTCCAGACCTGTTCGGTTTCGGCCAATACGCGTG
The DNA here is from genome assembly GCA_044236185.1 of Roseomonas sp. GTDB lineage: Bacteria > Pseudomonadota > Alphaproteobacteria > Acetobacterales > Acetobacteraceae > Neoroseomonas. The sequence goes on along the minus strand of JBIIGZ010000084.1, from coordinate 2,275 downwards.
AGATAAAGCGGCGCGCCTCATCTTCTGAGAGATTGGCCTGCGAAGGCGGGGCTTGGCGTTGTTCCGAAGCACTTGGTGGGGCCATTTGGCCGCCGCCAAGGTTGGTCACATCCACGCCGAGGAACATGGACAGCAGCAGCAAGAGCACGGCACCAAAGCCTCCGCCCACGGCCACGCGGCCCATGCCGCCGCCACCGCCGCGTTGACCGCGACGGTCGTCTATATTCTTGCTGTCAGGTCCATCCAGACGCATGGGCTTCTTCCCTATACTTAGCCGTTGCCACGCAACAGCGCCGCAAGGCCTGGCGCCAAGCCCTGGCTGATCCGCCCCTGCGGCGGGGCATAGGACCCGCTTTGCGCCCGTGGCGGGTTGAGCGCCACCAGCGCTTCCGCAAGCTTCACGCCGCAACGAATGCCGTCAAACAACGGCAAGGCAGCGCGGCCAGCCAGGCGCTGATCAAAGCCCGCCAACGCCGCGCCCGCCAGCACCACCGAATCCGCTCCCTGCGCCGCCAGCCCCTCCACCGCGATGCGTAGTTTTTCCGCGACCCCTTCCGGGTTAGCCAGCGCCTCGGGCGGGGTTGCATCCAAGCCAGCCAGCGCCGCGAGCCGTGCCGATAGCCCGTGGCGCGCGATCAATTCGCGGTAGGGCTCCACATTCCCAAAGGTGATCAGGCCAAAGCGCCCGCCCATCATGCAGGCCGTCAGCGCTGCTGCTTCCGTCATGCCAAGCACCGGGCAGGGCATCATCTGCCGGGCCGCGTCCAAGGCGGTATCGAAACTGACGGCGAGCAAAACTGCATCAACCTTCCCGGCATGCTCGGCCAAGGCTTCCAGCAGCGCGTGGCCGGCAATGATATTCTCCACCCGTGTGGCAATAACCGAAGGGCCAAAGCGCGGCGTGGCGCCGATGATCTCGGTGCCCGGCGCGGCGGCGCCGCGCGCCACCTCGGCGCAGGTTTCGGTGATGGCTTCGGTGGTATTCGCATTGGCGATCAGCAGGCGCATGGGCAGTTTCCTTGTCTGGCCAGAACCATAACATGCTGCCGCAAGCCTGCCGAGTTGCCCCCTTGCCCTAAGCCGCGCGGCGCAGCAGGCTTCACTCCAGATCATTGATGGGATGCTGCACCACCATGCCTGACGCCACCGCCGCCCTTGCCCTGCCTTTTGACGCTGATGACATCCTGGCCCGCCTAATGCGCTGGGCCGCCTGCGAAAGCCCAACCTTCGATGCAGGGGCGGTCAATCGCATGATGGATTTGGCGTCCCGCGATTTGGCGCTGCTGGGTGCGCGGATTGATCGCATTCCAGGCCGCATGGGGCTTGGCGATTGCGTGCGCGCGCGCTTTCCGCATGAAGCGGGGGATGGCGCGCCCGGTATTCTCGTGATGGCGCATCTGGATACGGTGCATCCCATCGGGACACTTGAAAAACTGCCGATCCGGCGCGAAGGCAATCGCTGCTATGGCCCAGGCATTCTGGACATGAAGGGCGGCACGGTGCTGGCGGTGGAAGCCATGCGCCAGATCATTGCGGCCAAGATCAAAACGCCGCTGCCAATCACCATCTTGCTGACAAGCGATGAGGAAATCGGCAGCCCTTCCACGCGCGATCTGATCGAAGCGGAAGCGGCGCGGCATAAGTTTGTGCTCGTGCCGGAACCGGCGCGGGCAGATGGCGGAGTGGTGACCGGGCGCTACGCCATTGCGCGCTTCAACCTGAAGACTACGGGCAAGCCTTCCCATGCCGGCGCAAGGCTCGCGGAAGGGCGGAGTTCGATCAAGGAAATGTGCCGGCAGATTCTGGCGATTGAGGACATGACGACCGAGGATTGCACCTTTTCCGTGGGCGTTCTGCATGGCGGGCAATGGGTGAATTGCGTCACGACAACCACGGAAGCCGAGGCGCTTTCCATGGCCAAGCGCCAGGAAGATTTGGATGCGGGTGTCGAGAAAATGCTGGCGCTCCGTTCTTCCACCAATGATGTGCAGCTGGAAGTCACGCGCGGTGTCACGCGCCCCGTCTGGGAACCCGATGCGAAGGTGCTGGCGCTCTATTGCCATGCGCGGGAGATTGCGCAGGCGATTGGCTTTGACATCAACCACCAATCAAGCGGCGGCGGTTCGGATGGTAATTTCACCGGCGCGCTTGGCATCACCACGCTGGATGGCCTTGGCGTGCAAGGTGCCATGGCACACACACTTGAAGAACATGTGCTGATTGACAGCCTGGTGCCGCGTGCAAAGCTGATGGCCGGGCTGCTGACGACGCTGAA
>JBIIGZ010000083.1:0-14735 GCA_044236185.1 Roseomonas sp. | reverse complement strand
CGGCCTTGGCCCAAAACGCCGCCCTGCCGTGCTGTTTGAATGTGTCGGCCTGCCGGGCGTGCTGACCGCCATGATGGAAGGCGCGCCCAATGCCGCGCGCATTGTGGTGGTTGGCGTCTGCATGGAAGCGGACGAAATCGAACCCTATTTCGGTATCGTCAAGCAATTATCCCTGCAATTCGTCCTCGCCTATAATGCGCAGGAATTTGCCGCGACGCTGGGCCATATCGGTGCCGGGCGGCTGGATGTGCGGCCACTGATCACCGGGCGAATCGGCTTGGGCGAGGTTGGGCAGGCCTTTAAGGACCTCGCCAGCCCCGAAACCCATGCCAAGATTTTGGTGGAGCCGTGGCGCTGATATCGCCATTCTGAAAGCCGCAGCCTCCACAGCACTTCAGGTCGCATTGCCATGCCCGATCTTTTCTCCCCCTTCACGCTGAAGGGCGTCACGCTGCGCAATCGGCTGGTAATGTCGCCGATGACCATGTATCGCGCGACCGATGGGAAAATGAGCGATTTTCATTTGATGCTGCTTGGGTCACGCGCGGCGGGTGGCTTTGGCTTGGTCTTCCCCGAGCAATTGGCGATCACGCCCGATGGCCGCACCGGTACAAGCTGCGCCGGGATTTATGATGATGATCAGATCGAAGGCTTGTCCCGCGTCACCGCCATGATCAAGGATATGGGCGCGGTGGCGGCGGCGCAGCTTGGCCATACCGGGCGCAAGGGAAGTGAGAAAAAACCCTGGCATGGCAAGCAACAATTGCCAGCGGATCACGCGGATGGCTGGCAGGTGCGCGCGCCATCCCCCATTCCCTATGGCGGGCGCTATATCTACCCGGTGCATGAACTCAGCATCACGGAAATCAAATCGCTGCATCAAAGCTATGCCGATGCCGCACGCCGCGCCCTGGCGGCTGGGTTTGAATGGTTGGAATTGCATTTCGCCCATGGCTATCTGGGGGCGAGTTTCCTATCGCCCATCGCCAATCAACGCAGCGATGCCTATGGCGGCAGTCTGGAAAACCGGATGCGCTTTCACCTGGAAGCGATTGATGCGGTGCGTGCGGTCTGGCCGGAAAGCCTGCCGCTCACCATGCGGCTCGGCTGCGATGATTTCAATGAAGCCGGCACGCAGTTTGAAGACGCTATCGTCGCTGTCCGCGCCATGAAGGGCCATGGTCTTGATTTCGCCGATCTAAGCCTTGGCATGAATACGGATGAAACGCAGAATCTGCCCTATACGGAACCAGGCTTCATGGTGGGCCGCGCCAATCGTATTCGCGAAGAAGTGGGCATTCCGGTCGGTGTCAGTTGGAATCTGGGCATCCCCGCCATTGCCGATAGTGTCATTCGCCAGGAATTGGTTGATCTCGTTTTTCTCGGGCGGCCGGCCTTGGCCAATCCGCATTGGCCCTTATGGGCGGCGCGGGAATTGGCCCATCAGGACCCGTTTGCGCTGCTGCCGGAAGATTGGTCCTGGTGGCTGCGCAACCGGCCTGGGTCGCCCAATTCACATGGTCTGCCGCCCCCCTCCGCCGCGCCCATTGCGGTGCCAAAATTTGGCAGGGGCTCAGGTTTTTCATGAATTTCACCTTTGAAAACAGTAACTTAACCCCAGCTCGAACGTGTTCAGCGGCGGCCGCCCTTGGTGGCAAAGCTTTGTCTGTATCTGTCAATCAAATCGGTCTAGTCTGACTGTCATGGCTTCGGAGCATAAACGGGAGGGGGCTGCCGCTGCCGCGCTTCTGGCGCGGGAAGCAAAGGCGCTGAGGGGGCGGCTTTATGGGCCGGTCCTGCTTGGTCTTGCGCTGGCGCTTGCTGCCGTGGCGCAGGCGCTGTTGATCGCGCGCCTGCTCGCCGCGCTTTTGGGCGGAAGCCCCGCTTCCTGGGCAGATTTCATCGGCGCCGGGGCGCTTGCGCTGACTATGGCGGCACTCGGCATTGCGCAGGAACGTGCCCAGACCGCTGCCGGGGAAGAAGCGAAAGCGAGTCTCCGCGCCCGCATCTTTGCGCGCTTGCTCGCGCAAGGCCCTGCAGATCAGCGCCCGGTTGGGGAGAAAAGTGCGCTGGTGGTGGAACGCGTCGAGGCCATAGAAGGCTATTTCGCACGTTGGATGCCGGCTGCGATTCTCGCCGTGCTGGCGCCTTTGCTGATCGCCGGCTGCGCCGCACTGTTTGATCCCTTGAGCGGCCTTATCCTGCTGGTGGCGGGCCTGATGGTGCCGGTAGCACAGGCGGTGTCCGGCATTGGTGCCGCGCAAGCCAGCCGCCGGCAATTCGCTTCACTGCAACGGCTTTCCGGGCGCTTTTTGGACCGCATGCGCGGCCTGCCCGTGCTGGTGCTGTTCAACCAACAACGCGCGGAAACGCAAAGACTCGCGGCAGCCGCTGAGGAATTGCGCCAGCGCACCATGCGCGTGCTGCGGGTTGCCTTCATATCTTCGGGCGCGATGGAATTGATCGCCGCCGCTGCACTCGCCTGTCTTGCCATTCGTCACGGCGCGGTGCTGACCGGCGCGCATCCTGATCCTGTGACGGCGTTTTTCGTCGTGCTGCTGGTGCCGGTGTTTTTCCTGCCGCTGCGATCCTTCGCCGCTGCCTATCATGAACAGCTTGGTGCGCGCGGCGCGGCGGCGGACCTCGCCCCTTTGTTGGAGCAACCGGAAGAAACCGGGCTGTTGCTGGAAGAAGTGCCGCCGAAACTCACCATCACCTTCCAGGATGTGCGGCTTGCCTATGATCCATCCCGCCCGCCTGCCTTGGATGGGCTTTCCTTTCGCGTGCTGGCTGGTGAGACGCTGTTGCTGACTGGCGCATCGGGTGCAGGCAAGACAAGCGCGCTGCGGATCCTGATGGGTTTCGCGCGGCCCGATGCCGGGCGCGTTGCCATCAATGGCCGCGATGCGATGTTGCTGAAACCTTCCGAATTACGCCGCCTGTCTTCCTATGTCGGGCAGCGCGCGCATTTGTTCCGCGCGACCTTGCGCGAAAACATTCGCCTGGCGCGACCTGAAGCGGCTGATGCCGCGGTGCTCGCCGCGGCTGAAGCCGCGCAGGTAATGGATTTCGCCAAGGATTTGCCGCAGGGGCTGGATACGCTGATTGGCGAAGGCGGCTTCGGGCTTTCTGGCGGCCAGGCGCAGCGCGTAGCACTCGCGCGGGCGTTTTTGCGTGATACGCCTTTGGTGCTGCTGGATGAACCCACCGCGCATCTTGATCCGGGGACCGAGGCTTCCGTGCTGGATGCTTTGCGCCGGCTTTGCGTGGGCCGCACCGCCATTATCGCAACCCACGCCAAGGCGGCGCGATCCTATTTTGGCCAAAGGCTGGAAATTGCCGATGGGCGCGCGCAGGACAGTAGGCTTGCGGGGAATGATTAGGCCATGACTGCTGATCTTTTCCGCGTGCTGAGGCTTTGGCTGGAACGCTCTGGCTGGCTGGTCGTCGGGATCATCGTGACGGTGATCTCGGCGTTGGCCGGCGTTTCCTTGCTTGCCTTCGCGGGGAAGTTGGTGGCAGCATCGGTGGGTGGGGCGGAAAGTGCCGCACTTGCGGCGGCGGGCGTAATTGCGCTGCTGTGGTTGCGACCTTTGATTCTTCTGAGGCCGATCATGCGTTATCTGGAACGGCTCGCGACACATGAGGCGACCTTCCGTGCGCTGGCCGATATGCGCGTGTGGTTTTTTGGGCGCCTAGCGCAGCGTCTGCCGACCGGGCTTGGCTTGCGGCGCGCGGGGGATTTGCTTGGGCGTCTGGTTGCAGATGTGGAAGCGCTTGATGGGCTTTACTTGCGCGCGCTGGTGCCGGCGGCGGCTTCCATCGCTGTGGTGCTGGCGATTGCGCTGATCCTTGGCGCGGCGGACCCCTGGCTTGCCGTGTTGGTGGCGCTGCCGCTGACGGCAGCCCTGGTACTGCCCTTGCTGCTGGCCCCGGATGCGGCGCGGACGGCAGAAGCAACTTCCCGCGCGCAGGGCGAATTGCGCGCCGCAACGGTGGACCCGCTGACGGGCATTGAAGATACGCTGGCGGCGAATGGCGAAAAGCGCGCTTTGGCAAGGGTGGCCCAGGAAGACCGGGCGCTATCAGGCGCGCAGCGCGCTTTGGCGCGACGCGCAGCCTGGGGCGGGGCGGCGGGCGCCTTGCTGACACAAATCGCGCTTTTGGCCGCGCTGGCTTGGACCATGCTGGCCGGCCAGCCCGGCATGGCGGCGGGGGTTTTGGCCGTGTTCCTGGCGATTGCAGCGGCCGAGGCTTTGGGGTTGATGCCCCGCGCTGGCGCTGCGGTGGCGGCGGCAGCGGCAGGTGCGCGGCGGCTGTTTGAAGCGGCCGATGCAGCGGAACCCGTGCCTGATCCCACCGCGCCAAGTGCAGCACCTTCAGGCCATGCGCTTTCTCTGCGCAATATCGTGTTTTCCTGGGCGCCGGATCGGCCCCTCGTGTTTGATGGGCTTGATCTTGATGTGCCGGAAGGGGCGCGCATTGCGCTGCTCGGCCCTTCGGGCACCGGCAAATCCACGCTTGCTGCGCTACTCTTGAAATTCGCCGCGCCGCAGCAGGGCAGCATCACTTTGGGTGGTGTTGATATCGCATCGCTACCCGCTGCCGTGCTGCGCGATCGCATTGCCTGGCTCACGCAGGATGCGCGGCTTTTCGATGACAGCATCGCCGCCAATCTGCGCCTCGCCGCGCCGGATGCAGATGATGCCGCGCTGTGGCGTGCGCTGGATCGCGCACGCATTGGCGATGTGGTGCGCGCCCTGCCGGAGGGGCTTGAGACACAATGCGGCGAAGCGGGCGCGCGGTTTTCTGGTGGTCAGGCACGGCGCATCGCCCTGGCGCGCGCGCTACTGTCGCCCGCGCCAGTGCTGATTTTGGATGAACCCGCTGCCGGGCTGGATGCCGCTACAGAACGCGCCTTTATGGAAACGCTGGATGAAGCCACAGCGGGGCGTAGCGTGATCTTGATTCTGCACCGCCTGACCGGCGTGGAACGGCCAAGCCGTATTCTTCGTCTGGCCAGTGGGAAAGCCATTGCAGCCACGGGCTGAAGGACGCGAAGGCCCTGACCGGGATACCCCGGCCAAGGCCGTTATGCCCCAGCCTTAATTGGGCTTTCCCCGCCCTTCACCCCCCATGATGGCAATGCGCTTGATGCTTGGCTTGGCACCAGGCGGACGGGGTAAGTGCACGCTCAGCACACCGTTTTCAAAGCGTGCCGCAACCTTGGCAGGGTCAGGCGCGAAGGGCAGACGGAAGGAACGATGAAACGCGCCATAGCTGCGTTCAGAAAGATGCATGCCTTCCTTTTCTTCCGTTCTTTCAGATTTCTTTTCCCCTGAAAGGGTCAGCAGATCATCATCCAGTGTCAGCTCGACATCCTTTTCAGACATGCCCGGCAATTCCGCGCTGACCTGAATCTCCGTCTCATTCTCACGCACTTCAAGCGATGGGGCGAAGGCAGGTTCAGCGCCGCCCGCACGGAAGGATGGAAAGCCGCGAAACACCTCATCAAACACGCGGTTCACTTCCCGATGCAAGGTGCCCAGCGGATCGCGAAGCGATTCGCGCGCTGTTGCGATTGATGTTGCCATGTTATGAATCCCTTGTTGGAACGCCGCAGCCCGGCCCTGAAGCCGGTGCGGGATAGTCTTCTACCAAGTGCGGGGGGCGCGCGTGAATCATCACTCCGTGAATGCAAGACCTGTTGATGCGCGCAAATTCCGCGACCCTTTCGTGACCGCGAAAGGTGAAGCGCGCGCGCAGGTTTCCCTGTCAGCATTGGAAACTCTTTGGATCAACACAGGGACGCTGTGCAATATCACCTGCGCCAATTGCTATATTGAAAGCAGCCCGCGCAATGACGCGCTTGCCTATATCAGCGCCGCCGAAGTGGCGGCGTTTTTGGATGAGGCAGCGTCATCGAAGCTTCCCCTACGCGAAGTCGGCTTCACGGGCGGTGAGCCGTTCATGAATCCCGATTTTCTGACGATGCTGGAAGACACACTCCACCGCGGTTTTCAGGCGCTAGTGCTGACCAATGCCATGAAGCCCATGATGAAACAGGCTGCGGGCCTTCAGGCATTGCACGCGCAATATGGGGAAAGGCTGACCATCCGCGTATCGCTCGATCATCCCGATCCAGCCATGCATGATGCCGAACGCGGCGCGGGGAGTTTTGACCGCACCCTTGAAGGGCTGCGCTTCCTCGCACGCCATGGTTTTCGGCTGCATATCGCCGGGCGCGCCGGCTTCGGTGCGGGTAATGAGGCGAAGCTCCGCGCCGATTTCGCAGCGCTTTTTGCGGCCACTGGTATTTCGGTGGACGCCGCCGATCCCGTGGCGCTGATGCTGTTTCCAGAAATGGATGTGAACGCTGATGTGCCGGAAATCACCACCGCCTGTTGGCACATATTGGGCAAGTCACCCGATAGCCTGATGTGCGCCTCTGCGCGCATGGTCGTGAAGCGCAGGGGTGCCGCACGCCCCGCCGTGCTGGCCTGCACGCTGCTCGCCTATGATCCGCAATTCGAATTGGGCGCAACCCTTGCCGAAGCATCCCGCCCCGTTGCCTTGAACCATCCGCATTGCGCCAAATTCTGCGTCCTGGGCGGGGCGGCCTGTTCCCGCTGACGTTCTGACAATTGACGGGGCGCGCAGGGCGCGCGACCAAGGGGAAACGCCGAATCGGAGCCCTTAGTGACGCGCTGCCGCCAGCCGAATGCCGCGCCCGCATGAATGCCATGCATGACGCCCCGCGCGAGACCTTGCGCCGCGTCTTCGGCTATGGCGCCTTTCGCGGCCGGCAGGAAGACGTTATCCGCCATGTGACGGCAGGTGGTTCCGGTCTGGTGCTGATGCCGACCGGCGGCGGCAAGAGCCTGTGTTTCCAGGTGCCTGCCCTTTGCCGCCCTGGCATTGGCATTGTTGTCTCACCACTGATTGCGCTGATGGAAGACCAGGTGGCAGCGCTCCGCCAACAAGGTGTCGCCGCTGCCGCGCTGCATTCTGATCTGCCGCCCGATGAAGCGCGCGCGGTCTTGCGCGATTTGCACAATGGCACGCTGAAGCTGCTTTACATCTCGCCCGAGCGCCTAACGCTGGAGACGATGCAGGCGCGGCTGGAAGGCTTGGATATCGCGCTGTTTGCAGTGGATGAAGCGCATTGCGTCAGCCAATGGGGCCATCATTTCCGCCCGGAATATCGCGGCCTTGGCGTATTGGGCGCGCGCTTTCCGCATGTGCCGCGCGTCGCACTCACAGCCACGGCTGATCCGCGCACCGTAGAAGATATCCGCCTGCAATTGGGCTTGCAGGAAGCCCCCGTGTTTCGCGCTTCCTTTGACCGCCCCAATATCCTGATCGAAGCCGCGCCGCGCGAGAATGAACGCGGCCAAATCCGCGCCCTGATCCGTGAAGCGGGCGGCACCGGCATTATTTATTGCGGCAGCCGCGCCAAAACCGAAAGCACCGCCGCGTGGCTGCGTGATGACGGGCTGGAAGCGATTTCCTTCCATGCTGGCATGGAGGCCAGCGCCAAGCGTGAAGCGCATCGGCGTTTTTCGCGCGGTGAGCAAATGGTGATGACCGCGACCATCGCCTTCGGCATGGGGATAGATCGACCTGATCTCCGTTGGGTAGCGCATCTCGATCTGCCGCGCTCACCTGAAAGCTGGTACCAGGAAATCGGCCGCGCCGGGCGTGATGGCCTGCCGGCGCGCGCGCTCTTGCTCTATGGCGCGGGCGATATCGCACTCGCCCGCCACCGCATCGCCGAAAGCCCGGCTGGCGAGGAACAGAAGCGTGTGGAACGCGCGCGGCTTGAAGCCATGGTGGGTATTGCGGAAGCGGCCACCTGTCGCCGCGCACTATTGCTGCGCTGCTTTGGGGAAGAACCGGAACGCGAAGCCTGCGGGCATTGCGATATATGCCTGCGGCCACCTCGGCTTTTTGACGGAACCATCGCTGCGCAGAAAATGATTTCCGCGGTGCTCCGCACCGGTCAGCGCTTTGGCGTGATGCATGTGGTGGATGTGTTGCGTGGGCGCCTCACGGACAAGGTTGCGCAATTCGCCCATGACAAGCTGCCGACCTTCGGCGTGGGCAAGGATCTGCCCGATACCGCCTGGCGCGGCGTGGCGCGGCAATTGGTGGGGCGCGGCGCCTTGGATGTGGCCGTGGAAAACCATGGGGAATTGGTTGCTACCGAAGCCGCGCGCCCCATTCTGCGCGGTGAGGATTTGGTGATGCTGCGCGAAGATGTGCTGCAGGCCGGCAAGAAAGCGGCCCCGGCGCGCAAGGGGCCGGATGTGGCGGGCATTGGTTCCGATGATCCGGTGTTTGAGGCGCTGCGCAGCTGGCGCCGCGGTATTGCCCAGGCGCAGGGCGTGCCGGCCTATGTGGTGGCGGATGACCGCACACTGGCCGGCATCGCCGCGCGGCGCCCTGCGAATACGGAAGAATTACTGGAAGTACCGGGCATGGGGCGTTCGCGCGTGGAACGCTATGGCGCCGATATTTTGCGCATCATCCGGGAAGCCGCGCCTTTGCCATAACTCAGCGCAGACTTCACTGACGCGCAACTTCGACCAGCCGCCCATCTTCCACGCGCAGTACCCGGTCATGAAACCGCGCTACAGCCGGGCGATGCGCAATCGAAAGCATCGTCACGCCTGGCAGGATGCGTTCCAGGTTTTCATGCAAAGCATCCTCGGCTTCCGGATCAAGGCTTGCCGTTGCCTCATCCAGGAATAGCCAATCAGGGCGCAGCAGAAAGGCGCGGGCGAAGGATAGTCTTTGCTGTTCGCCGCCAGAAAGCCTCTGACCCCAGCTATCACTCTCGGCCAGCCTGGGCGCAAGATGACCAAGCCCTGCTTCACCGAGCGCCGCCACAACCTCAGCATCGGAAAAGCGCGCTTCATCTTCCGGGTAGCAGACGGCACGCTTCAAGGTGCCAAGCGGCAGATAGGGACGCTGCGGCAGAAACAGCGCGCGCGCATCCTGCGGAAGTGAAATGACGCCGCTGCCGAAGGGCCAGATGCCGGCGATGGCACGAAACAAAGTGGATTTGCCTGAACCCGAAGGGCCATTGATCAACACGGCCTCACCGGGGGCAACATGCATCTCCGCACCGCTGAGCAGCACACGCCCATCAGGAAGCTTGAGCGTGACATCGCGCATGGCGAGGCCTTCAGCACTTGCCTTGCTGACTTTCGGGCCCGCACCAGCCTCTCGCGCTTTTGCGACTGCGTGGGTGAAGCCTGTCAGGCGCTGCACGGTCGCGCGCCATTCCGTCAGCTTGCCGTAATTATCCACAAACCAGGAAAGCGCGCCCTGCACCTGGCCAAAGGCGCTGCTGGTCTGGATGAGGCCACCAAGCGGCAAGCGGCCCGCGAAATAGGCAGGTGCTGCAACCACAATCGGGAAGATGGATGCCACCTGCCCATAGCCCGCCGTGAAGAAGGTCAGGCGCTTGGTGGCGCGCATGATATCCCACCAATTCACCATAAGCTTGGTAAAACGCTGCGTGAGGCCGCGCTTTTCATCAGCCTCCCCACCATAAAGCGCAATACCTTCGGTGTTTTCGCGCAGCCGCACCAGCGCATAGCGGAAATCCGCTTCCAGCCTTTGCTGCGAGAAATTGAGCGCAATCAGCGGCCGCCCGATCAGATGCGCAAGCCAAGTACCCAGCAGCGCGTAGATCAGCGCGACCCAGACCATAAAGCCGGGGATTTCGACACCAAGCACCCTGACCGGCCCGGAGAGCGACCACAGCACGAGAATGAAAGACCCAAGCGTGACAATGGAATTAAGCAAGCCAATGCCAAGCCCAAGCGTGTCTTCCACAAACAGCCGCGCATCATCGGCAATGCGCTGATCCGGATTATCCGTATAGGGATCTGTCAAGGCCATGTGGTAATAGGCGCGATCAGACAGCCATTGCGCCAGATAGACATCCGTGAGCCAGCGCCGCCAGCGCATTTGCAAGGCCTGGCGCAGATAAAGCTGATATACCGCAATCAGGATATAAAGCGCGGCCACCAATACAAAGCCTGGCAGCAGCCCTTCCGCTTCCGTACGATGCCAGGTGAAAAGCAGCGCGATGAAGCCATCCCAATCCTTATTCTCCAGCGTATTGTAGAAGGCGCGTTGCCAATAGGTCAGCAGTACGGTCATGCCGACCAGCGAAAGATTGAGCGCGATCACCACAGCCAGCAGCAGACGCGCACGCCAGCGTTCCTCACTCCGCCAAAAGGGGGCGATCAGCGCCCAGGCTTCGGCGATAAAGGTGATGATCCAGCGCATGAAGTAGCGCCTAACCTGCGCGCAGCGCCGTTTCCAGCGCTTCAAGCCAAGCCATGACGCGCGCGCGATTGACGCCAAGATCAGACCAGCCAATCAGGCTGCGCGAATACATCCAAAGCCCGGTGCCGCCCGCAACGGGCGCGGCTTCCGCCACCAGGATGTCGGGGTAGTTCATCAGCGCGCTGCGCACCACCCATTGCGCCTGATTTCGCGCCGGAAAGCGTGTGAGCGGGAAGGTGCGCGGCATGCTGGCCGCCACACGATCCAGGGCCGCCATCACCGCTTCGGGCGAGGCTGGCAGAGGGTCTCGCTGCAAATGCCCCTGCCCCGGTGCGACGCTTGGCGTCAGCAGGCAGGTATTGGGCGATGGCGGCAATTGCAGCGTTACGAAATCAAGCGGTGCAGGTGCGGGAATACCCTCAGCACCGCGCGAAAACAGGGCAGAGATCATGATGTGGCCCTCAAACGAATGACGCCGCGCATTTCATCGGGGCTGATGGGTTTGCCCTTGCGGAGAATTTCAATCTTGCCTTGGCGCGCGAGTTCTGCCGCCACCTGCCGCACCGCGCCAAGCAAGGAGCGCCAGTTCTCGGCAGAGACAGCGCGCGCCACATCGGTGGGGCATAGGCTTTTTTCCGGGCCGCGTTCGGCAGCGATGCGAAGTATGGCGGCGGTAATGGCTTCAATATTCATGGCGCGATCCAATCGGCAGAAAGATGGCCCGCTTCATCCCAGATGAAGCGCGCGCGTTGATGTCCGGCGGCGGCAAGCCAGAGCCATTCCAGCTTGTAAAAGCCAATCACCACCGCGGCGAAATGCGGCCGACCAATTTCGCTATCTTTCGGCGCCGCTGGCGGGCCAGGGACAATGGCGCCGGAGGCATCGGGCGCAGCATAGCACATGCGGCTGCTGGATCGGCTGGCTTCCCAGGCGGCATCCGCCACCGCATCATCCAAATGCAATGTAGCGCGGCCAGCCACACGCAACTGGATATGCAAGGCAGCGTCATAGAAATGCATCATGACGCGCGGATCACGCGCAATGCCGCGCGCCTTGTCACTACGCCGATCGGTATGGAAACGTAGCCGGCGGGCCTCCGCATCAAAGCCGCGCAGCACAACGGTGCGCAGGCTTGGCGCGCCGGTATCATCCAGGCTGGCGATGGTTGGTGTGTGGAAGGCGCTGCGCCGGTTCGGCACGGCATCTGCCAGCAAGCGAAAGGCTTCCTGCAAGCTTGCCGTCAGATCATCCGCAAAGGTGGGTCGCGCGGATTTCATGCCAGCGCCTGCGCCGCAAGTGCCGCACCGCTTTGCCACGCCGCTTCAGCACGCCCACCGATGCAGCCATCACTGGCATAGCCAATGCGCGCCGTGTCATCCCAAAGGCATGGTTCGCCCAAGGGCGCTTCCAGCAGCGAATAGCGCCAGCGATGCGCCACCGCCATGAAAGGCGCGGGCAAGGGCGCGGCGCTGAAGCTGGCCAGCGCGGCGAGTAAAGGTTGCGCAATGTCTTCTGCGGGCAATTCCAGATGCGCACGCGTCCAGGCAGGGGCGGCCTGAATCACCCAGTTTTCTTGGCCCGCATCGCGCCCTGGCTTGGCGGAATCGCGCGCCGCCCAGCCAATCGCATGCGCTTCGGGGCGGAGCGTTTCCGGCAAGGCTAGCGGCGCGCTGAAAGCCGCCATCACCGTCCAACAAGGCGCGTATCGAATGGCGGCAAGCGCTTCATGCAGCCTTGTCGCGTGTTGCCCCAGAACCTCCCGCGCTTGTGTCGCCGGCATTGTCAGCAGCACCGCCGCAAAAGGCCCGGCTTCTTCCGGCGCGGTATCGGGCAAAGGCTTGCCCGGGCGCACCTGCCGCGCATCCCAATGGCGCAGCGTCCAGGCGCCGGGCTGTCCGGTGATTTGCCCGACATGGCGCGAGGCAACACAAGGAATATCTCCGAGCAAGGCGCGCGGCACGGCAGACATGGAAGGCACGCCAACACGCCGCGCCGCATCAGGCCAGGGCGCGGTTCCAGCTTCCACCAAGGCAGAAGCGAACTCCGCACTCTCCGCACGCAGATATTGCGCGCCATGATCGAATTGCAGCTTGCGTCCTTCAGCCTCGATCCTGCGCGTCGCAAGGCGCCCGCCTGGGCCGCGGCCCTTGTCGAAGATCGTCACCGCATGGCCGCGCGCGATCAGCGCACGTGCCGCCGAAATGCCAGCAAGCCCCGCGCCAATGATGGCAATCGGTAGCGCCATCAGAAGCCTCCCCCAGCAGCAAGCCAGGCCTGTTCGGCTGGCGTTGAAATCCGCCCAAGCGCGGCGTTACGATGCGGAAAGCGCCCGAATTCCTGGATCACCACGCGGTGTCGCCAAGCATAGTCAATGGCACCTTTTTCCCGCGCATGATGCGGGATATCGCGCAAGCCTTCAAACAAAGCGACAGATAAATCCTGATCCGCCATCGCCTCACTATGTTCGAAAGGCAGATAGAGGAAGGGCTTTTCGAAAGGACCAAGCTGCAGATCAAAGCGATTTTCCAGTACCACCTGGCGTGCAATGGCGCGGGCATGCGCGTCACTCGCGAAGGCTTCGTCGCTGCCGCGAAACACATTGCGCGGGAATTGATCCAGCAGGATCAGCAGCGCCAGCGCGCCTTCAGGAGAGGTGGCCCAATCATCAAAAGCCCCTTCCCGCGCTGGGCGGATCAGCGCGCCGAAACGCTCACGGATTTCCGTGTCAAAAGCATCGTTCTTCTGAAACCAGATCGGGCGATAGGTGTCGCGCCCTTCGGCATACCAGAAGGCGCGAATGGCTTCAGCGTCGCTCATGCCAAGGCGCGGTCCAACAGCCGCACGGAGTGGATTGCCTCTCGCCCGCCGAGATCACCGATTTGGTGCCGGCAGGATGTGCCATCGGCGATGATGAAATCATTGGCGGCGGCGGCGCGTACCGCCGGCAGCAGCGACAGTTCCGCCATGGCCTTGGATGCTTCCAGGCTTTCCGCCTGATAGCCAAAAGCCCCCGCCATGCCGCAGCAGGAAGAGGTGATGGGTTTCACCGTCACCCCTGGGATGCGCTTCAACAGCGCGACCGCCGCTGGAAAGGCGCCGAATGCCTTTTGGTGGCAATGGCCGTGGATATGCACAGTTGCGTCCAATGGCTTGAAGGCCAGCGCTGGCTTGTCGCGTTCCAGCAATTCGCTCAGCAGCAAGGCCCGCTGGGAAAGGGCGCGGCTTTCTTCGCCCGGCAGCAGCACCAGGAATTCATCGCGGAGCGTGGTCAGTGATGAAGGTTCAATGCCCACCACCGGCGATGTGGAGGGCGCCAGGGCCGCGATCACGCGGCGCGCTTCAATACGCGCTTCCTCCACCATCCCGGCAGCCAGCAGCGTGCGGCCTTCATCCAAGGGGCGCATGCCACGCGGCGGCCGCGCCACGGCGGGATCATAGCCGGCCGCACGCAACACGCGGATGGCGGCGCGTAAATTTTCCGGCTCAAAGTAACGGTTGAAGGCATCGGGCAGCAGGATGACTTCGCCTACCCTGCCATCCGGGGCGCGCAATTCCCAATCATGGAAGACATCACCGCGAAAACGCGGCAGGGGCCGCTCCGCCGCCAAGCCCAGCATGCTTTGCGTCAGCGCCGGCAGGCCGGGGATCATATCGCGCAGATTGAACAGAATGGGCGCCATGGACGCAAAACGCGCAATACGCGGCAGGCGCGCGATCAGGCGTTCACGCAAGGGCACGCCATGGCGCTTGGCGCGCGCGGCCAAAGCCTCGATCTTCATGCGCGCCATATCCACGCCGGTTGGGCATTCGCGCTTGCAGCCCTTGCAGGAAACGCACAGCGCCATGGCGGCGGCAACCTCATCCCCCGCCAGCGCATCCGGGCCTAATTGGCCTGTCAGCGCCAGGCGCAGCGTATTCGCCCGGCCACGAGTCAGGTGCTGTTCATCCCGCGTCGCACGATAGGATGGGCACATGACATTGGCATCAAACTTCCGGCAGGTGCCATTGTTGTTGCACATCTCCACCGCGCTCAGCAGGCCGCCAAGCGGGCCCGGATAATCGGACCAATCCAGCACGGGCGTGATCGCCGCATCCGCCGCGTAATCCGGCCCATAGCGAAACAGCGAACGATCATCCATGCGCGGCGGGCGCGTGATGCGATTGGGGTTCAGCAAACCACGCGGGTCAAATGCGTCCTTCACTTCCTCAAAGGCAGTGACAATCCGATCCCCAAACATCGGGCGATGGAATTCAGACCGCACAATGCCATCGCCATGTTCACCGGAATGGCTGCCCTTGTATGCGCGCACCAGGGCGAAGCATTCTTCGGCGATGGCGCGCATTTTCGCAACTTCCGCGCCATCCTTCATGTTCAGCACGGGGCGCACATGCAAGCAGCCCACGGATGCATGCGCATACCATGTGCCCTT
>JBIIGZ010000082.1:0-14766 GCA_044236185.1 Roseomonas sp. | reverse complement strand
AGGCTATCGGGCCGGCGCTTCGCCTGGTAGCGCGCGAGCAGCGCAGCACTACCTGGATCATCACCACGCGCCACAGCCTCAATCACCAGCGCCGCCAGCGCATCCACATCGCGGAAGCCAAGATTGAGCCCTTGGCCGGCGATGGGGTGGATGCCATGCGCGGCATCGCCCACCAGCGCGATGCGCGTATCCACGTAGCGCGCGGCATGCATGGCAGAAAGCGGATAGGACCAGCGTCGGCCAATCGGCTTCACGGAGCCCAAATGCCCACCCAGCCGCCGGGCGATTTCCCGCCCATAAGCGGCATCATCCATGGCGAGGCAGCGTTCAGCGATGGCGGTCTTGTCGGTCCAGACAATGGCGCTGACATTTGGGTGATCGGGCAGCGGCGGCATGGGCAATTGCGCGAAGGGGCCATGGGGCAGAAATTGCTCGAGCGCCATGTTGCGGTGCGGCTTTTCATGCGCGATGGACCCGACGATGCCCATGCAATGATAATCGAGCCGCGAAACCCGAATGCCGGCAGCGGTGCGGAGCGGGCTATTGCGCCCCTCGGCCCCCACCACCAATCGCGCGCGGAATTGCGCGCCCGATGAAAGGGTGATGGTCGCAACTTCCGCATCCCGCGCGACCTCCGCCTTGGCGGGCGCATGGACCGTCAGATTGGCCAATTGCGGCAAATACGCATTAAGCGCGATGCGAAGGGACCGCGCTTCCACCATCCAGCCAAAGGGATCATCGCCAAGCGCCGCATGATCGAAATGGAGTGAAAGCGGGGAGGGGGCCTCACCCGGTCTGCCATCGGCCACGCGAATACCAAGAATTGGGCAGGGGTCCACCGGCAGCCTTTCCCAAACACCGGCCGCTTCCAGCAAGCGTTTGGAGGTCAGCGCAATGGCATAGGCGCGGCCATCAAAGGCCGGCATTTCCATCGGCGGCAGGGGGGCCGCGTCAACCACAGCGGTCCTAACCCCCGCACCGGCGAGCCGTGCAGCGAGTGTGGCGCCGACGGGGCCGGCGCCCACAACGCAAACATCAACATCATGAGGAACTTTCATGAGGGGCAGTTTACCGGGGCTGGCGGAGGCCACCAAGCCTAAAAAAGGCGCAACCATAAATGCCTACGAAATATGCAAATGAACGCAATAAAGGCGAATAAAGCATGGGTATCGCCCAATCTCAGCGCGTTTCCGGCCATTCAGGCTGGCACGGGATTTGAAAAACCACTTCCGACGCGGGGATCAATTCCCGCCCAGAGAGAGGAACGGAAAGCGCGATGAAACTCGTAATGGCTGTCATCAAGCCCTTCAAGCTCGATGAAGTGCGCGAAGCACTGACCCCGCTTGGCGTGCAGGGGCTGACGGTGACTGAAGTGAAAGGCTTTGGCCGGCAGAAAGGCCAGACCGAAATCTACCGCGGTGCAGAATACCATGTGAGCTTCCTGCCCAAGGTGAAAATCGAAGTGGCCGTGCCGGCCGAGATGGTGGATGCGGTGGTGGAAGCCATCTCGACAACGGCGCGCACCGGCAAGATCGGCGACGGCAAGATATTCGTCATGGATGTGGAACGCGCTTTGCGCATCCGCACCGGTGAGACGGATGAATCCGCGCTGTGAGCCCTAATTCCGAAACAATGCAAAAGAAGGGACAACCCATGAGGTTCCTCGCTCGCTGCGGTATGGCCGCGGCTTTCCTTGGCCTGGCTACCGCACCCGCCTTTGCCGGCGATGAGGCGAAAGTGGATACGGGTGATGCCGCCTGGATGCTTATCAGCACCGCCATCGTGCTGATGATGACAGTGCCGGGTGTGGCGCTGTTCTATGCCGGCATGGTGCGCAAGAAGAATGTGCTCGCCACCATGATGCAGTCCTTTTCCATCTGCGCGCTGGTTTCCGTGCTGTGGATGGTGGCCGGCTACAGCCTTGCCTTTGGTGAGGGCAATGCCTGGATCGGCGATTTCTCCCGCTTCTTTTTGGGGGGCTTGGCCGAGAATTGGGACAAGCCATTCACGCTTGGCTCGGGCGATGCGGCGGTCGCCACCACCATTCCGGAATCGATCTTCCTGACTTTCCAGATGACTTTCGCGGTGATCACCGCGGCGCTTATTACGGGCGCGGTTGCGGATCGCATGAAGTTCTCTGCCCTGCTGGTGTTTATCGGGCTGTGGACGCTGCTGGTCTATTCGCCGGTTGCGCATTGGGTTTGGCATCCGAATGGCTGGATTTTCTCGCTTGGCGCGCTGGATTTCGCGGGCGGTACGGTGGTGCATATCAATGCCGGCGTGGCGGGGCTTGTTGCTGCGATCGTGCTCGGCAAGCGCGTTGGTTATGGTTCGGATAATCTGTCACCCTATAACCTTGCCTTTGCAGTGATTGGTGCTGCGCTGCTGTGGGTGGGTTGGTTCGGCTTCAATGCCGGCTCGGCGCTTGGATCATCAGGTGGTCGTGCGGGCATGGCCATGCTGGTCACGCAAATCGCGGCGGCAGCGGCGGTGTTGTCCTGGCTGGCGGCAGAATGGATCGGCAAAGGCAAGCCTTCCGTCCTGGGCGCGATTTCCGGTGCGGTATCGGGCTTGGTGGCCATTACGCCGGCGGCGGGCTTCGTGCTGCCGGGTAGCGCGCTGATCATCGGCCTGGTGGCTGGCGTGGCCGGGTATTGGGGTGCGACGGCGCTGAAGCGCGCACTCAAATATGATGACAGCCTGGATGCCTTTGGCGTGCATGGCGTTTGCGGCATCGTTGGCGCCTTGCTGGTGGGCTTCCTGGCCTATGGCCCGCTTTCTGCCACTGCGGCTGCGCCGGAAGGCCTGTCAGGTGGGATGGAGCAATTCATCAAGCAGGTGATCGCGGTTGCTGCCACCATGGCATTCACCGCGATTGGCACCTGGGTCCTGCTGAAGATCACCGATGTCATCGTTGGTCTGCGCGTGACCGAGGAAGAAGAGCGTGAGGGCCTTGATGTCGCCCTGCATGGTGAGCGTATCAATTAACCGCTGAGCTGCGGCCTTCAAATAGTAACCGCGCGGGGGATATTCCGCGCGGTTTTTTGTACGACTGAATGGCCCTGGTTTTGCCGAAGGGATTTCTGCTTACGTTATGCTGCCACGGCTGGTCAGCTCCCCTCGCAGCCTGGTGACCGCCAATGCCTGCTATGGTGGACTGGAGAATTCCGATCTTTTTATCACGGAAAGTGATACTGGCAGCGGTTTGCGGGCGCGATGGTGACATCCGGGCGCGGTGCCATTCTCTCATTGCTGATTTACGAGAGTACGCGCTGCCTGCATGCATGATGCGATTTTCTGGCTTTCACCCAGACGTATATCCAGCCTTGATATCACGCTCACGCGCCAGCCTATCGCGTTTTTCCGGATCACCATGCCCGCCACCGCCTGGTGTCGACAGAATAACGGTATCGCCACGCGACAGGACATATTGCTTCTTTGGGTCCACCTTCTCACCATTGATGCGGAGCACACCGGGTGCGCCCGCTTTGCCGCCTTCAATGCCGAAAGCCGGAAAGATTGTACGCTCAGCAAGGAAAGAAACAGCGATGGGTGTTTCTGATCTGCTTTCCAGCGCGATTTCCTGACCAAGCCCGCCACGATGCCGACCGGGCCCACCGCTATCCGTACGTAGCCGTTTGTGGTGCACGCGCAAGGGCGCGATGTGTTCGGTAATTTCTATGGCGGTGGATGAAACATTCGAAGGCCAGGAAAGGCAGGATATGCCATCACCACGCATATTGGCGCCCATCCCACCATTATAAAAGAACATATTGGCGTAGGGTTTGCCTTGCGCATTCACACCGGATTGATTCATCCCCCACATGGGGGACCCGCAAGCGGCCATCACACGTTCCGGCACCACCTGGCCAAGGCAACCGAAAACCAGCATCGGAAGGTAATGCCCGATCAGCATGCGTGAACCACCGGAAGCGGGAAAAACCGGGTTCACGATGCAGCCGTCAGGCGCGATGATGGAAATGGGCCGCCACGCGCCTTCGTTGTTCGGAAGATTGGGGCTGGTACAAACCTTCACCCCATACATTGTCATGGCGTAGGTATAGCACAGCGCACAATTGATCGCGCGATCCACCTGCGCATCTGTCCCGGTATAATCCGCGATGATCCGGTCGCCCTCAATGGTCAGGGTGAGTTTCAGCGTGACAGGCTTATCCATAAGGCCATCGGTCTGCAATTCACTGCTATAGGTGCCATCAGGCAGGGCGGCGATGGCGGCCCGCATTGCAGCTTCGCAACGGGCATGAATTTCCGAGGCCAATGAAGCAAGATCATCAAGCCCTGCTTGCTCCATCAGGATATGAAGGCGCTCTTCCATCAAATCCAGGGCAACAACCTGCGCCCAAAGATCACCCATGGTCTGTTCCGGGGTACGCACGTTCTTGCGTAGGATGGCGACCAGTGTCTCATCCGCTTCACCGGCACGCATGAGCTTCAAGGGGGGGATTTGCAGCCCTTCCTCAAACACTTCCCGTGGTTCAGGGCTGCGGATTTTGCCGCCAATATCGGGCGCATGCGCAGTTGAAGCGCTGAAAGCCACCAGCTTGCCGTGGCGGAAGATCGGCTTCGCGACGGTAATATCGGGCAAATGCCCTGTACCTAACCAAATGTCATTGGTAATCAAAACATCGCCAGGATAGAGCGTTTCAGGCGGGAAGAATTTCAGGAAATGCTTGACGGTTTCAGGCAATGTGCCGATGAAGCTTGGAATGCTTTCTGTGGCCTGAACCAGACTTTGCCCGGCCGCATCGGTGACAATGCATGAAAAGTCGTAGCTCTCGCGGACCAGTGTTGAAAAACTTGTGCGCACCAGCGCGGCGGCCGCTTCATCCACAAGCGAAATCAGCCTGCGCCAGAGCAGCTCAAGTTCGACCGCGTCGAATTGGCGGGGAGTTTCCTTGGTCATGAAACATACTCCGCCATGATGGATCCCTCAGGCAAAAGGGAAATGCGTGCGCCTGGACCCACGATGAAAGTGCTTTCATTTTCCTCGAATACGGCGGGGCCGGTGATGTTTGTCCCGGGTGTCAGGGCATAGCGATCATAAACAGGCGTACTGCGTTTTTCGCCAACGTCGGCGAAATAGACGTCTCGATAGCCTTTGAGGGCAGCTGTGGCAGTGTTTTGTCCATCCAAACGCAACTTGCCCCCCGCGCCAGGCATGGGGGCGGCGACAGATACACGAAGGGCGACAAATTGCACCGCCGCCCCTGGTGGTGTTCGGCCAAATAGTTTGCGGTAGGCTGACTCAAAGGCGGTAAGTATTCCTGGGCGGTCAAAATCCGCTTCAAGAGGCACAGTGATTTCAAAGCCCTGTCCAATATAGCGCATATCGGCCAGGCGCCTTAGGCGGGCCTTGGAGATATCAGCACCGGTTTCGCGGATGATGGCCATGCCATCCTTCTCCAATCCGGAGAAAATCTCTTCCGCCGCACTTAGATCAGCGACGGCCAGCGGCCTATTGAATGACGCCACGCGATCAATACGCGCGGGCGCCATCAGCATACCAATTGTACTGCCTGCACCGGCGCCCGGCGGGCAAATCACATGCCTGACGCCAAGCTTGCGCGCGACATGCCAGGCATGCACAGGCGCGGCACCACCTGTGGCCAGCAAGGCGTAGTCCTGCGGAACGCGGCCGCGCTCTGCAATCGCCACCCGAGCGGCCCCGGCCATATTCTCATTCACCACATCATGGATTCCGAATGCGCCCCTCAAGGGTTCCAAACCCATGCTTGCGGATAGCGACCCGAGCGCCTGTTCCGCGCCATTCAAATCGATACGCATGGCGCCGCCAAGAAAGAAATCTGCATTCAGATAGCCGAGTGACAAATCGCTATCCGTCACGGTGGGTTCTTGGCCGCCTCTCGTATAGCAGACTGGCCCGGGTTGGGCGCCAGCGCTTTCAGGTCCGACATGGAGTGTGCCCAGGTCGCTGCGACGTGCAATGGAACCGCCGCCGGCGCCGATTTCGATCAATTCAACCGTCGCAATCTGAATGGGCAACCCGCTGCCACGCAGAAAACGCTTGGTGCGCGCCGCTTCAAAGCCCCATGCCACCAGGGGTTCGCCATCATCCACCAAGGCAAGTTTGGCTGTGGTGCCGCCCATATCGAAAGCCAGGACGCGATCAAGCCCCGCATGCCGCCCAAACCACGCGCCTGCAAGGGCGCCTGCCGCAGGCCCGCTTTCAAGCAGTTGTACTGGCGCGCGTTTGGCTTCGGCCACATGTGTAAGGCCACCATTGGACAGCATCAGGAACAGCGATCCAGGTATGCCTGCCTGCTTGAGCGCCCTTTCCAGATTCTCAAGATAGATTTCAGCGATGGGGCGCACATAGGCATTTGCAACAGCGGTTACGCAGCGGGGATATTCGCGAATTTCGGGAGCAATATCTGATGACAGCGTAATGGACAGCTTTGGAAATTTTTGTTTGATCGCCTCAGCCGCCAGACGTTCGTGTATCGGATTGGCGTAGGAATGCAAAAAGCAGATGGCGAGGCTGGAAACGCCCGTTTCCACCAGGAATTTAACTTCGTGGAGCATCGCTTCAATGTCGAGCGGCACTTCCACCTGCCCATCTGGCGCCAGACGTTCACGCGCCTCTCTGCGTAGTGGCCTTGGAACCAGGGGCTTGGGCATTTCCAGAAACAGATCATAGAGTTCGTATTTACGCTCTCGACCAATTTCAAGAATATCTGCAAAACCTGCGGTGGTGAGAAGCCCCGTTGGCGCGCCCTTTCTTTCAATCAAGGCATTCGTGAAGAGTGTCGTGGCATGCACAACGCGGCCAATGGAGGCGGGTGCGATATTGCCTTTCTTCAGCAGATGCGAAAGCCCAAGCATGGTGCCGCGCGCCGGATCATCGGGTGTGGTACTTTCCTTCCAAATGATCGCGCGACCATCACTGGGGTCGAGAACAACCAGGTCAGTAAAGGTGCCACCAATATCAATCCCAAGTGAGAGCGACGCAGACATAATCCTGATCCAATCAAAAGAGAAGACTACGGCGCTAAAGCGCCTCAATCACCGCGAATATTGTTGGCCTGCACAACACGACGCCAAGCTTCTCGATCCCGCTTGATGCGTTCCTCGAAGGTTGTGCCGCTTTCGCCAAGCGGCAGCAGACCACGTTCCACCAAGGTGCGGGCTGTTTGAGGGTCTGCCAGGGTTGCTGCAAATGCGCTGGCAAGGCCTTCGCGGATTTCCTTTGGCAAGCCTGCGGGGCCCGCCAAGCCGAACCAGTTATTGATTTCAAGCGCTGGCAGTCTACCCGCAAGGGGCGATAGTTCGGGCATCAGCGGCGATGCTTCCCTTGCGGTTACGCCGATCCCCTTCAATTGTCCCGCACGAATGGCGGGCGCAACTTCAGCGACATTGGCAACCATGATGTCAATGCGCCCCGCCGAAACATCCAGTGCAGCAGGCGCGCCACCGCGATAGGATACATGCGTCATTTGAACACCAAGCGCGCCGGCAATCAGGGCGCCGCCCAAATGATTGATGGAACCATTCCCGGCCGAGGAATAGGTCGCCGCGCCATTGCGTGAACGCGCGAAGGCGGCAAGCCCTTCCAGATCATTGAAGGGCGCATCTGGGCGTGCGACAAGCGCCATCGGCGTACCGGCAAGCGCGGTAACTGGTGTCAGGTCACGATCCAGATCAAGCGGAATGGGAATGCCTGGGATGGCAGGTGCGACGCACATCATGCCCATGATGGCACTGGCCAAAGTATAGCCATCGGGTGCGGCGCGTGCAGCCGCTTGGGCTGCAATAAAGCCATAGGCGCCACTGCGGATTTCAGGGATGACACTGACGCCGCGGACCCTTTGCAGACCCTCCGCCACGATGCGCACAAGGATGTCTACGGCACCACCGGGCGCGTAGCCGATGAGGATACGGATGGGTTGCTGCGGTGTCCACGTGGGCTGTGCCCCGACACTGACGCTAGCGAGGGTAAGCGGCGCAGCGACCAATAAGGTGCGGCGTGATACTCGTGTTTGGATATCCTGCATGTGGCTTCTCCGCATTAATGGCACTATGTAGCGCGATCCTAGGGCTATTGATCAGCAGGCGACAAGGGACGGTTGATCCTATGCTGCCGTTTGACGCGCTTGATTGGCAAGGGAGCAAGGCGGTGGACCCAGCGGCCTATCCCGCCGAAAATCACAGCCGCCATAGGTCTGCCAAATACCGCCCAATAAACGCAGCTGCTTTGCTATAGAGCGTGTTGCGATCACATGGGTTCACGCAACCCGCTCTAGCTCTTTGTTTTTCGAGCATCTTCACGCGTCCAGATGCTTCCATCTGAACGCGATCTGCTCTGGAAAAATTTCAACGCAAGCGGATGACAGTGTTGTTTCGTTATAGGGAGAGATTTATTGGCTGGCACGATTGGCAAATTGCGCAATAGGCCCCCATTTGGCGCGATCCGCCCTGCCAATACGGCTGAATTCTTCGGGTGTCGTGTACAAAGGTGCAATGCCCTGACCATCAAGCTGCCCAATGGCTGCGGACTGGGCAAGCGTTTGCTTGATTGCAGCGTTCAGAATTTCAACTACGCCCCGCGGCGTTCCCTTTGTGGTCATTACGCCGAACCAGCTGCGCACCTCAAAGCCGGAGACGCCGCCTTCAGCCAATGTGGGTACATCCGGCAGATGCGGCATGCGGGACAATAGCGGCACGCCAAGTGCGCGAAGCGCCCCTGTCTGGATATGCGGAAAACAGGTTGGCGTTGTGGCGAACATGAAATCCAGCCGCCCCGCCAATAAATCCACCATCGCCGGGCCACCGCCGCGATATGGGACGCCAATAGTGCGGATATCCGCCATTTGGCTCAGTAAAAGCGCGGCAAGCCAGGGACTGGACCCAACGCCCGGATGTCCCCAGCTGAGGCCACCAGGGTTTGCGCGCGCTGTAGTAAGCAAATCAGATAAGCTGAGCCAGGGGCGATCCTTTGATGTAACCAGCACGGTCAGCACATCAGCCACAAGGGCGATAGGCTCCAGAATCTCAAGTGGCTGCTGTTCTATTGGCGTATTCTGTACCAAGGGATTTACCAGCAAAGCGCCCATATTGTTGATGACAAGCGTGTGGCCATCCGGCGCCGCACGTAACACAGGTTCCATGGCCAAGGCGCCTTGGGCACCGCCACGGTTTTCCACGACAACGGGCTGGCCCAGCATATCCGCCATACCATTAGCGAGAACTCGCCCAACGAAGTCGAGCGATCCGGCGCTGGCAGAGCCAACCATCAACCTGATCGGACGTGTCGGGAAGGGCTGCTGAGCGTCTGCCCTTGAGGTCAGCAGAAAAGGTGTCGCAAGAAAGGCGCGGCGGGTCATGTTGAGGCCAATGCAAAAGCGCGATCGCATCGGACAAGTAACCTTTTCTTTGATACGAATACCTTGAGGCTGCCCCATTATCACTATTCCCGAATTGCCCACCATCACCCTTGTGGCAGCGCGGCTTATGTCTTTTCTATATTCCAATAGAACAGCGCAGGTCCTGGTAATACACCGCGCAAAGAACGCCGATGTGCAATGACACCACGGTATTGTCCCAATGGAATCAGCGTGCCGATTTCAAGATGAGTTTTTTCCAGCTGCTTTAGGATGGCTTGGCGCTTCGCAGCCTCACCTTCAAATGTCCAGGCGTCGGTCAATTCGCCAACGCGGCGGTCACAGGGCCAACCGAACCACGCTTGTTCGCAATGCCGTGCGAAATTATTCAACAAGGGATTGGCAATGCCTGTCAGCGTGGCATTGGTGACAAAAAGATTCCACCCGCCTTGCCCTGGGGGTGCGCGATTGGCACGGCGCTGGACCAGCGTGCTCCAATCCATCACCTGCAAATCCACCGATGCGCCCATCTTTCTCAGCGCGTCCGCCATCAGCAGGGCGCTTGGATGCAATGTGGCGTTATCCGCGGGATCAAGGACTACTATTGGGCGCCCATCATAGCCGGCTGCCCGTAATTGGCGCCCGGCCTCAGAGACATCATGGCGCGGCCAGCCGAGAGCGTCAGCCTGGTTCGGTTCACTGGCTGCGCAGCCAAATAGAGCCATGCATTCACGCCAGGGCGTGCGGTCACCCACCGTGGCCTGCATGAAATCCGATTGCTTGATCGCCATCATGAGGGCGCGGCGCGCTTCAGCCTTATCGAAGGGTGAATGCAGATGGTTGATCGCACAAAAAAGCTGAAAGCCGAGAGGATCATTGGCGGAGACGGCTACATCACGCGCACGTGACATGCGTTCCACCAAATCCGGCGCCGGGCTTTCAAGAATATCCAGTTCGCCATTCAGTAACCCGGACATGGCCGTCGCGGCATCAGGTGTATAAAGCAGTTCAACCCGATCAACCTTCGCGACCTTACCACCTGCTGCCTGGCTGGGCGGTTCAGAGCGCGGGACGTAACCCGCAAATCTTTCATAGACCACCTTCGCGCCGGGTATCCATTCTTCCCGCCGCATGCGAAAGGGACCGGAGCCAATCACCTCACTCACTTGCGTGTTGGGGTCGGTCATGGCCAGGCGTTCTGGCATCATGAAGGGGACGGTGCTGTCAATCTTCCCCAATGCATCAAGCACGAATCCAAGGGGGCGCTTCAACTGAAGCGTGAATGTTCGATCATCACGTGCCGCAAGGCTTGCCGCATTTGCGATAAGGGCGCGGCCCATCCCATCCTTGGCAGCCCAGCGCCTGATTGAAGCGACACAATCCGCAGCGCGGACGGGTGTATTGTCATGCCACATCAGGCTTGAACGCAGCGAGAAATCCCAGCGCAGCCCATCGCCGCTGACCTGATAGCTTTCAACCATTTGTGGCTGAGGTATATTGTTCGCATCCAACGCAAAAAGCGTATCATAGACAAGATAGCCGTGATTGCGGGTAATGTAGGCCGTCGTCCAAATCGGATCGAGTACCCTTAGATCACCAATGGGAACGGCACGGATTGTCCTGCGCGGATCCTGCGCCATGGATGCCCTGGTAGTGGCGGAAACAATCCCTGGTGCAGCCAGACCGGCAATCAAGACTGAGCGTCGGGAAGTTTTCATCCTTTTTCTCCTTCAAGGGGCAGGCGCAAATCCCGCGGGAATGGGCAGGTTGGGGTTTTCGGTGAAAAGGCGCGCCCAGGCACGGCGCGCTATTCGATCCGCTTCTGCGACAATGGTATCTTCATCCATGGTCAGCACACGGCCATCGCGCATCAGCCAGTTGCCATCCACCATGACCGCATCGATATCCCGACCCTGTCCCTGATGCACGAATGAAGATGTCATGCGCATGCGGGGTACAAGATGTGCGCGATCAGTGCGGATCATAATGAGATCGGCGCGATTACCCGTGGCGAGCCAACCGCCATCCGGCACCTCCATTGCGGCGTAGCCATTGCGTGTGGCCCAACGCATAGCGTCTTCCGGTGTGGGGTTGCGCCCATCGGCACGCCGAATGCGTTCCATGAACAGGCCGGTGCGCATGACTTCGACCATATCTTCCGCCATATTGTCGCTGCCCATTCCAATCAGGCAGCCTTCGGCTTCAAGCTTGGCGATCCGTGGTGAGAGGCCACGGCGCGCCGCAATGGCGGAGTTAAAGGAAACGCGCGCCTTGGCGCGGCCCAAGAGCTTTTCTTCGCGGTCAGCCATGCAGCGGCAATGGGCTGCCACCAATCGGTCGTGCAAAAAACCTTCGGCGTGGAGATATTCGGTCGGCAGGCATCCGCGATGCGCCTCAACAGCTGCGACCTCGCCCCAGATTTGATTGAGATGAACGGTTGCGATGGCATCCAATGACTGACGCAGATCATTCAGGCGCCGCAGATATGCCGGTGTGCACATATCAGGCGCCCATGCCGCAAGGCCGACAGCGATGCGCCCGCCTGCGCGGCCATGCCAGCCGGAATGAAGCCGAGCGATGCGTTCAAGACCGGCCACACCTATCTTCTCGGAGACAACGAAAGGGGCGGGATCGCCAATGCCAGCATCCGCACGATCCCAGGCGCGTTCCGCCAATAAAAGCCGAAGGCCGGTGGCTTCAAGCAAGCCGGCATAGTTTGCAATTCCGCTACCATCTTCCAGCAGTGCCGTTGTTCCACAACGAATAGCTTCAAGCGCACCAAGTTGGACCATCACCCCGGCCTCTTCGTTCGAGAGGCTTGGCAGAGGCAAAGGCGAAAGCCCCCCGCAAAAGGGCGGTGCATGGGGCGGCGAAAGATCTTCATAGATGCCGCGCGCCAGTGTCATGCCCAGATGCGTGTGGATATTGGCAAAGCCGGGCATCACCGCATGGTTTCGTCCATCAATCGCGTCTGCGTCGGGAAACCTTGCGCGTAATTCGGAGCTTGGACCCATGGCAGCGATACGCCCACCGCCAATCGCAATGGCAGCGCCATGGTGGACCGTATCCGCATCATCGACAGTGATCAGAGTCGTATCATGAATCAGGATGGTCACGGATGGTTCTCCCGTTACCTGATCGCGCTTTCACGAACACCAAGACGTCACTCGTGAATTCAGCTATCTATGAGTCACTTGGACATCGGAAAACGCGGCTTTTCGTTCAAGCCAGTTGGCAATACAGCAACGCATCATGTCAAGTAGCCAAGATACGGCAGGCAGCGTTTCTGTTGCTGCGACAATGCATGCCATCCGGAGCGGTTCAGAATTTTGGAAATGTGTATACGGCTCAGGGGCGTTTATATGGTGCCAGTCAGGTGGCGCTGCGGCCCTGGATGCAGTTTCGTCCCTTCCTGTAGGGCATGAATTCTGTTGGGGCTTCCGTGCCACTTGCCATTAATTCATGGGTCTTTCGCGCTGGCGAATACCGCTGCGCTGGGCTTTGCTTGCCCTTTCGCCGCGCGAACAAATCAGAGATCAACGGCCCAGAGCGTTGCTGATTGCGGTATTCATTGCTCTCACACCTGCTGCTGGGCCGTCTGGGTGGCTCCAAACGGCACCGACCACGGCCAAAAAGTCTGCGCCGGCCTGCACAAGCGGGGTACAATTTTCTGCCGTGATGCCGCCGATCGCGACGGACGGGATTTCGAATAGGTCATGCCACCAGGCGAGGATGTCCGGCGTTGCGCGATGGACAGTTTCTTTGGTCTCGGTCGGGTAAAAGGCACCGAAGGCCACATAATCGGCCCCGAGATCGCCGGCTTCCATGGCCAGGTGGCGTGAAGCATGGCACGTAATGCCGAGAATGCGCCCCACAAGCAGGCGGCGCGCCTCAGCGTGATTCCCATCCCCCTGGCCGAGATGGGCGCCGTCGCAGCCAAGCTTGACGGCGAGCGCGGCGTTGTCATTCAGTAGAAACGCTACATCTCGCGCCGCCGCGATGGGCATCAGGGCTTCTGTGGCGCGGGCGATGTCATCTTCGGTTGCGCCCTTCAGGCGCAATTGCAGACAGGCGACATCGCCAGCATCGAGAGCCGCAGCCAGGGAATCCCTAAACGCCAACGGGTCAAACCGCTGAGGGGTAATGAGGTAGAGCCGACAAGAAGTTTCAGACATCAGGGGACCAAGGAGAGAAAAGATAAGCCCCACACAAGCCGGAAGGGCATTTTCTGGCAAGTGAGGGCGATAATTGGGTAAGGGGGGCTAGGCGGAGGCGGCAACAGGGGCTATTGAGCGCGCCTTCCGGCCTTGTCCCGTTCGTCTAGAGGCCTAGGACACCAGCCTTTCACGTTGGCAGCACGGGTTCGAATCCCGTACGGGACGCCACTTCCCCTTACGCAAACATGCTCTCAGCCCCTGACGGGCTTCGAAATTCCCGAGTATTTGCGGGATTTTCGCCAGAAACCTTGATGGTGCGGGGGCGGAATGGTCGGGCTTTTTCTCTCCGAATCGGGGGATTCTCTCCAAAGCTTGAGGGTTGGCCGATTTTTCCAACAAGGTTTAACACCCTGATCTGAATGGATTTTGTTATGCTGCGGTGCAGCATGGGTTGGTGAAATCGATGCCTGGGGGAATGGAACTGGGGGCGGAAAGTTGATCGGGGCGACGAGGTTTGGGGGCCGGCGCCTCAGTCGGCTTCCCCATGAACCGTATTCGCCGCCGGGCTGGCGACCACATTCTCTTTTGCGTCCACCGTATGGCTGCCTGTAATAAGGCAGCCATGTGGATAAAAATGCCCGCCTAAGGGAATCGAACTGACAGATGCTCTCCGAAAACCATAAGGCGATTGCCGGCACCATTTGGGATATAGCCAACCGCCTGCGCGGCCCCTATCGGCCCCCACAGTACCGGCTGGTGATGCTTCCCATGGTGGTTTTGCGTCGGTTCGATTGCGTGTTGGAACCCAGCAAAGACGCCGTCATCCGGGAGCACGCGAGGCTCACCGCGGCCGGCACGCCGGAAAGGGCAATACCGCGGCTCCTCACCAAGATTGTTGGTCCCGACCGCAAGCAGCCACTTTACAACGTGAGCCCCTACACCTTTCAAAAGCTGCTCGGCGACAGTGAGAACATCGCGCCCAACCTGGTCTCCTACATCAATGGGTTCTCGGAGACGGCCAGGCGCATCTTCGATAAGTTCAAGTTCGGAGAGCAGGTCGAGAAGCTCGACGCGAGCAACCGCCTCTTCAGCATCGTGAAGCTGATGTCCGACGTGGATCTGCACCCGGACAAAATCAGCAACCTTGAGATGGGCTATATCTTCGAGCACCTCGTCATGCGCTTCAACGAGCAGGCGAATGAGGAGGCCGGCGATCACTTCACGCCGCGTGAAGTCATCCGGTTGATGAC
>JBIIGZ010000225.1:0-4619 GCA_044236185.1 Roseomonas sp. | reverse complement strand
GCGCCAATGGCAGGGCAGCATCCAGCCTGCCACCGCGCAGCCCCGTGGCCACCATCAGCAGCGCGGGCAGCGCGAAGCCCAGCAGATAAATCAGCGCTGGCCATTCGCTCGCCAGGATCAGCACCATTACGGCACCGACACAAAGCGCACCAAAGGCGGCAAGGCTGCCAAAGCCAAGCCCGGCGGCGAAGATGGGCAGGGAGGTCAGCCAGAAAGCGGCAAAGCCCAGCGGCAAGCCGCGCATGGCCCATAGCGCGGCAATGGCGGAAGCAATCCCACCAATCGCCGCCGCGAGCCAACGCGGATCATCCAACAGGCCCCGCCTGATATCCATGGCTTGTCCCATGCCCTTTCGCCGTATTGCGCTGCCTAATCCGCAATCACGTAAGGCAGCAGCGCCAGGAAGCGGGCACGCTTGATGGCAATGGCCAATTCGCGCTGCTTCTTCGCTGAAACCGATGTGATGCGTGCTGGTACAATCTTACCGCGCTCGGACAGGAAGCGGGACAGAAGCCGCACATCCTTATAGTCAATCTTCGGCGCGCCATTCCCGCTGAAGGGGCAGGATTTGCGACGACGATGGAAGGGCCGGCGCGCACCCACGGCGGGGCGGCGGGCGGCGGGGATCAGATCTGCATTGTCAGACATGGCTTATTCCTCAATCCCCATGGACATATCCATTTCGTCGCGGCCGCGGGCACGGAATTCCTCGCGGTCATCGCCACGCCCGCCACCACGGCCGGAACCAAAGCGGCCAGCCGGGCGTGGGCCACGGAAGGATTTTTCGCGGTCGCGATCATCACCGCCACGCTTGGACAGCACAGCGGAAGGTGCTTCTTCAATCGCTTCCACGCGCACGGTCAGCATGCGCAGCACGTCTTCATTGAGGCCAAGCTGACGCTCGGCTTCATTCAACGCAGCGGGGGGCGTCTCGATCCCCAGAAGCATGTAATGCCCCTTGCGATTCTTCTTGATGCGGTAAGCAAGGCCGCGCAGGCCCCAATATTCGCGCTTGCGTACTTCGCCACCGCCTTCGGCCACGGTCGCGGCGACCTGGTCGGCAATGGCTTCAACCTGCTGTTGCGTGATATCATTGCGTGCGATGAACACGCATTCGTATAGCGGCATGTGATCTCCCTTTGGCTGACTCAGCCCTGGCCCCGGGATGGGGCGCGCATAGGGGCATAGCCGGGCACTTGCCTTGCACCCGGCAGGGGAGGGGCGCGTAAAGCACGAAGGGGGGTGGGGGATCAAGCCCTGACTGTCACTTCGCGCTGCTTTATGTTTAGTATCAGTGAGAAAAAACAGGGAGATTCACCATGTTCAATCGTCGCATATTGATGGGCCTGCCCTTGGCGCTGCTGGCCACCCAGGCCCGCGCTCAGGGCGCCTGGGCGCCAAGCCGCCCGGTGGTGCTGGTGGTGCCCTTCGCCCCCGGCGGGCCGAATGATATCGTGGCCCGTCTGGTCGCACCCGCCATGCAGGCAGCCCTTGGGCAGAATGTGGTGGTGGAAAACCGCCCTGGCGCCACCGGTGCCATCGCCGCCCGGCATGTCGCCGCGCAACCGGCCGATGGCCATACGCTGATTGTGGCCGCCAGCGGCACCATGACCATCAACCCCGCTGTCATGGCCCGCCCTGGCTATGACCCTGAGAAGGATTTCGCCCCAGTCAGCTTGGCGATGTCGGTCCCCAATATGCTGGTCGTGAACAAGGATGTGCCCGCCACCAACGTGGCCGAGGTTGTCGCCTGGCTGAAGCGTGAAGGGGGCCGGGCTTCCTATTCCTCCGGCGGCGTGGGCTCGACCGAACAATTGGGGATGGAGCTTTTCTTGAAGCGCACGGGGACAGAAGCGACGCATGTCCCCTTCACCGGCGGTGCCCCGGCGGTGACGGCGATGATTCAGGGCCAGGTCCAGGCCAGTATCCTGAATGCGGCAACCGTCCGCCCGCATGTCGTATCGGGTGCTTTGCGCGCCATTGCCATTGCCGGCACCAAGCGCTTTTCCGGCCTGCCGGATGTGCCCACCATGGTGGAAGCGGGCCTGCCCGATGTGCTTTCCGCATCCTGGTCCGCCTTTCTTGCGCCCGCAGGCACGCCCGCGCCGGCCATCGCCCGGCTGCATGAGGTGATTGTGGCCGCACTCCGCGCGCCCGAGACGACGCAGCGCCTGACGGCAGCCGGCTTCACCATTGATGCGTCCAGCCCTCAGGATTTGGGCGCCACGATTTCGGCGGAACTCGCCCGCTGGAAGCAGGTGGTGAAGGACGCCAATATCCAGATGAACTGACGCGGTTGACAAGCCGGGGCCGCGCGGCCATTCGCGCGGCCTGACCTTAACCATCACGGAATTCTGATCATGGCCTTCGCCTTCGTCTTTCCCGGCCAGGGGAGCCAGGCTGTCGGCATGGGCCGCGACCTGGCCGATGCCTTTCCCTCTGCCCGCCACGTCTTCCAGGAAGTGGATGATGCTTTGGGCCAGAAGCTGAGCAAGCTGATGTGGGAAGGCCCGCAGGAAGAATTGACGCTGACGGCCAATGCCCAGCCGGCGCTGATGGCGCATTCGCTGGCGGTGGTGCGCGCCTTGGAAGCCGAAGGCGGTTTTGGGCTTGCCGCGCGCGTCGCGCTGGTGGCGGGGCATTCGCTTGGCGAATACAGCGCGCTGACCGCTGCCGGTGCGTTCGATATCGCGACTGCCGCGAAGCTTCTGCGCCTGCGTGGGGAAGCCATGCAAAAGGCGACGCCAGCCGGCACTGGCGCCATGGCGGCGCTTTTGGGCGCGGAGATTGAATTGGCGCAGGAAATTTGCGCTGCCGCCGCCCCCAACCCCGAAACCGGCAAGGCTGAGGTGGTGGAAGCGGCCAATGACAATGGCGGCGGCCAGGTAGTGATTTCCGGCGCCAAGGCGGCGGTGGAGCGCGCCATTGAAATCGCCAAGGAAAAGGGCGTGAAGCGCGCCATGCTGCTGCCGGTATCCGCCCCCTTCCATTGCGCTTTGATGGCCCCTGCCGCCGATGCCATGGCGGAAGCGCTGGCCCAGGCGACGATGCAATCGCCCGCCGTGCCGGTGGTGGCCAATGTCACCGCCGCCAAAGCAACGGACCCCGCCGAAATCCGCGATTTGCTGGTGCGGCAAGTCACCGGCACGGTGCGCTGGCGCGAATGCGTCGCCGCCATGGCCGCCATGGGCTGCGACAAGTTTGTTGAAGTGGGCGCGGGCAAGGTGCTGACCGGCCTGATGAAGCGCAATGCGCCGGAAGCCACCGCCCTTGCCATCGGCAATCCGGCCGAGCTTGAAGCCTTCGTGAAAACGCTCTGAGGGGATTTCCGATGTTTGATCTGACCGGCAAGACAGCGCTTGTCACCGGCGCCACGGGTGGCATTGGCGCAGGCGTTGCCCGCGCGCTGCATGCCCAGGGTGCCACGGTTGCCATCACCGGCCGCCGCGCCGCGGAATTGGAAGCACTCGCGGCCGAACTTGGTTCGCGCGTGATTGTAGCGCCGGCTGATCTGGCAGACCCGGAAGCGCCGGCGAAGCTTGTGGAAAAAATCGAAGCTGAGGCAGGGTCCTTGGATATTCTGGTGAATAATGCCGGCTTCACGCGGGATATGCTGGCGCTGCGGATGGGTGATGCGGATTGGAATGCGGTGCTGGAAGTGGATTTGACCGCGCCCTTCCGCCTGGCGCGCGCCGCTTTGCGCGGCATGATGAAAAAGCGCCAGGGGCGGATCATTTCCATCGCGTCCATCGTGGGTGTCACCGGCAATGCCGGCCAGGCGAATTACGCTGCCGCCAAGGCGGGTTTGATTGGCATGTCCAAATCCTTGGCGCAGGAAGTGGCGACGCGCGGTGTCACGGTGAATGTGGTGGCACCCGGCTTCGTGAAGACCGCCATGACGGATGCACTGAATGATGCGCAAAAAACCGCGTTACTGAGCCGCATCCCAACCCAACGCATGGGATCGCCCGAGGATATCGCTGCCGCCGTGGTCTATCTGGCGAGCAATGAGGCCGGCTGGGTCACCGGCCAGACTTTGCATGTCAATGGCGGCATGGCGATGATCTGACGCCATGGTGGAGAAACTCAGCGCCACGGAACGGGCCGGGCTTTCGGCCAATTTGCCCGACTGGAAGCGGGTGGAAAGCCGCGATGCCATCACGCGCACCTTCCGCTTCAAGGATTTTTCGGAAGCCTGGGGATTTATGGCGCGCGTGGCGTTGCTGGCCGAAGCACAAGACCACCACCCGGAATGGTTCAATGTCTGGAACCGGGTGGAAATTACGCTTTCCACCCATGACGCGGGCGGGCTTTCCGCGCGCGATGTCAGGCTGGCACTGGCGATAGACGGGCTGTTGGTCGGCTAAATCAGTTTGTCGGTACGCTCGGCAGTGCCGGCAAGGCTGGCGCTGCCGGGGCCGTGATCGGCGCGGGGCCATCCAGGATGGAGCGGTTCTGCTGCGACGCGCCCTTGGTCAGCAAGGCCAGGGTGAGCGCCAGGGCAAAGAAGGCCGCCCCAAGGATGGCGGTGGAACGCGTCAGCAAATTGGCCGTGCCGCGCCCGCCCATGAAGGACCCCATGCCCTGGGAAGAACCCACGCCAAGCCCGCCGCCCTCAC
>JBIIGZ010000081.1:0-14964 GCA_044236185.1 Roseomonas sp. | reverse complement strand
AGGCGCTCAAGCGCGAAAGGCGCGATGTGCAGGCGGCGGGGCTCACGCTTCGCACGCTGCGCGGGGCAGAGATCACGCCGCGCCATTGGCAGGCCTTTCATCGCTTTTATCGTGCGACCACGGATAAGAAATGGGGTCGCAGCGCCTATCTGACCAAAGGCTTCTGGCCGTTATTGGGTGAAAGGCTTGGTGATCGTGTCCTGCTGATGGTGGCGGAGCGTGATGGGGAACCCGTCGCCGCCGCGCTTAATCTGATCGGGCGCGATGCGATTTATGGCCGCAACTGGGGCACCATTGTGGATGTGCCCTTTTTGCATTTTGAACTTTGCTATTACATGGCAATGGATTTCGCGATTGCGCATGGCATTCCCCGCGTGGAAGCCGGCGCGCAGGGCGAACACAAGATCCAGCGCGGCTATCTGCCCGTGCCGACCTATTCCGCGCATTGGATCGCGCATCCCGGGCTTTCCCGTGCGGTGGCTGAATTCCTTGCGCGTGAGCGCCCAGCGATGGAGCGCGAAATGGCGGCACTCGCGACCCTTTCCCCCTTTCGTCAGGCGGATGAGCCCGCGTGACACCAGGCGGGCCGCGAATGGCTTATCTGCAATTGGCGGCCTCCATGGCGCTGGTCGGCGCCAATGTCGCGGTTGCGAAACTGCTCGCGGAAGCACTGCCCATACCCATGATCGCTTTTCTGCGCTGCGTTTTGGCGGTGCTGCTACTTTGGCCCTTGGCACGCCTGTTGGAAGCCGCGCCACGGCCTGAGGGCGAGGTGATGCGCAACCTCGCCTGGCAGGCACTATTTGGCACCGTTATCTATAATGCGGGCTTGCTGGCGGGCTTGCGCCTGACCTCGGCGCTGGAAGGCGGGCTGGTATTGGCAAGCCTGCCCGCGGTGGTCGCTTTGGGCAGCGCCTTTTGGTTGCGCGAACGCCTGACGTCGCCGCAATGGATCGCCGTTAGCCTGGCCGCCTTCGGCATGGCGGCGATGACGATTGCGCGGACTGGTTCTGATATTGCGGGATCTGCCCTTGGCAATCTGTTGATCTTCGGCGGTGTGATGGGGGAGGCGCTTTACGTGCTGCTGGCACGGCGCATCGTGGGCCGTGTTGGCGTGATCACGGCCAGCCTTTGGATGCAGATTTTCTCGGCGCTGATGCTCGCGCCCTTTGCCTTGCCGGATATTGCCAGCATCACGGCACTCGCGGATCCGCGCCTTGCGGCGCTGCTGGTTTTTCATAGCGTGACGGCGAGTGTGCTTTGCCTGCTGCTTTGGTATGCGGGGCTAAAGCGCGTTGGCGCCGGTGTGGCCGGCATTTTCACCGCCTTCTTGCCGGCGACCGCCGCGCTGGTGGCTGTAGTAATCTTGCAGGAAGCCTTTACCGCCATCCATGCCATAGGCTTCGCGCTGATGATGTTGAGCGTGCTGATCGCAACCTGGCCGCGCAGGCAAAGCGCATGAGGCCGTGGTTTACGCAAAGCCTTGGCGCGTTTCGCCGCCAGGCTCCGTCGCAAATCGCGGCACGCTTGGCCTATGAACAGGCAGCGCGCTTTGGCACGCTTGAATTGAAGCAGCGCGATTCTTGGGAGTCCAGCGCAGCCCTGTTGCAGGATGCGATGGTCGCAGGTGACGCCAACTGGCACATCTTCATGGAATGCGATTTGCTACGACTGGAAAAACGCGCCGATGCCATTCTGTTGACGGACCGCGCGATTTTTGTGCTGGAATTCAAAATGGGCGCGCAGAAGCCAGACCTTACCGATCTGCGCCAGACCGACAATTACGCCATGGATTTGCATGATTTTCACGCAGGCAGCCGCGGCGTGCCGATCATTCCTGTGTTGGTTGCCCCCGCTGTTCCGCAGCGCGATCTTGAACTGCCACTGTTCTGGCATGGCGTGGCGCCGGTCATGGTGGCCAATGGCGCCATGCTAAGGGATGTTGTGACGCGCGCGCAGGCGGCGATTCCTCCACCCGCGACGCCACTTAACCCCGATTCATGGGCGTGTTCTGCCTATCGCCCCGTGCCAAGCGTTCTGGAAGCGGCGCGGCTTTTGTATCGGCGCAACGCCGTGCCGGATATCGGCGCCACCCGCGCCGATGCGCATAACCTGACCCGCACCACCGATGCCATTGGGCGCGTGATCGCGCGTGCCCAAGCCGAAGGCGGGCGCTATATTGTTTTCGTCACCGGCATTCCTGGTGCGGGCAAGACGCTGTGCGGCCTAAATCTGGTTTTTGGCGCGCTGCGAGAGTCCGGCGCGGCTTTTCTCTCCGGCAATGTGCCTTTGGTGACGGTACTGCGTGAAGCCCTGGCGCGCGATGCCGCCCCGCAGGGAGGCACCGCGTTTCAGGCCGCGGAACGCGCCGCGCGTACCGCGCTGCAAAATGTCCATCGTTTTCTGGAACATCATGTGATCCACGCACATGAAACGCCTGAAGCGCGTATCATTGTCTTTGATGAAGCGCAGCGTGCCTGGGATCAGGCGCAGGCCACACGTGATGGCCAGCGCCGCAAAAGCCACCTGACCATGAGCGAACCGGCGCATACCTTGGAAATCATGGCGCGGCATGAAGGCTGGGCGGTGATTGTCGCGCTGATCGGCAATGGGCAG
The DNA here is from genome assembly GCA_044236185.1 of Roseomonas sp. Lineage (GTDB taxonomy): Bacteria > Pseudomonadota > Alphaproteobacteria > Acetobacterales > Acetobacteraceae > Neoroseomonas. Next base: position 12,348 of record JBIIGZ010000081.1, on the reverse strand, counting down.
GAAATCAATACCGGAGAGGCCGGTCTTGCCGAATGGGGCCGCGTGATTGCCGCGGCCCCTTCCTGGCGCGCAGTCGCAGCGCAGCGCAGCGTCACCGCTGCCGATCCCGCGCAACGCCTGGCCGAAGGCGCACCGGCTTGGCTCAGCTTCGATGATGATCTGGACTTGCAAACGCCCATCCGCAGCCTGCGAACCAGCCGGGGCACCGAATGGGTGGATGCCGTCTTGCAAGGTGATGCGCCCGCCGCGCGCGCCATTGCGGCAGCGACGCCTGAATTGCCCTACTACGTCACGCGCGACCCGATCGCTTGGCGTGCGGCCTTGCGCGCCCGCACAAGGGGCTTGCGCCGCGCCGGCCTGGTCGCTTCCGCCGGGGCGCGTCGCTTGCGCGCGGAAGGGCTCGGCGTGCAGGTGCCCGATATCGCCGATTGGTTCCTGAAGCGCTGGCCGGATATCCGCTCCTCCGAGGCGCTGGAGACCTTCGCCACTGAATATGATTGCCAGGGCTTGGAATTGGATGTGGTCGGCCTCGCCTGGGGTGGTGATTTCCTCCGTCACGCCGGGCAATGGCGCGCACGACGCTTTGCGGGCCATCAATGGCAGATCGTGCGCGGTGCTGAGGAACAGCGCTATATCCTCAATACCCATCGCGTGCTGCTGACGCGCGCGCGATATGAAACGATCATCTGGGTCCCGCCCGGCTCTGCCGCCCATGATCCCTTCCATGACATCACCCGCCCGGCTGCCGAGATGGATGCGCTGGCCGAATTCCTGATCGCCTCTGGCGCGCGGCCCCTTGAAGCGCTACCGAATCAGGCGGAACCCGCGCCCGAACTGGCGCAGCTTTTATGAGGCCACCATGCGCGCGCTGATTCTTTTGGGCCTGCTTCTACTGGCGCTGCCCGCCTGGGCGCAGGACATCAAACTCGCCACATGGAATATCGCCTGGCTTACCACCAAGCCCGCCGGCCATCCCGATCTGCCGCGCGATCTGACCACCAGGACCGAACAGGATTTCGCCCGGCTGCGCGCCTATGCGGGAAGGCTGGCGGCGGATGTGATTGCGCTGCAGGAAGTGGATGGCCCCTTGGCGGCGGCGCGGGTCTTTGATGCCACGGCCTATGATTTCCACTTTCCTGCTGAAAATGACATCCAGCGTTCCGGCTTTGCCTGGCGCAAGGGGCTTCGTGTCACCCGCAATCCTGACCTGATGGCGCTTGATCTGCGCCCAACCGCGCGACGTTCATTGCGGCGTGGTGCGGATATTACGCTGCATGGCGAAAATGGCGTGCGGCTGCGGCTGCTCTCCATTCATTTGGACGGAGGATGCTCACAGGGATCCGTGCGTGAACCCAATAGCAGCGATTGCCAAAACTTGGGCAGGCAGGCGCAAATCCTGGCGGAATGGATCACCGAACGCCGTCGTGAAAACATGCCTTTTGTGATCCTGGGTGATTTCAATCGGCGTTTTTCGGGTGAAGACGACATGCTTCCCATACTTAGTGCCGCATCACCCATGCGTCGCGCGACAGAAGGCTTTTCCAACCCGTGTTGGCGCCGCGATGGCCAGGGGCGCGCTTTTATTGACCATATCCTGCTTGGGCTCGGCGCTTCGGATTGGCTGATCAAGGATAGTTTTCGTGTTCTGTCCTATAATGAACGCGATCCGGCGCTGCGTGACGTGATCAGCGACCATTGCCCGATTTCGGTGCGGCTGCGCCTGCCCTGAATACCCCTATGGGCGGGGGCCGACGCCCGTGCCATGTTCTTCCCATGTCGCTTTTCACCCGCATCACCCTGCCGCTTGCGGCCATCAATTTCATAAATCAGGCCAATCGGTCCCTGGTCGCGGTGATTGGGCCTTTCCTCGCGCTTGAATTTGGCCTGACGGCGGCGGAGCTTGGCTTGCTCGCAGCTTGTTTCTTCGCAAGCTACGCCATGGCGCAATTGCCGATTGGGCTTGCGCTTGATCTGAAAGGCCCGCGCCGCGTGCAAGCGACATTGGCGCTGATTGCAGCGATAGGGTTCGCGATAAGTGCGTTATCATCTGATGTGCTGATGCTGGCAATGGGGCGCTGCGTGGCTGGTGTGGGCGTGGCGGCGGGGCTCATGGCCATGCTCAAGGCCAATACGCAATGGTATCCCAAGGAACGTGTCGCGGCGGTGACGGGTGCGGGCTTGTTCTTCGCATCCATGGGTGGGCTTGCCGCCACCATGCCGGTGCAATGGGCGTTGCCTTTCATTGGCTGGCGCGGTGTTTTCGCCGTACTCGCTATGCTCGCCGTCATGGTATCGGCATGGATCTGGTTTTCCGTGCCAAATGCGCCGCCGGGTATCGCACCCGCGACACGACGCGGCTTGCGTCAGGAAATCGGCGAATATTGCCGTATCTTCAAGGACCCGGTTTTTCTGCGCCTGGTGCCGACCGTTGGCATGCTCTCCACGCTCAATTTCACCTATCAGGGGCTTTGGGCTGGGCCGTGGCTGCGTGATGTCGGCGGCTTGGATGATGGCACGCGCGCTGCGGCCTTGCTGATCTATGCGCTTGGCATGATGTTCGGCAGTCTTTTCACGGGACAGGCGGCATCCTTCGCGCAGGCGCGCGGCTATTCACCCATGCTGATGCCCTATATTGGTGTCGCAGGCTGTCTTTTCGCGCAGGCCATGCTGATGCTGGGGCCGAGCAATTTCTGGGTCATGGCCGCCCTTTGGTTCTTCTTTTCCTTCTCAGGATCAGTCGGGCCGGCGGGCTATGCGGCGATTGCGCAAGGCTTTCCGCCGGCTTTGGCCGGGCGCGTTTCCACCGCCATCAATTTCCTGATGCTGTGTGTGGTTTTCGTCTTCCAGACAGGTATTGGTGCCATTCTTGACCTTTGGCCGCGCGCTGCCTCGGGCGGCTGGGCGCCTGAGGGTTATGTCTGGGCGCTCGGCATGACATTCTCCATCCAATTGGCGGCGGCGCTTTGGATCTTCCTGCCCTGGTGGCAACCACGAAAGGAATCTGTGTGATGGAAAAACGAGTGACCAAAATCCTGGATCGCTATCGTGTGACCAAGGGGCGCAGCTTTCGCCTGAAGGATTATGACCCGGGCGATACGGCTGGGCTTGAGATGCAAAAAACCACGGCGGAGGCGCTTTTACAACAGGGTATCGAACGCCTCGCGCTCTTGCAGGACAAGCTTTATGCGCAGGATCGCTGGTCCGTCCTGTGTATCTTTCAGGCGATGGATGCTGCCGGCAAGGATGGCGCCATCAAGCATGTGTTTTCAGGCGTCAATCCGCAGGGCTGCCAGGTGCATTCCTTCAAGGCGCCGGGGCCACTTGAACTAGATCATGATTTCCTCTGGCGCCATTCCATTGCGCTGCCGGAACGCGGGCGCATCGGCATTCATAACCGTTCCTGGTATGAGGAAGCGCTGGTGCTGCGTGTGCATCCGGAATTCCTCGCGCGACAGAAGCTACCGCCATCGCTGATCGGCAAGAAGATCTGGGATGAAAGGCTGGAAGATATCGCTGCCTATGAACGCTATCTGGCGCGGCAAGGCACGGTGGTGATCAAGTTCTTCCTGAATGTGAGCCAGGATGAACAGAAAAAGCGCTTCCTATCCCGCATTGATGAACCTGAGAAGAACTGGAAATTCTCAGCCAATGATGTCTCTGAACGTGCCCATTGGGATGATTACATGAAGGCGTATCAGGCCGCGATCAGCACGACCGCCGCGCCCCATGCGCCCTGGTTCGTCGTGCCGGCGGATGCGAAATGGTTCACGCGCCTGGTGGTGGTGGCTGCGATCATTGAAGCGCTCGAAAAGCTTGACCTGCATTACCCTGCCGTTACCAAGGAACAGCGCGCGGCGCTTGCGGTGGCGAAGAAGCGCCTGGGTTAAAAGGCTAATCCCCCACCGCATCCAACACATGCAGTGCATAGGAATAGGCCGCGCCGGCATTAAGCGCGATGGCAACGCCAAGCGCCTCGGCGATTTCTTCCTTGGTGGCGCCGGCGGCTTTGGCCTTGCGCGCATGTGCATCAATGCAGCCATCGCATTTTGTGGTTATGGCAACGGCAAGTGCGATGAATTCGCGCGTCTTGGCATCCAGATGCTTGGTTTGCGCGGCACCATTGGATAGTGCCACAAAACCCTTGACGATATCAGGGTGTAATTGCCCCAATTCCTTGCCACGCGCCTTCAGCCCGGCGCTGTATTTTTCCCAATCCTTCACTTCGGTCATGGCTTAAAATCCTTTCAATGCATTACGGCAGCGGCAGCGCTGGCATAGCCCACACGGCGTTCTGGCGGCACGGGGTGGCGCCCCGCCACGCGTTCCAGCAACAGGCGCGCATCGGCCAGCATGCCGGCCTTCATCGCCGCATCCAGGAAAAGCTGTTCCAGCACATCCTGCTGCGCATGGCTGCCACCCATGCGATGCATCACGCCAATGGCAGGGCGCATCACGGTCACGGCGCGGGCATGATCACCGCGCCCATGCGCCAGCACAGCCTCACACACTGGCAGCGCCGCATCACGCAGAATGGGGGCGAGTGTGCCGCCAGCGGCAATCGCATCACGTATCCCATCCAATAGCCTTGCTGCTGCCTGGAAGCGCCCGGTCGCGGTCAGCGCCATCATCCAATGCGGCAGGGTGAAAGCGGAAAGGCAATCACCAATCCGCGCTTCTGCCTTATCGGCCAATTCATCCCAGCGTGCGCCGACATTCACGCCCTGGCGCTGCAAGCGAAACAGCATGGAAGCGGCATTCTGCACATCAATGTAAAGATCAGGTGCGGCTTCCGTCAGCGTGCTTTGCAGGTTGCGAAAGCCAGTATCGTAAAGCGCCAGCACTTCCTCTGACTCCGCACGCTCCAGATGATACATCGCGCGGTGCCACCACAAATGATGCGCCAAGTTGGAAGCGCCTTCCCAATGCTTTTCCAAACCCGCGAGCCAGGCAATGCCTTCACCGCGGCGGCCCTGCATTTCCATCACATGCGCCACCGCATGCGCGGCCCATAAATCGCCAGGGTCAAGGTCAATCGCGGCGCGGCCGCTTTCTTCTGCCACCTGGTAGTTTCCGCATTCCTCATGCGCGAAGCAGCGGCAGGCAAGGATGCTGCCAAAGGCAGGCAGGGCTGCTGTCCACTGCGGATAAACACCATCAACCACGCGCTGCATCACGCCAACACGCCCCAGCCAAAAGGCGTTGAAGTGATGCAAGCGAAACGCCAGAATATCATGTGGGTGGTCGCGCAAAATCGCCTCCCACCCCGCCAGCGCCTTGTCCAGATCGCCCGCCGCCCAAGCGGTGACGGCAGCGGCATGGGCGGCTTCGCGTGCGCTGGCCTTGGCGGCAAGGCGCGTTGCGGTCGCGGCGGCTTCACGCGCGGCGGGCAGCAAGGCGGCCTTGTAGCCGAGCAAGGTAAGCGCCGCTTGCAACACGCGCGCCATCGGCATCTCGCCATCCGCGTCCAGCAGCGCCTTCATCCGTGCGGGCGTATCGGCGCGATATTTCAAATAGCCCGTCACCACATGATCATAAGCGCGCGTTGCGGCATCCGATGCGCTGGTGATGGCAAGGCCGTGCTGGTCTTGGGGCATGGAGGGGCTCCGACATTCAAGCCCAAAGCTTGCCAGCCTTGGCCAAGCCGTGTCGAGTATGATGACCAACAAGAAGGAGAGAGACATGTCCGAAGACACCCCCGAAGCCCGTCTGGCCGCGCTTGGTCTGGTGCTACCGCCTGCGCCGAAGCCCTTGGGGACTTATGTGCCCTTCCGGCGCGATGGGAACATCATCTACCTCTCCGGCCAGGGCCCGCGCGATGCGGAAGGCAAACCCATCAGCGGCAAGGTGCCGACGGAAGTCAGCATTGATGAAGCCTATCAGCTTGCGCGGCGGGTCGGGCTTTCGCTGCTATCGGTCGCGGCATCGGCTGCTGGCGGGCTTTCACGCCTGCGCGCGCTGAAAGTACTTGGCATGGTGAATGCGGTGCCGGAATTCCGTGAACACCCGCGCATCATCAATGGCTGTTCCGATCTTTTCGTCGCGGTGTTGGGTGATAACGGCCAGCATGCGCGTTCTGCCGTTGGCTTCGGCAGCCTGCCCAATCAAATCCCAGTTGAGATCGAGGCGATTTTCCGCGTGCTGGACTAATTGGGGATCAAACCTTTGTCCTATGGGCGATGCCCGTATTCGTCTGGCCAACCAGAAAACAAGTCCCTTATGACGTCACTGCGCTAAATCAGCAGGGCTTCCGACATCAATGCTGGTTTATTGAGATAGTGGGATTAATTGCGTGAAAAGAAACGCCCCGGCGAACCGGGGCGTTTCGGTGGGGGCAGGGATAATAATCAGCCAAAGGCGGGAGCAGAGACGATTTGCGCGACTTGCCGATTGGTGGACACCTTGAGCTGGGAGCCCGCCGGAATAGTCGCATAACCGGGGACCGCGCCCGTCCAGGTGAAGGCGCCGTTTGCGAGCGATGCCGAAAGGTTCGTGACGAGTCGTACCGATGGCGCTCCGCCAGGGGGCAGGAAGTCGATGGTCACGCCATTCGGGGCCGGTTGTGCGCCCGTAGCAGTGCCCGATACCGTGATCTGGGTGGCTTCAACGGCCGGGTTGACGCTAAGCTTGATCCCAGCGCCGCTTGCAGCCGCTTGGTCAGCCTCAGAACGTTGGTTATTGAGAGCGACAGACATATGATCCTCCTGATGAGAGTGGGTTGATTATTGCGTCAGCTTCAACGGGACGCTGCCCGTCGCAATGGTTACAGCACGGGCGCGTCGCGGGTTCTGTGATGCTTGCTACAAAAAGGCATAATTTTTTTCGGGCGCTGAAAAAAGATCATTCCGCCCCCCAGCAGCGTGATGACGCTCACCGATACGCGCGCCCCGCCGAGGGCATCAGCGGCGCCACTGACCAAATTCTAATAGGGATCAAAAAGAATTTTCGTTGGACTGACGAAATTAAGCTTTCGTCCCGGTGCTGCCGAAGCCGCCCGCCCCGCGTGTGGTTTCCGGCAGTTCGGCCACTTCCCGCCAAACGCCGCGCGTCACTGGCGCCAGTACGGCCTGGGCTATGCGCATGCCGCGTTCCACGGTGAAGGGCTCATTCCCCGCATTCATCAGGATCACGCCCAATTCGCCGCGATAATCCTCATCAATAGTGCCGGGGCTATTGGGCAAAGTAATGCCGTTTTTCAGCGCCAAACCTGACCGGGGCCGCACCTGAATCTCATACCCCACCGGGATCGCCATTTTGAGCCCCGTTGGAATCAAGGCGCGCCCGCCGGGTGGGATCACCACCGGCGCGCTGATCGCGGCCAGCAAATCCATCCCTGCCGCGCCGTCCGTCGCATAGCTCGGCAGCGGCAAATCCGCGCCATGGGGCAGGCGTATCACTGCAATTTCCGGGGTCATGCCAAAGCCTCTGCAATGCGCGCGGCGAGCCTTGCCGCGACGTCTTCCTTCTTCATGCGCGGCCATGCTTCCGTGCCCTTCGGCGTGATCAGCAGCACAGTATTCTCCGCACCCCCCATCACATCGCCCGAGACATCATTCGCCACGATCCAATCGCAGCCCTTCTTCTTCCGCTTGGCGCGCGCATGGTCTTCCAGCTTTTCGGTCTCGGCCGCGAAACCCACCACCAGCTGCGAGCGTTGTGGCCCAGCAGCGGAAAGCGTCGCCAGAATATCGGGGTTGAGTGCGAGGGCGATGGGCGGTGGCACCTCACCCGCGATCTTTTTCATTTTCTGATCCGCGGCTGCGGCACTCCGCCAATCCGCAACGGCCGCCGCGCAAATCGCGACATCGGCGGGAAGTGCTGCTTCGCAAGCCGCCAGCATATCGCGCGCTGATTCCACGCGCCGTACCGTGACACCTGGCGGATCAGGTTGCGCGACCGGGCCAGAGACCAAAGTCACCCGCGCGCCGAGCGCGGCAAGGGCGGCGGCAATGGCATGGCCCTGCTTGCCGCTGCTGCGATTGGCGATGTAGCGCACCGGGTCAATCGGTTCATGCGTGGGGCCACTTGTCACCAGCACATGGCGGCCTTGCAGCGGCTGCGCGGTGGGCGTCAGCGCGGCTTCCACCGCCGCCAATAACGCGGCGGGCTCAATCAGCCGGCCCGGCCCAGATTCCGGTTCCGCCATGGCGCCCACTTCCGGCCCGGCCAGCATCATGCCGCGCGCGCGCAAGGTCGCGATATTCGCCTGCGTCGCTGGGTTTTCCCACATGGCGGGGTTCATCGCGGGTGCGACCATGATCGGGGAGCGGGTCGCAAGCAGCACGCAAGTTGCCAGATCATCCGCGAGCCCATGCGTGATCTTAGCCAGCAAATCCGCCGACGCCGGCGCCACCAGCACCAGATCAGGCAACCGAGCCAAGCGAATATGCCCAATCTCGGCCTCGGCCGCCCAAAGATCATCATGCACCGCCTGGCCGGTAATGGCGGCAAGTGCCTCCTTGGTCACAAACCGCGCCCCGCCCGCGGTCAGGATGGCGGTCACACTCGCCCCCGCCTTGCGCGCAAGCCGTGTGAATTCCAGCACCTTATAGGCAGCGACAGAGCCCGAGACGATCAGCAGGATTTTGCGACCAGCAATCATGGCGCTGAACCTACCCCAGAAGCCGAATGAATGAAATCAGCGAACCCCCTGGCGCGCGCCCCTGGTTCGGGCATCATGCGCCAAGGCCGCCCGATCAGCGCGGCAAGGGGGAAACAGTATGGCAGGCGGGAAGCTCCGCGCCACCGGTGTTCTTGCGCCCTTCGGGCAGCGCGGCTTTCGCTTTCAATGGCCCGCTGATCTTGCCACCTCCTGGGCTTTTGAGATGGAGACGATCATCCTTGGCTGGTATGTGCTGACCGAAACGGGATCGGTCACCTGGCTTGCCATCTTCGGGTCGCTATTGCTGATCGGCACGCTGCTCTCGCCCATGTTTGGCGTGATGGGGGATCGGGTGGGGCATCGGCGCGTGCTATCCGCCATGCGGGCCTGGTATGCGGTGCTGGCGGCGGTGCTCACGGCCTGTGCCATGGCGGGGCTCCTTTCCCCATGGATGGTCTGTGGCGTGGCGTTGCTGAGCGGCCTGGTGCGCCCTTCCGATATGGGCATGCGCAATGCGCTGATCGCCGCCGGCATGCCGCCCCCCTTGCTGATGGGCGCCATGGGGATTGAACGCATGAGTGCCGATAGCGCCCGCGTGATCGGCGCGCTGACCGGCGCGGGGCTGGTCGCGTTTCTTGGAATTGGTCCGGCCTATATGGCGGTGACGGCGATCTACCTTTGCGCCTTTCTGCTGACCTTGCAGGTGGATGAACCACCAACCCGCGCGGCCCAAGGGGTGGTCATGAAAACGCCCTGGGCTGATCTTGGCGATGGCATTGCCTATGCCCGCGCAACACCGCCCGTACTGGCCGCGCTGCTGCTGGCCTGCCTTGCCAATTTCGCGGCCTATCCGATCAGCGGCGGCCTGCTGCCGCATGTGGCGCGCGATGTTTATGGGCTGGATCGCACCGGGCTTGGCTATCTGTCGGCGAGCTTCGCCGGCGGCGCGATGCTGGGATCACTTTTCATCAGCGCGCGGGGCGGAGGGCTGCCACCGGCACGCACCATGTTGGCCGCGTCGCTATCCTGGTTCTTGCTGCTGCTGGTTTTCGCGCGCCTGACAGACCCGGTGCTGGGCGGCGTGGTGCTGGCTTTGGCCGGGTTTGTGCAAAGCTTTTGCATGGTGCCGCTGGCGGTACTGCTGCTGAGGATCACGCTTCAGGAATTCCGTGGCCGCGTGATGGGGCTGCGCATGCTGGCGGTTTATGGCCTGCCGGTTGGGCTGATGATGGCCGGGCCTTTGGTGGGGGAAATCGGCTTTGCCGATGCCGGCGCGCTTTATGCGGGCTTCGGCGCCTTATGCACGGTTGCGATTGCGCTGTTCTGGCGCGCGCATTTGCTGCCGCGAGAGGTGCCGGCGAATGGGCTGCGCAGCCAATAGAGCATTCCCCGTTCACATTCGCTCACGGAACACGCTCTAAATCGTTTTTTGGTCGCATTTTCGAAGCCGCCAAGTGATCTCACTTGGCTCGGACATCTTCCCGAGCGCCACGCTCACTTACCCCTGCCGCAGCCCTGCGCGTTCCGCCGCCGCGCGGGTCCAGGCCGTCTCGCGTTGCAGAAAGGCAGCAAAGCCTGGTGGGGTTGCCTCCGCCCCGCTGGCCATCAGGCTGCCCATGCCTTCCAGCCGCGAGCGCACCGCAGGGTCCGCAACGGCGGCGGCGACAGCCTCCCCAAGCGCTTTCGCGACAGGCTCGGGCAGCCCCGTTGGCGCCACAATGCCAACAAAGGCAGCCGCCTGATAACCGGCGACACCAGCCTCATTCGCCGTGGGCAATTCGGGCGCTTGCGGCAACCGATCCGCCGCCGCCACCGCCAAAATCCGCACCGCGCCCTCGCGATGCAAAGGCAGCGCGGTGGAAATTTCCGTAATGGCGCCGGATATGGTGCCGGAGACAAGATCAGGCGTCAGCGCACCGCCGCTGCCATAGGGGATATGGGTAATACCGGCCCCGGTCGCGGCATTGAACATCTCAAGCGAAAGATGCGCTGCGCTTGCAATGCCGGACGAACCGAAACCAAGCCTGCCCGGATTGGCCTTGGAATGCGCCACAAGTTCGGCCACCGTTCGCACCGGCAGGCTGCGATGCACCGCAATCACCATCGGCGTGCGCACAAAAAGCCCAATCGGCATGAAGTCACGCATCGGGTCATAGCCAAGATTGGCCTGCACGGTGGGATTGATCGTGAGCGGCCCATTTGAGCCGAGTAGAATAGTGTAACCATCCGGTCGCATCCGCGCGACCTGCTGGGCGGCGACACTACCCCCCGCGCCGGCGCGATTTTCCACAATCACAGGCTGGCCAAGCTTCGCCGACATGGCGGGCGCGCAGGCACGCGCTGTCAGGTCCGAATTCCCGCCCGGCGCGAAGGGCACGATCAGGCGGATGGGCTTATCGGGGAAGGCGGCCTGGGCACGCAGCGGCGTGGACAGGATTGGCGTTGCGGCAAGGGCTGTCAGCATCGCGCGGCGCGTTGAGGTGAAGGTCATGTTTTCTGTCCGTTTCCCGATAATGGCCGCAAGCTTGCGGCGCCCGGACGTGGCCGGCAAGCCCCTGCGTTGGACGTATTAGTATCGGGAAGGGCGACGCTCCCTAAACCCGAATGAACGCGGCAACCTTGTCACTGCGCCGCAAAGCCGCCAGGTCAGCTTCATCCGGCAATTGCGGCCGGTCACGTTCCGCCGCCACCAGACACATGAAGCCAAGCGGCGCATCTTCCGCCGCGCGGAATTGATGCCACTGCATGGGGCCGATTTCGACCAGATCATGCTCGGCGATATCGGTGATCTCATCACCCACCAGGCAGGCGCCGCGCCCGCGCAGGATCAGCACCCAATGGATATGTTCATGGCGTTCCAGCGTGGAATGGCCGCCGGGCTGCACCTCAAAATAGCGCCACTGCACGGGAAGTGATTCCGCGCCTTCAAACAGGATCTGGCGCGTCACGTCCTTGTATGGGCCGCCTTCCTTGTAGGAAAGCACGGGGACATTTTCCCAGCCAAAGGCATTGAAGCGACGCACAGTCATTCGGCGGCCTTTCCGGCGGCAACGGCGTTTTCGATCGCGCCCAGGAAGGCACGCGCGCCAATTTCGGGATCAGGCGAATGGCGCATCAACGCGCCGCCAATCAGGAAGACAGCATCATGGCCAAAGGCCGTCACCATGCTGTCAATGCGTTCAATCGACATGCCACCCGCCGGGGAAGGGAAACCGGGCCTCACATCACCCAAGGGTTCCTGCATGGCAATGGCCAAATCGCGGCATTCCTGTTCGGTGAAGGTAAAGCGCCCGCCCGCATTGGGAAAAACCGAGATATCCGCCCCAAAAACCCGAAACAGGCGCCCGAGCAGCATGGCCGGCGTCATGCCATGCTCGGGGTCATGGAAATGCGTCCCCGAAAAGCTTGGATGCGCCATCACCGCCAAGCCGTATTTGCGCGCGAGGTGAAACCCCGTATCTGGCCCGATCAGCAGCGGCGCAATTAGCGCGCCTTCGCAGCCCTCGGCAGCCGCGAAGGCCATTTGGTCTTCAATCTGATCAAACCGCCCGGAGACCATGGGGAAATAGAGCGTCTTGCGCCCCGTCCTGGCATTGGCGTTGCGGATCGCTTCCTGCAAACGGGCCACCCTTTGCTTGAAGGGGTGGAAGGCCTGGTCCATCAGCCCGTGATCATCCTTGATCACATCAAGCCCACCGAGCGCATAGCCACCCGCAAGCCGCGCCAATTCCGGCACGGAAAGCCCAAGC
>JBIIGZ010000080.1:0-15041 GCA_044236185.1 Roseomonas sp. | reverse complement strand
GCACGCTTTCCGCTTATGGAATCCTTTTTTCCGATCTGGTGCAGGATTTGGCGCGCACACGGCTGACCCGCGCCGAAGTCAGTGCCTTGCCGCAGATGCGCGATATGATCACTGAATTGCGCCAAGCTGCGGATGCACGACTGGCGCAGGATGGCATCCCAGCCGATCAGCGTGAAATCACCATTGCCGCTGATATGCGCTATCACGGCCAGGCCTTTGAACTGCTTGTTCCATGGGGCCAACTGCAAGCGCCGGATGAAGCTGCATTGGCTGACCTCATTCAGCGTTTTCATGCCACGCATAAACAGCGCTTTTCCTATTCAAATCTGGATGAAGCAGTGGAAATCGTTACCTTCCGCGCCATTGCCAAAGGCAGGCTCGCGAAACCTGTATTGCGCGAACCGACGCCAGCCTCCCGCCCGGCACGCAAGGCGAAGCGGCGCGCCTATGATGGACAGCAATGGTGCGACGTGACCGTCTGGGACCGTGAAGCGCTCGGCGCCCATGATCTTATCGAAGGCCCAGCCATTATCGAAGAAGCCTTCGCCACCCATTGGATTTCCCGCGCCTGGCAAGCAAGGCTTGCCACCGGCGGCGCCCTGATTGCAAAGAAGATCGCGCCATGAGCCTCGGCCCCATCGAAATTGAAGTCATCCGCAATGCGCTAACCGCGGCCGCGGCAGAGATGGACATTACCATCTGGCGCACCAGCCGCAGTACCACAGTACGCGAATTGCTGGATTATTCGACAGCGGTCTTCGACGCTGACGGCAATAATGTCGCACAGTCCGCACGCATTCCGCAGCATTTGAATTCCATGGGCGCGGCGCTGCGCATCTTACTTGATCGTTTCGTGGATGCGGCCGATTGGCACGAAGGTGATGTTGTTGCCACCAATGATCCTTATTGCGGCGCACAGCACCTGAACGACATATTGGTCTTCAAACCCGTTTTTCATGACGGGAAGCGCGTCGCTTATGTGGGCGCGCTTTGCCATCACATTGACATGGGCGGGATGGCGCCTGGTTCCTATGCTGCGACAGCAACGGAAGTCTTTCAGGAAGGGCTCCGCATTCCGCCGCTGAAACTGATCGAAGGCGGTGTGCTGAACAAAGCCATCTACGCCATGATCGGGCAGAATGTGCGCAAGCCCGCCCTCATGCTTGGTGATTTGCAATCCCAATTGGCTAGCCTTGAAGTGGGCGCCGCTTCAATCCGCCGCATTGCCGCGCGCTATGGTGCTGCGACGCTGATTGAAGCCACAGGCCGCATCCTGGATCAGAGTGAGGCCGCGATGCGCGCCGCCATCAGCGCCATGCCGGATGGCACCTATAGCTTTGAAGATTTCCTTGATGATGACGGCGTATCTGGTGAACCGGTGCGCCTTCATGCCTCCATCACCATCAAGGGCGATGAGATCGAGGTTGACCTGACCGCCTGCGCGGATCAGCAGCGTGGTCCCATCAATTGCACGCCGGCGATGTCCAATTGTGCCGTCTATTACAGCATTATTGCGGCGACCGATGGTGCCATGCCAGCCAATGCGGGCTGCTATCGCCCCATTCGCATTCGTCACCGCGAAGGCAGCGTTACTTCCTGCCGCGCGCCAGCATCCGTCGCGCATCGGGTGGCGGTTTGCCATAGGCTGGCCAATGTGATGTTCGGCTGCCTGCATCAGGCGCTGCCAGATCGTATGCCGGCGGCCTATTACGGCGGTTCTTACGTGGCAACCTTCCAAACCGAAGCAGCCGATGGCGGGCGAGAGGTATTGGTGGAAATTGAAATCGGCGGTACGGGCGCCAGCCCCGGCAAGGATGGTGTGAATGCCTGGTCCTTTGGCATGCACAATAACAGCAATATCCCGATTGAAATGATCGAAAGCCAAATGCCGCTGACCATCACGCATTACGGGTTGAAGTCAGACTCGGGTGGTGATGGGCAATATCGCGGCGGGCTTGGCCTTATCCGCGAATGGCGCGTGGATAGCCCTGCCGGGATTTTCACCGCGAATATGGATCGTTTCCGCTTCCCGCCCTATGGCCTTGCCGGCGGCAAACCCGCCAGCCTTGGGCGGCTGATGCGCATTCGCGATGGGCAGGAAACACCCATCGCGCCGAAAAGCGATGCGGTGCGATTGCTGAAGGGCGATATCGTTCGGCTGGAAACTTCGGGCGGTGGCGGCTTTGGTGATCCGGCCAAGCGTCCCGCGGAGCGGCGCAAGGCAGACCAAGCGCTCGGTTATGTGAAGAGCTGACGCCCCTTACCAGCGCGATCATCCTGGCTTAGGCTTTGCGCACGGAGGATTGCACCATGACCCTGCCTTTGCTGTTCACACCTTGGACCAAACGTGGCGTGACGCTGAAGAACCGCGTGGTGGTCGCACCCATGCATCAATATGCGGCGGATCGTGGCTTCATCACGGATTGGCATTTGATGAATGCAGGACGCTTCGCCGCCGGCGGTGCCGGTATGGTGATGGTGGAAAGCACCAAGGTGGAACGGCGCGGTTGCGGCACTTTGGGTGATACTGGGCTTTGGGATGATGCTTTCATCCCGGGCATGAAGCGCGTTGCGGATTTGATTCGTGCCAATGGTTCAGTGCCGGCGATTCAGATAGGCCATTCCGGCCGCAAGGCGCGGCGCTTTCGCCCCTGGGAAGGTGGCGCGCCGCTGGTGCAAAGCCCAGACATCACGGATTGGGAAGCCTGGGAACTTGTCGCACCAAGTGCCGAAATTGGTGATGCGGGAGACCCCATACCGCGTGCCCTGACGCGCGATGAAATCCCGCAAGTGGTGCAGCATTGGGCGGATGCCGCGCGGCGTGCGGATGCTGCTGGCTTTGACGTGTTGGAAATCCACGCTGCGCATGGGTATTTGATTCATCAGTTCCTGTCGCCTTCTGCCAATCGCCGCAATGACGAATACGGCGGGACAGAGCTTAGCCGCATGCGCTTCGCGCTAGAGGTGGTGGAGGCGGTACGTGCAGTTTGGCCGGCGCATAAGCCACTTTTCATGCGTTTCTCGGTCGAAGATGATTCGGGTTGGGATGTTGAACAAAGCATTCGCCTCGCGCGGCTTGTTGGTGCTGCTGGTATTGATGTGGTGGATTGCTCATCTGGCGGTATCAGCGGCGGCCCGCCCAAGGCCGCGCGGCCTGGCTATGGATATCAGGTGCCTTATGCGCGGCGGCTACGGCATGAAGCACCCATCGCCACCATGGCGGTTGGCCTGATTGTGCATGCCGACCAGGCCGAGGCTATTCTGCAAACAGGCGATGCTGATTTGGTCGCGATCGGGCGGGAAATTCTCTATAATCCCAATTGGCCAACCGATGCCGCGCGCAAACTCGGTATTGAATCCGCTTTCGATGCCATGCCACCGGCGCAGAGCTACTGGCTCGAAAAACGCGCGAAATCGGTGAAGGATATGGAACCTTCCACCTATCGTCGGGGGTTGCATCAGGCGTGACTCAGAGCCGCGCATGAGAACTCAAAGCGGCCTGGCTCTGGTAGTTTTTTTGCTGGCTGGGGCGCAAACCTTGGCCACTATGGCGGTTTATGCCTTGCCTGTTTTGGTGGCCTATGCCGCGCCGGATTTCGGCATGGCGCGTGCGAATATCGGCTATCAGGTGGGACTGGTTTATCTCTGCGCAGTTTTTGCTTCCGCCTATGGGCCACGCTGGCTCGCCATTTGGGGGCCGGCGCGCACGACGCAAGTTGCACTTGCGGCCGCAGCGGTTGGTGTTGCACTGCTTAGCTTTGCTGAGCTTACCATCGCGCTGCCTGCAACGATGCTGATTGGCCTTGCCTATGGGCTGACCAACCCGGCTGCTTCGCAACTGCTCGGCAAGCTGGCACCGCCGTCACGCCGCAATATGGTGTTCGGCCTGAAGCAAATGGGCGTGCCCTTCGGTGTGGCACTTGCAGGCTTGATGCTGCCCGGCACGGCAGAGTTTTTTGGTTGGCGTAACGCAATGCTGATTGCGGCTGCGATGTTGCTTACCATGGTGATCGGGCTGCAATTCAAGCGCGCGGATTGGGATAAGGATCGCGGCACGCCCGCCTTGCAGGCAGGGCCATTGCTGTTGCTGAAATCGCCCGCGCTTGGCGTTATTGGCTTGGCGGCTGCTTGTTATGCGCTGGTGCAGATCGGCCTTGGCGCGCATATGGTCGCCATGCTGATTGGTGATTACGGCTGGGATTCGGTTTCGGCGGGCGCACTGGTTGGGATTTGTCAGGTGGTGGGTGGCTTGTCACGCATCGGCTGGGCTTTGGTGGCGGATACGAAACTAGGCGGGCAACGCGTATTGATGATGATTGGTGCGCTGTCCGGGATTTTCCTGATGATGTTGCCCTTGGTTGGTGGCAGTCAGACTTTCCTGTTGGTGCTGCTTTTCATTGCCATTGGCGCGAGCACTGCCGGCTGGAACGGCGTCTTGGTGGCGGAAAGCGTGCGCCTTGCGCCGCCCGGCGCTGCGGGTGCTGCGTCCGGCGCAGTGATTTCACTCAGCTTTGCCGGCGCTGTGCTTGGCCCGCCCCTGATTGCGGTACTCGGCCAGGAATTGCACGGCTATCGCTACGCTTTCGCGATTTTAGCGACGCTGCCGCTCGCGGGCGCAGCGTTGTGCTGGTTCGGGCGTCATGCGCGCAGGGGAGATTTCACATGACACGCGATATGGTTGGCTATGGCGGCAAATGGCCTGATATGCGCTGGCCCAATGGCGCCCGGCTTGCCGTTTCGGTCGCTGTCAATTTCGAAGAAGGTGCGGAGCAACAAGTGGGTGACGGAGACCCGCAATGCGAACGCATGGGTGAGGTTATCAGCGTCGTCACCCCCGGTGTGCGCGACATGGGGCAGGAACAGATTTTTGCCTACGGCACGCGCGCCGGCTTTTGGCGCATGCTGGATGCGTTGGATCGTCACGCCATTCCTGCCACTTTCCTGATGTGCGGCCGCGCAGTTGAAAGAGCGCCTTCCCTTGCCGCTGAGGCCACCAAGCGAGGCCATGAAGCCGCCGCCCATGGCTGGCTCTGGCGTCCGCAGGCGGATTACACATCGCGCGAAGCAGAAGCGGCAGATCTTGATCGCTGCATCGCCGCCATCACCAAAGCCTGTGGTGAGGCACCGCAGGGGTTTTTCTGCCGTGGTTCGGAAAGCTTTTGGACGCGCGGGTTGTTACAAGAACGCGAATTTGCCTGGGTATCAAACGCGTTTGATGATGATGTGCCCTATGATGACCCGGCACATCCTGGGCTTCTGGTGCTGCCCTATGCGCTAGATACCAATGACATGAAATTCTTCCACCCGAATGGCTTTGTACGTGCCAGTGAGATGGTGGAATATGTGAATGATGCGCTGGATGTGCTGCTTGCTGAAGCCAGGCAGGGCAAGCCGCGCTTGCTCAATATCGGCTATCATTTGCGTATAGCGGGGCGGCCGGCGCGCTTCCCTGCCTTTGAAAAAGTGCTGGCGCGGCTAGCGGAATTAGGTGATCAGGTCTGGGTCGCCCGGCGCATGGATATCGCCAAGGCCTGGCGCGCTGCGACCCACGCATGAACGCAGGCCGCAGCGCGATAGAAATTTCCGTCAGCCCGGAGGAACCGTACGCGTCATCGCAGGCATCGCAGAAACCTTCGCATACCAAGCTTCCAGCTTGGGATGCCCAGGCCGCCATGGCTCATTCGGATAGCGGAAATCCATGTAGCCCAAGGCGCAGGCAATAGTGATTTCGCCAATATTCGTCAGCATGCCAAGGCTATCGGCTTCCGCTTCCAGCACTGCAAGTGCGGCCTTCACCTTGCCTTGCTGGAGCGCGATGTAAGTCTGCCGCCCTTCATCCTGCGGCAGCGCAATTTCGCGCCGGCGTGGCTGTGTCGCATCCAGAATACCATCGCCCAAAGCTTCCTGACGCAACGCCTTCCAACGCGCCGGGCCAGCGGCCGGAAACATCTTCGGCCCATCACCGACACTATCCAGATATTCGCAAATCACTGGGCTGTCATAGAGCGCGGTGCCATCATCCAGCACCAAGGTCGGCACCTTGGAAAGTGGATTGACCTTCAGCAGCGCCGGATCGGTGGTACCGACCGTCCAAAGCTCCATCTGCTTATCAATGCCGCGCTGGATGGCGAGCACGACGCATTTCCGCACATAGGGGCTATTGGGTGAATAGGCGAGTTTCATCTTGCGTTTCCTTCCTTCGTATCAGGGAAATTTCTTCATGCCGGCGGGGTGCCGAGGGCATTCATCACCGCACCGCGCTTTTCCATCCACCAGCCATGCTGCGCCGGCCAGCAGCCGAAAACCTCCTCGGTTGTGCCGGGTTCCAGCACGGCGCGCGCATGCAAAGGCCAATTCGGATTATTCATGCCCTCACGCCCAATCGCGATCAGGTCCGCATCACCTGCGGCCAAAGCCGCTTCGGCCTGCTGCGGGCCGATAATCAGCCCGACGGCCATGGATTTCATACCAAGTTCTCGGCGGATTTGCGCGGCATAGGGAATCTGAAAACCATAGCCGCGCGGCACACGCTTGCTGCCAGTGGCGCTGCCACCGATACCGCCCGATGAACAATCCATCACATCCACGCCAAGCTTTTGGCATTCGCGCGCGTAAGCAACGCTATCTTCCATTTCCCAGCCACCATCAGCGCCATCCACTGCAGAAATACGCACGAAAAGCGGCAGGTTTTCCGGCCAGGCTTCACGCACGGCGCGCACAATCTCAAGCGGGAAGCGCATGCGTCCGGCAAGGTCGCCGCCATATTCATCATTGCGCGTATTGCACAGCGGAGAGAGGAATTGATGCAGCAGATAACCATGCGCGCAATGCACCTCAATCGCCTCATAGCCGGCGGCCAAGGCGCGGCGTGCGGCGGTGGCGAAGGCTTCGCGAATATCGGCCATGCCTTCCTTGGTGAGTGCTTTGGGCTGCACATGGCCCTCGCCAATCGCCGTAGCGGTCGGCCCCACCAAAGGCCAAGGCTTTTCCCCCTTGGCGATTTCCGGCGCGCCTAACGGTCCATTGCCTTCAAAGGCGCGCTGCGACGAACCCTTGCGCCCGGCATGGCCAAGCTGCATCGCCGGTACCGCGCCTTGCGACTTGATGAAGCGCGCGAGGCGCTGCACCGGTTCAATATGCGCATCAGACCAAAGCCCAAGATCACCATGCGTAATGCGACCCTCACGCATCACGGAAGTCACCTCGGTGAAGACCAGCCCAAAGCCACCAACCGCAAAGCGGCCAAGCTGGACCATATGCCAATCATTCGCCAAACCTTCGACCGCGGAATATTGGCAAAGCGGCGGCATCACCACGCGATTGGGGATCGTCACACTGCGAATAGTCAATGGTGAGAATAGCAAGGAACCCATGGGGCGTCTCCGATCAGGCTAGCGTTACGCCCAGCGTGATACAGCTTGGCGCGCGCGTCCAGATCACCCGGCCTTGGCGATATTTTCGGGCGAGAAAGGCAATTGCCGCGGCCGCACGCCAAGGGCAGCGTGGATGCCCCCGGCAATGGCAGCGATAGTTGGGGCAAGGCTTGCTTCACCTGCGCCCAGGAAGGGCGCTTCAGGCCGATTGATCAGCGCAACATCCACCTTGGGCACTTCAGAAAAGCGCAGGATCGGGAAGCTTTCCCATGAATCGGAAGTCACGCGCCTGCTGTCAAAGCGCACTTCTTCGACCAGTGCGATAGAGGTACCGTGAATGGCGCCGCCTTCAAGTTGATTGACGGCACCGTCGGGGTTCACGACCTCTCCACAATCGCCAGCAATCCAAATGCGCCGGCAGAAGATGCGTTCACACGCTTCCACTTCGGCAATCACGGCAGCATAGGCGCCGGTATTCTTGTAGCGCGCATAGGCAATGCCAAAACCAAAACCTTCGCGCGTCTGGCGTGCCTGCCAACCCGCCATGACCGCGACTTTTTCCAAGACAGCGCGGCCGCGCGCGTCTTCCAAATGCCGCAAGCGGTAGACAAGTGGGTCTTCGCCCACCAGCGCTGCTAATTCATCCATGACGCTTTCCACCGCCCAGACATTCAGCGTCGCGCCCAAACCGCGCAGCGCTGAAGTCCTGATTGGCATCTCCAATAATCTGGTGGTTGCAACATGAAGTTTGGGGATTCGGTAGCCCGGAATGGCATTGCGTTCCGCACCGCCGCCTGCCGCCAAGGGCGGATTGATGGAAGGCTGCACCGGGAAGGGTTCGGCAAGCTGCGACGCCGCCAGAAGTGTCGGCACGGGGGAGCGCCCCGGCCGGCCGGAATGGCCATTACTGATCACTTCCGCATGCCAGCCAAGCAGGCTTCCATCCACCGCCGCTGCCACTTCAATATCCACCAACATGGCAGGCGAGAACGGCGCCCAGCCGAGTTCATCCGCACGGGACCATAATAGGCGCACGGGCTTGCCTTCGGCCGCGCGTGCAATCAACACGGCTTCCAGGGCGACATCGTCCGCACCATTATGGCCATAACAGCCGGCACCTTCCATGTGGCGCACAATAACTTTCTCTGGCGCGCAGCGCAGCGTTTTCGCGATATCCGCGCGCAGATTATAGGGGCCCTGCGTATGGCTGAAGACTTCCACCACATTGCCATCAAACCGCGCCACCGCACAGGATGGCCCGATCGAGGCATGGGCCAGATAGGGCCGATGAAAGCTTCGCTTCAGCCGATGCGCGGCTGGCGGTATTTCTGCTTCCCGTTCTTCAGTGATCTTCCGCTCACCACGCGTCGCGGCATCCCGCAGCCAGGCCATGAGTTCCGCCTGTTCAGGCAGCGTATCGGCTTCCCGCCACTGCGCCCGCGCTGCGATACGCGTGGCAGCGGTTTCGGCATCCCATTCAGTGCTGGCCAATACAGCCAGGAAATGTCCATCACGCACCAGCCGCGCGTCACCGGGCAGCGGGCCATCAGCCAGTACTTCAAGCCCAGCACCGCGCGCGCTTGGGCGAATGACACGCGCATGCAGCATGCCGGGTAGGCTGAGATCATGCACATAAGCCGGTGCGCCAAGCAGCTTATCGGGCAAATCACGCCGCGGCGCTGAAACGCCAACAAGGCGGCGTGATTCTATCGGCTTGGCGCGCGCTTCCGGTGAAGCCTCAACCTCTAAAAGCCCGGCCTCGGCAAATTGACAATAGCTGCCGATTTTTCCCTGTGGGCCGATGAAATCTCCGTCTGTTACAGTAATCGCGTCAAACGCCACGCCGCTGCGTTGTGCCGCGACAGACAGAAAAATCCGCCGCGCATCAGCGCTTGCGTGCCTGATGGCGCTGCCAGAATCCTGCACGGAAAGACTGCCAGAGGTCACCGCCTCATCCGGGCTTTCCGGTGTGACCACGCTGATGATGCGAATGCGTTCCGGCGCCACATCCAATTCATCGGCGGCAATCTGCGCCAGCGCGGTCAGAATACCCTGGCCCAGCTCCACCTTGCCGGGCTTTACCTCCACGACGCCATCGGCGCGGAACTGCAGCCATTGCGAAAGCCGCCGATTGAGATGCAGGCTGCCCGGCAAGCGCGGCTTGCCATCATCCACCTTGAGCGCGGCGCCAAAACCATGACTCATGCGGCCATCTCCTGCGCGGCGCGCTTTATGGCGCGAATGATGCGATTATGGCTGCCGCAGCGGCATAGATGCGGATCAAGGGCGGCGCGAATGGCATCCTCATCCGGATCAGGATTGGCCGCTAGCAAGGCAGCGGCGGAAACCAGCATACCCGAAAGGCAATAGCCGCATTGGCCGGCTTGCTCCGCCAGAAACGCTGTTTGCAGCGGATGCGGTGCTGCGGATGTTCCAAGCCCTTCAACGGTTACCACCTTGCGTCCGGCGACCGCGTCCACGCCAAGCGCGCAAGCATAGGCGGGCTTACCATCCAGCAGTACCATGCAGGATCCGCATTGTTCAGCGCCACAGCCAAAGCGCGGGCTGGAGAGCCCCAAAGGTCCACGCAATGCCTGTAGTAACGTCGCGTGATCCGGCAAGTCCAAGACGACTTCGCCGCCATTCAGGGTGAATCGTGTCATGCGTTAGTCCGCCTTGATGCCCGCATCGCGCACCAATTTGCCAAGCGTATCCACATCATTGCGCAAATAGGCTTCATATTCGGCAAGTGTCATGACCATGGGTCGCGCGCCCATGCGCTGCATGCCCGTGCGGCCCGCTTCGCTTTGCATGATCTTGCTGATTTCCGCATGCAAACGCGCCACAATCGGGCGCGGCGTTGTGGCCGGCATCATCAGGCCAATCCAGATCGGGTATTCAAAGCCCGGTACTGTTTCAGCAACGGTCGGTAAATTAGGCAACATGGGGTCACGTGTCCGGCCCGTGGTCGCAAGGCCCCTTACCGTACCGGCATTGATATGCGGCGCCATGCTGGGAATGCCATCGAACATGATCGGCACCTGACCGGAAATGATCGCCGTGCGCGCTTCATTGGAGCCACGGAAACTCACTGCCACCATATCTACCTTCGCCATGGCTTTCAGCATTTCGCCAGCAAGGTGATAGGGCGTGCCAGGACCGGAATGCGCGTAGTTCCATTTGCCCGGCTCTCGCCGCAGCAATTCCAGAAACTCCGGCAGCGAATTGGCAGGCACCGAAGGATGCACCGCCAGGACATTATCTGCGATATTGATTGGCGCCACCGGGGTCAGGTCGCGCATCAGCACAAAGCCACGCCCCGGCTGCAAGGTTTCATTCACCGCGGCAGTATTGCCAAGTGCGACCAGCGTATAGCCATCACCTGGCGACTTCGCGACCATATTGGTGCCGATCGAACCGCCCGCGCCAGTGCGGTTTTCAATGATAACGGGCACGCCCAACGCTGCCGAAAGTGGTTCCGAAACAAAACGCGCCGCGACGTCGGCTGCACCGCCAAGGCCGAAGGGAACGATGATACGGATCGGCCTGTTAGGCCAAGGCGCTTGACCTTGAGCACGCACCGACGGAGCGGCCAAAACCCCAACACCTGTGAGTAATATGGTCCGACGCTTCATCTTCCTCAATCCTTCTTGCTTGGCGCGACATCGCAACGCTCAACTGCAACCTGGATTACAGCAAAGGTCAAGCGGTTGGCGTCACACCTCACCAGGGGCGACGATATGGGTGGTGATTTCCATCACACCCTCCAGCCCCGCCACACATGTATCGCCCGGCTTCAGATAAAGCTCCGCCGCATTTGGGTGGCCGATCGCCGTGCCACGCGGTGCACCCGTCGCAATCACATCGCCCACCTCAAACGGCATGAAGCGGGAGAAATGCGCGATGATGCCTTCGATGCGATGGATATATTCATCCGTATTCACGCGCAACCGCTGCTGGCCATTCACATGGCACGTCAGCCACAAATCATATGGATCGGCAATTTCCGCGAGCGGCACCGCATAGGGCCCAACCGGTGTGAAGCGCGGCATGTTTTTGGAGACCCAGAACTTCGTGCCAAGCTGCACTTCCTGCTTCTGGATTTCGCGCGCCGTCAAATCATTCAATACCGTGATCGCGCCCACATAATCGCGCGCGTTTTCGCGGCTGACCTGAAAGGCGCGGCGCGTGATAATGAAGGCCAATTCGGGTTCGTAATCGAAGGTGGAGATACCTTCTGGCCGCGCCACGCGCGCACCATCACCCACCAGTGTTTCCGTCAGCTTCACGAAGCTGGTCGGTTCCTTGGGGTCTTCCTTCAACATGCCTTGCGCGACCAATTCCGCGCGATGCACCTTGCTGTTCTTGCCCACACAGAAAATCTTGCCCGGATCAGGAATGGGCGGCAGCACATGGCATTGCGCTGCCGGCAGCATGACCTTTCCTGCCACGACAAAGGCGCGCAATTCCGCAATCGGCAGCGCCAGCACGCGGCGCATATCCCAATCCGCGCCATGCGCTGCCGTCAGGTCGCGCATCATGGCACCTTGCATTGCGCCAAGCCTTGGGCGCAAGTCGCCGGGGGCGAGGAAACTTGCCAATCTGATCATGGGATTTTTTACTCCAAGGTAATGCCGCGCTCTCGCACAACCTGCTGCCATTTGGCAATGTCAGCATCAATGAAGCGCGCAAAAGCGTCAGGCGACATGGGTTCCGGTTCTGCTCCCAAAGCGGCAAGGCGTTGGCGCGTTGCATCGGTGGTGATGCCTTGCGCGGCCTCAGTCGCGATTTTCGTCGTGACCGGCGCAGGCATGCCACGCGGCCCGAATAGCCCAAACCACCCTACCGCGGAATAACCAGGCAGCCCGCTTTCGCTCACTGTTGGTATGCCGGGCAATAAGGCAGAACGGCGCTCTGCCGTCATGGCGATGCTTTGCACCTGGCCTGATGCGACAGCCGCAGCGACCGTCTGCGGCGGCGCAAACATCAATTGAATGCGCCCGCCCATGAGATCATTCAGCGCTGGCCCAGTCCCGCGGTAGGGCACGTGCAACATCTCGATACCGGCCATGGAGGCGAAAAGCTCCGCCGCCAAATGGCTCGCCGCACCCGTGCCGGAACTCCCAAAGCTGAAGGCGCCCGGCCTTTGCTTGGCAAGGGCAATCAACCCCGCGACATCCTTCACGCCCAGGCTTGGATGCAGCGCGACCACATAGGCCGGCGCGGCCAGCAATGTCACCGGCGTCAAGGCCGCTTCAACCTTGAAGGCATCATGCGCCCCCGCAAGCCCCATGATCCCGCCGGTCGAGGTCACCATCAGCGTATGCCCATCCGCAGCGCCTCGCTGTAATTGCTGCATGCCGATGCGCCCGGCACCACCGCCACGATTTTCGACGACTACTGGCTGCCTGAAGCTTTCCTGAAAATGCTGCGCCAGAATCCGCGCCAGCACATCCGTGCCGCCACCCGGAGGGAAAGGCACAATGATGGAAATGCCGCGCATCGGGAAAGCGTCCTGCGCCATGGCAGCCGGCGCCAGGAATGGTGCAGCCAATAGGGCGGGCAAGGCCCGTCGGGGAATCAGGTTGGGTTTTCTATTCATGAAGCGACTATGCGGCCTTCCCTCGTTTTGGCATAGACGCATCCTGCACCCAATCTACGAGGCAACAGCACGCAAAGCCCTAGCCAAGGCACCAAGCTTCACCCTATGAGACGGCGGTTTCGTTCCGGAGAAAGCTGCCTTGCCCCAAGCCCTGCCCGCCATGATTGCAGCCTTACTGTTGCTGCTCGGCGCGCTTGGGCTCGCGCTGCACTATGGCGCCAATCACGCGCTGCTTTGGGCGCTTGGTGCTGCACTTGGCTATACGCTTTATCGCGGAGCCTTCAGCTTTGCCGCTGGTTTTCGCCAAGCATTGGCTGAAGGGCGCGGTGCCGGGTTGCGCGCGCAGATGCTGATGCTTGGCGTTCTTGTTGTCATTATGCTGCCCGCCATTCATGTCGGCGCGCTGGCGGACGCGCCGGTGCGTGGCATTGTGTTTCCTGCAGGGCTCGCGGTTGTCATTGGTGCCTTCATCTTCGGCATTGGCATGCAATTGGGCGGGGGCTGCGCTTCCGGCACACTCTACACCGCAGGCGGCGGCAATACGCGCATGCTGCTGACGCTGATCTTTTTCATTATCGGTGCAACCATCGCGGCTTATGATTCAGAAAGATGGGCTGATCTGCCGGCGCTTTCCGCGACATCCCTGCCGGAGATGATCGGGCTATGGCCCGCACTGTTTGGCAGCCTAGCGATTTTCGTGTGTGTGGCG
The DNA here is from genome assembly GCA_044236185.1 of Roseomonas sp. Lineage (GTDB taxonomy): Bacteria > Pseudomonadota > Alphaproteobacteria > Acetobacterales > Acetobacteraceae > Neoroseomonas. The sequence continues at coordinate 1,357 of JBIIGZ010000080.1, read as the reverse complement.
CTGGGATCGCGCGTTATCGAACAACGCCGCCATGGCCGCGTTGAACCCATCTTTGCCGCGCCATCGCCAGAATCACCACGGCGCTGGTCCTGGGCCATGGCTGCCATCATTCTTGCCGTTCTCAACATCCTCACGCTTTGGGCAGCGGGGCGGCCTTGGGTGATCACGGCGTCCTTCCCGCTTTGGGGGTCGCGTATTGTCGCGGAATTCGGCTGGGATGAACCAGCCTTCTGGGCCTTTTGGGAAGACCCGACACGCACCGAAGCGTTTCTTCGCCCTGTGCTTGCAGAACGCAGCAGCGTGATGAATTTCGGCCTGATGCTCGGCGCATTTTTCGCGGCTGCCATTGCGGCACGATTCAATCCCGCGTGGCGCCTGCCTTGGCGGCATGTTTGCGCCTCGGTCATAGGTGGTCTCTTGCTTGGCTACGGCGCGGTCATGGCCTCGGGCTGCAATATCAGCGCCTATGTGGCGGGGATCGCTTCCGGCAGCCTGCATGGTTGGCTTTGGATCCTGCCGGGTTTGGCCGGCAATTGGGTGGGGCTGCATTTGCGCCCGCTTTTCCGCCTCGACCACTGAGAAGTATTTTCCAAAATTGAGCGCTTAGGCAGCAAGCCCTTTATCCAACCTAATCCCCTGATAGTATTAAAATATTTCGCTTGCAGCTGGAAAATTCAGCCGTCATATCAAGCACCAACGGGGCTTTGAACCGCCCTTCATTAGAGAATTTCTTGCTGCGCCACCCCTCATGCGACAGCGCAGCGTGGAGGTATTGATGATCGCTCGCAGAACCTGCCTGGCGCTTCTGGCGCTGCCCTTCGCCGCCGTGGCGCGGGCGGATGATGCGCTGTCCATCGCCATTCGCGAAACTATCGGCGACAAGCCCGTGACCGATGGCGGCATTCTGCTGCGCGTGCCCGCCCTTGCCGAAAATGGTGGGCAGGTGCCGCTTGGCGTTGTTGTGGAAAGCCCCATGACGCCGCAGGACCACATCACCGCCATTCATGTCTTCGCCTCCCGCAACCCAACACCCGGGGTCGCAACCTTCCGCCTGACACCGTTGCTCGCCCGCGCCGAAGTGCAAACGCGCATTCGCCTGGCCGAAGATCAGCGCCTGATCGTATTGGCGGAAACCAGCACCGGGCGCGTCATGCGTGCCAGCGCGGAAATGCGTGTTGGCGCCGGGGGGTGCCTGACATGAGCACTTTGCCATCCCAGCCCCGCATTCGCATCCCGCGCAGCGCCCGCGCCGGTGAGGTGATTGAAATCCGCACGCTGATCGAACACCCGATGGAAACGGGGCTGCGCCACGAAGCCGGCCGCGCCCTGCCGCGCGATATGCTGACGCGGCTGATGG
>JBIIGZ010000001.1:0-49137 GCA_044236185.1 Roseomonas sp. | reverse complement strand
ATGCCGCGAGTGCAGGTCGCACCGGATTGCCCACCACGGCGCTTTTCGTGCCTTCAGGAACCATCGCGGTATCGGCATAGGAAAGCGCCAGAAGATCGGCACCACGCGCCATCAGCCGATTAGCGCGTCCCAGCACGGCATTCTGTTCATGCAGGATCAGCGCGGGACGACGCGACGCGCGCATCAACCGCGCCGCTGCCAAGGGTGGAAAGGAAGGATACCCGCCAAAACCGACCACCGCACTCGGTGACAAATCACGGATATGTCGGCGCGCTTCAAGCGTTCCCATGAACAGCGCTGATGCACCGCGCAACGCCTGACGTACACCGCGCCCGGAAAGCCCGGAACCACGCAAGACAAAACGCTCAGCATTCGCAAAAACCGGGCTGTCATAAGCGGCCGATCGCGCATCGGTCATCAGTGCCACGCGCTCGCCGCGCCGGATAAGCTCTGCCGCCAGCGCCTCGGCCGGAAAAAGATGTCCGCCCGTACCGCCGGCAGCGATGATGATGGGTTTCGCCATGGGGCCCCTCACCGCGCGCCACCCATGGCGAGTGTGCCATGCGACAAGCCCGTGCTGCCAGAGCGTTCACCAATGCGCTTGCGTGTCAGTGCCAACAACATCCCCATGCCAAGCGCAATGGCAAGAACGGAGGACCCGCCATAGGAAACGAAGGGCAGCGTCATGCCCTTGGTCGGGATCAAATGCAGTGTGGATGCCATGTTGACGAAAGCTTGCAAGCCGAATTGTGTGAGCAAGCCGGTCGCCGCCAGCACCACGAAGAAATCCGTCTCCGCCAGCAGCCGCATCAAGCCGCGCAACACGACGAAGGCGAAAAGTGCCAGGATGACCAGGCACACCACCATGCCGAATTCTTCACCAGCGACGGCGAAGACAAAATCCGCATGTGCATCGGGTAGCACATTCTTCACGCGTCCCTCACCCGGCCCGCGCCCCAAAAGCCCACCATTGGCAAAGGCTTCCATCGCGACACTCACTTGGTAGGAATCGCCCGAGCTTGGATCAAGGAAGCGATGCACGCGGGATTGCACATGCGGGAACAGCAAATAAGCAAGAACGCCAACCCCAACACCAAGCCCGGCAAGCCCAAAAACGAAGAAGAAATTCAAGCCAGCAACGACAAATTGCGCAAATAGCACTGCGGTCATCACCAGCAGCATGCCAATATCAGGCTGGCTTTTCATGATCACGGCAATCACCGCAAACAGGCCAATCGCGATGGCGCGTCCCCAGACTCGCGAACCGGGCGCCATGCCTTCCGCGATCAGCCAAGCGGCCACCACAGCGAAGAAGGGTTTCAGAAATTCCGATGGCTGCAATGAAAGCCCAGGGAGTGCCAGCCAGCGCCGCGCGCCCTTGATTTCGACGCCCATCACCAGTGTTGCCGCCGTCAGCACCAAAGCACCGGCACAACCAAGCAAGGCAAAGCGCCGCACGCCACGTGGCGAGAGCAGCGAAACCACCACCATCACCGCCGCTGCAAGGCCCAGATAAAAAACCTGCTTCAGAAAAAACATGTGGCGCGATGATGCGCCAATGCGCTCGGCCACTGCGGGCGAAGCCGCCAGCATCATCACATAGCCAAAGGCAATCAGCACCATGAGTGCGGCGAGCGTCCAGCGATCCACCGTCCACCACCAGCGCCCAAGGATGGAGTTATCCGCACGAGAGAGCGCCATCAGCTTGCTCTCCTCTGTTGTGCAACCAGCGCCTGCGCCAGTTCACGGAAGCGATCACCGCGCGCATCAAAACCCGAGAATTGATCAAAGGAAGCCGCAGCCGGCGAAAGCAGCACGAACGGCGCCGCGCCCGCAAAGGCCGCTTGCGCGGCTGCCGGCACGGCAGCTTCAAGACTGCCGATGATTTCATGCGCCACACCGGCTTCGCGCAAGGTGGCCGCCATGGCAGGTGCATCCCGCCCGATAAGGAAGGCTTTCGCAATGCGCGCGAAGAAGGGCGCCAACGGCGCAATGCCGCCTTCCTTCGCGATCCCGCCCGCAATCCAAACAACGCGGTCATATGAAGCGAGTGCGCGCGCTGCGCTATCGGCATTCGTCGCCTTGCTGTCATTGACGAAGACAACGCCCTTCGCTTCGGCGACGATTTCCTGCCGATGCGGCAAGCCAGGGTAGCTTGCGATGCCATCCGCAATCGCCGAACGCGCAACGCCCAGCGCCAGGCAGGCCGCCGCGGCCGCTGCGGCGTTTTGCGCGTTATGCGCCCCGGGCAGCGCCGCCGCCGCCCGCAGATCCAGGATCGGCCCCGCATCATCGCGCAGCATCCGGCCTTCGGCCCAAACCCCGCCCGGCTGGGGGATAGAACCCGAAATCGGCATCATCCGCGCCGCCAAACCGGCACCCATTTGCGCGGTCATGGCATCATCCTGGCCCAGCACCGCGACGTCATTGGTCCCCTGGCGCGCGAAGATTCGAGCCTTCGCAGCGGCATAACCGTCCATGTTCCCATGGCGGTCCAGGTGATCGGGGCTGAGGTTCAGCATGACAGCTACGTTGAAGCGCAGAGTTGCGATTCGCTCCAACATGTAAGACGACATTTCGAGGGTATAGACCCCCTCCGACCCCAAGATATTGAGGTCGAGCGCCGCCGGGCCCAGATTCCCCCCCACCTCACATGCCATGCCCGCACCCCGCAAAATATGGTGGATCAGCGCGGTCGTGGTGGATTTGCCATTGGTGCCGGTCACGCCGACGAAGCGCGCCTTGGAATGGCTGGCCAGCACCGCGCGATACAGGAACTCCACATCGCAAAGGATGGGCGCGCCAGCCGCCAAGGCCGCCTGCGCCGCCGGATGCGATGCCGGCAGATGGTGCGGAATGCCCGGCGAAAGCAGCAGCGCATCGGCGCGGAAGGGGCCGGCGGCAGGGTCGTTCACGGTCAGCCCCGCGGCCTCAGCCGCTGCACAGGCATCGGGCCTATCGTCCCAAACCGTCACCTCGGCACCCCAGGCAGCGAGGCGCCGCGCAGCCGGCAGCCCGGCACGGCCAAGCCCGACCACGGCAATGCGCGCGCCAGGAAAGGGGGTGAAGGGGGGGATTGGCGCTGTCATCTGATTTTCAGCGTCGAAAGCCCAACAAGCGCCAGGATCATGGCAATGATCCAAAAGCGGATGACGATGGTGGGTTCGGCCCAGCCCTTTTTCTCAAAATGATGATGCAGCGGCGCCATGAGAAACACGCGCCGGCCGGTCCGCTTGAACCAGAAAACCTGGATGATGACGGAAACGGTTTCCACCACGAAAAGCCCACCCACGATCGCGAGCACGATTTCATGCTTGGTCGCAACCGCGAGCCCGCCCAGCGCGCCCCCAAGGGAAAGTGAGCCCGTATCACCCATGAATACTGCTGCCGGCGGCGCATTGAACCACAGGAAGCCAAGCGCGGCACCCACCAAGGCAGCGCAAAACACTGCAAGTTCACCAGTGCCAGGCACGTAATGCAGTTGCAAATAATCAGCGAAAAGACGATTGCCGACCAGATAGGCAATCAGCGCAAAGACAGTCGCCGCGATCATCACCGGCACAATGGCAAGACCATCCAGCCCATCAGTCAGATTGACCGCGTTGGAAGCGCCCATCATCACCAGCGCCGCCAATAGTGGAAATAAAATTCCAAGCGGCAGCAGAAATTCCTTGAAGATCGGGAAGGCGAGTTTGTCGGAAAGCGCGCCCGGCATCAGCCAGGTGATCCAAAGCGCCGTGACAAGGCCAAGGCCCGCCTGCACCGTAAGCTTCGCGCGGCCCGAAACACCCTTGGTATTGCGCTTGCTGACTTTCAGCCAATCATCGGCAAAGCCAAGCGCGCCATAACCGCAGGTGATGAAAAGCACAGCCCAGACAAAGCCATTGCGCAAATCCGCCCAAAGCAGCGTGGACCCCACCATGCCCAGCAGGATCAGCACACCACCCATGGTTGGTGTGCCCTTTTTTTCGATGATGTGCCGCGCCGGGCCATCCTCGCGGATTGGTTGGCCGCCACGCTGAAAGCCGCGCAGCCAATTGATGATGGCGGAACCAAACACCAGGCTGATCAGCAGTGCTGTCAGGCATGCCGCGCCGGCACGAAAGGTATGATAGCGCGCCAGATTAGCCAGCGCATATTCATCAACAAAAGGCAGGAGAAGGTTATAGATCACGAAACTTGCTCTCCTGCCGTCAGCGCCTTGATGATCACGCCCATGCGCGAGCCAAGCGAGCCCTTGACCAGCACCGCATCACCGGGCTTGAGCGCGGCGCGCAATACGGCGGCAAGGCTGGTTGAATCCGGAAAATGCCCACCGCGCTGCGTTGCCGGCAGGGCTTCGAACAAATGCGCCGAAAGCGGGCCGCAGCAGAAGACCAGATCGCAGGTCTTCTCCGCATCCGCGGCCAAGGCGGCATGTTGCGCCGGGCCTTCCGCACCCAATTCCAGCATATCGCCAAAGGCCAAAATGCGGCGCCTGGCTGGTTGAGCCGCCAATACTGCCAGCCCCGCGCGCACGGATGCGACCGAGGCATTGTAGGAATCATCAATCAGCAACGCCTCTCCGTCCGCAACGGTGATGCGGCGCAGCGCACCCCGGCCAGCACCAGCGGTGAAATCACCAAGCGCGCGCACTGCGATATCGGGCGCAAGGCCAAGCACCTTCACAGCCGCAAGAACAGCGCAGGCATTCAGCGCCACATGGCGGCCAGGCGCAGCCAAGTGCAGCGTCAGGCTTTGCCCGAACAGCGTAATTTCCGCGACACCACCCTCAGGCGAGGCTTGATATGTCACCAGCCGGGCATCGGCGCCCGTGGCTTCCCCATGTGTCGCCACATGCAGCCCTGCACCACGCGCGCGCGACATGAGTTCCGGGAGAAAAGCGCTATCGGCCGGCAGGATCGCCGTGCCACCAGGCGCGATGCCAACGATAAGATCACCCTTTTCAGCGGCAATCGCCGTCTGGCTGCCAAGCATGCCGATATGCGCCGTGCCGATTGAGGTGATGATACCAACATCCGGCCGGGAAAGGCGCGACAGCGGCGCGATTTCGCCGCGATTATTCATGCCCATTTCAATCACGGCAAAAGCCGCATCGCGCGGTAGCCGCGCGAGGGTTAGCGGCACACCCCAATGATTATTATGTGACGCTGCCGATGCATGGGTCGTGCCAAAAGCACTTAGCGCCACGCGCAGCATTTCCTTGGTGGTGGTCTTGCCGACACTGCCCGTAACGCCCACTACACGGGCCAAGGCGCGCGCACGCCCGGCCGCGCCAAGTGCGGTGAGGCCCGCGAGTGTATCGGAAATACAGAGCAGCCTTGCCGCATCCACCGCCCCAGGCGGCGGGTGATCCACCATAGCCAGCGCAGCACCGCGCATGACGGCATCAGCAACAAATTCATGCCCATCACGCTGATCGCGCAGCGCGATAAAGATATCGCCCGGTGCAATGCTGCGGCTGTCAATCGAAACGCCGGTCACATTATTTTCAGCCGATAGTGTCCCACCGGTTGCAGCGCGCAATTCAGCGCTGGTCCAAAGCGGCATCATGGCACATGGCCCGCCAGCTTGCGTATGACCGCGACGTCATCAAAGGGATGCAAAATACCGGCAATCTCCTGCCCGGTTTCATGTCCCTTGCCGGCAACGGCCAATACATCTCCGGGGCCGAGTACGCTCATGGCTTTGGCAATGGCTTCTTTGCGCGCGCCGGCATCAATCGCCTCTGGGCAGCCCGTAAGCACCGCTGCGCGAATGGAAGCAGGGTTTTCGCTGCGCGGATTGTCATCGGTGATCCAAACGCGATCCGACGCTTCCGCCGCGGCGCGCCCCATGAGCGGGCGCTTGCCGGGATCGCGATCCCCACCCGCGCCGAACAACACATGCAAGCGCCCAGCAACATGCGGGCGAAGCGCTGCTAAAAGTCGCGTCAAAGCATCAGGTGTATGCGCGTAATCCACATAAATCGCGGCACCATTGGGTAGCACCGCCGCGCGTTCCATGCGCCCGCGGACACCTTGCAAATGCGCCAGCGCAGCCATGGCAGATTGTTCCGCAACACCAGTTGCCATCGCCAGCATCGCGGCGATTAGGGCGTTGTCGGCCTGAAACCGCCCAGGCAGCGGCAGCAGTATCTCATACCGCGCGCCCGCCATGCGGAACGTGATCTCCTGCCCTTCCGGCAAGGGTCGCGCTACTTCCAAGGTCAGCGCATCACCACCCACACCAACTAGCCGCAGATCAAGCCTACGTTTTGCCGCAATTTCCCGAAGTGCCGTGAGCGTCTCGGCTTCCGTATCCGCCATGGCGATGGCAGGCGCGCCCGCCGGCAAAAGCGTGTCAAACAGACGAAGCTTGGCCGCGCGATAGGCCGCCATGTTGCCGTGATAATCCAGATGATCACGCGTGAGGTTGGTGAAGCCCGCCGCTGCCAACGCAACACCATCCAAGCGGCGCTGATCAATCCCGTGCGAAGATGCTTCCATCGCCAGCGCCGCCACACCATTACGCGCAAGTTGCGCGAGGTTTTCATGCAGCGCCACCGGATCAGGCGTGGTCAGCGATGGCCCCGGCGGTATGCCTTCCGCAATCAACCCCAGCGTGCCGAGCGAAGCAGCCTTGCGGCCTGCGCTCCGCCAAATTTGGCGGAGGAAATCCACGCTACTGGTCTTGCCATTGGTGCCGGTGATCGCCACCACGCATTCCGGCTGCGCGCCGAAAAAGGCTGCCGCCATCAGCGCCAAGGCGCGGCGCGGATCAGGGCTGGTGACCAGCGGGCGCAGCGGAGCCTCAACAGGCCAAGCCGTGCCTTCGGGCGCCAAAATCGCTGACGCACCACGCGCCACAGCATCGGCAATGAAAGCGCGCCCATCAGCGCGCGCACCGGGAAGCGCCGCGAACACCATACCGGGACGCACCGCGCGACTGTCGGCGGTGATGCCTGTCACCGCAAGCGCAGCATCGGCTTCAGCGCCACCCCATCCACGCATGAGATCACCGAGGCGCAAGAGTAGCCTCGCGCTGAGTGACAGCGATGCGGGGCGGCGTTTCAGTGGTTTGACGTGCTGGTGGACGATTGGCGCTTGGCGCCGCAGGCGGCGACGCAGCACCAGGCACGCCGCGCCCATTCATTGGCATGGCGATGGCGCGTTGGATCTCGGGCGTGGCAGGTTCCGGCAGCATGCCAAGAATGGGCGCGATGCGCGAAATCACCATATTAGCGGCAGGTGCCGCCACCCAACCCGCCGTCGCAAAACCATGGCTGCGCGCATTGGGTTTGGGTTCGTCCACCATCACATAAATGGAATAGCGCGGCGCATGCATCGGAAACGCACCAATAAAGGCAGCGATGCGCTTGTTTTCCAAATAGCCACCACGCGGCCCGGTCTTTTGCGCCGTGCCGGTCTTGCCACCAACGAAATAGCCCGGCACCTCAGCGCCCTTGCCGGACCCATCCGTCACCACCAGCCGCATCAATCGCCGCAAATTTTCCGAAGTCCGGGGTTCAATCACGCGCACACCCTCGCGTTCAACGCCGGGCGGTTGCGCCAAAATCGTCGGCTGGCGCAGGATGCCGCCATTCACCAGCGTTGCACCTGCGGTCGCGACATGCAGGGGGGTTACGGAAATGCCATGGCCGAAGCCGATGGTCATGGTGTTCAATTCACGCCAGGTCTTCTGCCCCGGCACCAGCGGCAGGGCAGTTTCAGGAATTTCGATCCTGAGGCGCGATGTCATGCCCATGCGCTGCATGAATTCACGATGCCGCGCGGGACCTACTGCGGCAGCCATATGCGCGGACGCCAGATTGGATGAATAGGCCATGATCTCCGGCAGGGCGAGCCAGCGATTCTTGCCGCGATAATCATTGATTTCATGTCGGCCAACGCGGATGGGCCGCGATGCGTCATAACCGCTCCAGGTCTGTACCGTACCCAAATCAAGCGCCATGGCGGCAGTCAGCAGCTTGAAGGTGGACCCCGGTTCATAAACGCCAACCGTCACGCGATTGAAGCGCTGATCAACGGTGGCGGCTCCAACATCATTGGCATCATAATCAGGCAGACTCACCATGGCGAGCACTTCACCCGTATGGACATCCATCACCACGCCGGCGCCGCCAATGCCGTTGAAATCCGTGATCGCGTGCTGCACGGCATCGCGCAACGCCAACTGCACACGGACATCAAGCGAAAGGCGCAGTGTTTCACGCCGTAGCGTGCGCAGCCTTTCGTCAAAGTATTTCTCGACCCCTGCAATCCCATTGCCGTCCACATCCACGCCGCCAATAATGTGCGCGGCGGTGCGGCCCTGCGGGAAAAAGCGGCGCTCTGCATCCTCAAAATACAAGCCCGGTACGCCAAGATTATTCACCGCCTGCATTTCGCGTGGCGTTAGCGCGCGGGCGATGTAATAAAATGGCCGGTCCCCGGTCAGGCGCGCAATCAGCCTTTCACGATCAAGCTGAGGCAATACACGGCGCAGCTTGTCGGCAACTTCCGACGGATTATCGATTTCCCGCTGATTGGCATAAAGCCCGGTCAAGGGCAGGGAAACCGCCAGGACTTCGCCATTACGATCCGTCACCGCCGCGCGCGAGACTGGCATTTCCGCAGGCGGTGCCGGTGGTCGGGAAAGCATGGCAGCGCGCTTAGGTTCAGCCGGGTCAAACACTGTCGCGAGCGAAAGCTTCACGGCCACCGCGCCAAACAGAACAGCGAAACCGCAGGCCGCAAGCAAAAGGCGTCCGCGCGATTTTTCCAATTGCGCATGGCGCAGCAGATCAGGCTGCGAAACGCGCACCAGCGCGCGGCTTGTGCTTTCCCGAACCACACCCTCCTGCAACCGATTGCCGGGCGGCGCATCGGGTGATGGTTGGCGCGGGTTAGGGGGGAAAGCCTCGCTCATGCTGTGCGGGGCTCACTCAGCGGGGCGCCCCTTGCGGGGCTCCCACCGGGACGGGGCGCGCCAAGGGCACAGGCGGCGGCAGCGCACCCGTGGCGCCGCCAAGCGCAGAGGCAACAATGGCGGGCGGCGGTGGCGCAGCGGGCGCAACATGAAGCGCAGGGGTGACCCTTGGTGGTGCGGGCGGTGATGCCGGGCGCGGCGCTGGTGGGGGCGTCATGGCCGCATTCAGCCGTGGGGGCGGTTCAACCGCGGCGGGGCGCGGCGCAGGTGCAGAGCTTGCAGCCACTTGGGGCGCAGGCGCGGGGGCTGTGGCGACAGGTGCCGGCACCATGATGGCTTCCGGCGCCTTGGCAGGTGCTTCCGGCGGCCCAAACAGTGATGGTGGGCCGGCAAAGGGCCGCGCATTGGGCAAGCGGCGTTCAAGTTCCGCCTCGCGGATGAATTGCGCCGGCGCCATGGGTTCCAGCGCCAAATGCCGCTGCGCCACCTGGCGTAGACGATCCGGTTCATTCAGCAGCGCCCATTCTGCACGCAAAATTTGTGTGCGTTCGCGCACCACTTCGGTCTGTCGATTCACGTCGCGTAATTCGCGATCCAGCATGGAAACGGAATGCTTCACTTGATACAAATAGAGCCCCGCACCAGCGGCGGCGATCAGGCTGACAAGGGTCACCGGGCGGATCATGCGGCGCGCTCCGTCACTATGCGTTCAATGCCGCGCAGCCTGGCGGAGCGCGCGCGTGGATTGGCGCTGCATTCCGCTTCCTGCGGGCGAAGCGCGCGCGGCGTCAGTAAATGGAAGGCAGGTTTGGCCCGACCAGAAAGTGCCGCGGGGTCATGGCGCGAAGCACCACCCCGGCCGGATGCCGCGGCCATTGCCTGCTTCACGATACGATCTTCCAGGGAATGGAAGGCGACAACAACAAGACGCCCACCAGGGGCGAGCAATTCCATCGCCGCCGCAATGCCGCGTTCCACCTCACCCAATTCATCATTCACGGCAATGCGCAACGCCTGGAAGCTGCGCGTTGCGCCATCAATGCCAGAAGGATCACGCGGGACAGCCCGACGCACCAAGGCGGCCAGATCAGCGGTGGTGGTGAAGGGCGTTTCCGCGCGGCGGGCGACAATGGCGCGCGCAATGCGGCGCGCGAAACGTTCCTCACCAAAGCGGAAAATGATGTCGGCCAGCTCGCGTTCGGGCAGGCCATTCACCAGCTCCGCCGCACTCGGGCCAGATTTTTCCATGCGCATATCAAGCGGGCCGTCGGCACGGAAGGAAAAACCGCGTTCCGCCTGATCCAATTGAAAGGAAGAAACGCCAAGATCCATCACCACGCCATCAAGCGCGGCAATGCCACGGTCCCGCAGCAGAGACAGCATATCGCCGAAACGCCCCTGCATCAGATGCAGGCGGCCCGCGAAACGCTGCGCCAACGCGGCACCGCGCGCGATTGCATCCGGGTCGCGGTCTATCGCGAAAACCGTGCAGCCGGGCGCTGCTTCCAGAATCGCGCGGGCATAACCGCCACCGCCGAAAGTGGCATCCAGATAGGTGGCGCCATCCTGGGGGCCGAGGGTTGCCAGCACTTCCGCCAGCATCACCGGCACATGGCCTTCCGTGGTCATGCTGTGCGCCCCGCTGCTGCCGGCAGCGTCAGGCCGCGTTCACGTGCGCGCAGCCTGGCTTCTTCCGTGCGCCGGCGCGCGGCTTCAGGTTCCCAAATCTGGAAAATTCGCCCAACGCCCACACAGGCAATGGCATCGGAAAGCGCCGCATAGGCTATCATCGCTTCGGGCAGCACCAACCGGCCTTCATTATCGGCGCGCGCCGCATGGGCATCGGCGAAAAGCGCGGCAGCCATATCATCCGCCTGATCGGAAAAGGCATCCAGCCGATCAAGCCCGGAAGCCAGCGCCTCAAACGCCGCCATCGGCCAAGCTTCAATGCAGGGGGCGCGATGGGATGGGCGCAGCACGAGGTCTTCAGCCCCGGCCCTTTCCAAAACGGCACGAAAGGGCGCGGGGACGGAAATCCGCCCCTTGCGGTCCAATTTGCCGATATGGGTGCCCAGAAATTGGGTCATCGCCCCCCGCGCGCCTGCCTTGCGCCATTATGAAAGACCGGGCGTTTCAGCGGCCGACGGGGCCCCCCGACCCCGCCGGCTCGCCCGACCATCCCGCGTGAACCCCGCTCGCCCCCCCGAGCGCATTGGGGTTTTCATGGGATGAAATGGGATACCATGGGAAAGTCTGGGCCGACAAGCCAAAAAACGGCTTTGTGAAGGCAATTGGCTCATAAATTTGCAATTCCACCGGGGTTTGCCGCTGGCGGATGCTTTGGGATGGGTTTGCGGCTGCAAAGCAGCGTCAGACGGCCTGTAAGCCGGGTTCTGTCTTGCCCCTTGCGGGGCATGGACGGCCATTCCTCTGGAGCCCGCATTGCTGAGGGCTTCGCGCGGCCAACCCGGGCGGAAGGGCGGAAATGCCCCTGCGCCAGCGCCTTGCGGCGCCGCGCCGTCCGCCCCTATTCGGCCTTGCTCCGGGTGGGGTTTACCCTGCCACCCCCATTGCTGGGGGCGCGGTGCGCTCTTACCGCACCGTTTCGCCCTTACCGCGGGGTGTCGCCACGCCGCGGCGGTTTGATTTCTGTGGCACTTTCCCTGAGGTCGCCCCCGCCGGCCATTAACCGGCACCCTATTCCCGTGGAGCCCGGACTTTCCTCCAGCCCGTGATTACCTCACGAACCAGCGGCCGCCCAGCCGTCTGACGCTGTGGACATCTGGGCCTTTGGGGGTGGGGTGGTCAAGGGGAAGCGCCAAGCCCGAAAAGGCGCAGCCCGGGCCAGCGGGCAAGCCAGCCCTTCGCTTCAAGCCGTGCCAGCGGAATTTCCGGCTTGGCACGAAAGGCCGGCGTTGGGCGAATAAACATCGCGAGCACATCATCCAGGCCAAAGGGTGCGAGGATTTCGACGCCCTTTGACCCAAGACGCGCGGCAATGGCGGTTGCGGTTTCAGGCCAATGAGCCAAGGCATCCGCAACATCGCGATAAGGGCGATGCCCGTTTCTTTCATGCATGCGCGCCTGATTGCGCACAGACCATGGAAGGTCGGGCGCGGCACCGCGCAGCGCAGCTTCGTAAGCTCCATCCTGTTCCGAGGTTGTATTGAATGGATCGTGAAATACCACATCCAGATCAGCGAGTGGCCTGGCTTCCGTATCTTCCCCAGAAAGATGATCCCATACGGCATTGCGCACAAAACCCGCGCCAATCCAAGCATCAGCCGGGCCATGCGCGGCGAGCACCGCAAGGCAGCGCATCATGCGCGGGTTATGCGCGATGAAATCAGCGATATCGGCGGCGTCGCGCATGCGTTTAGGCGAATGCGCTTGCCACCGCCGCCACCCTCGCCTGCGTCGCGGCATCCGCAATCCCATCTGCACGCCCGGACAGCCAATGGCGCTGAAACGCTGTCAGCAAAACGGAAAGCGGCAAATCGGTGCGATAGCCAATGTCGCCAAGCAAAGGCAGCAACGCAGCCTCCTCAACCGGTGCCGGATCAGCGCCTGGCCAAAGCCCAACGCCATTCGCCGCCAACCCCTGCCAATCAAACAATTCCCCTGGGTCCTGTTTGCGATCCGGCGCGATATCCGAATGCGCCACCACATTGCGCGGATCAATCGGGTGGCGCCCCATGATCTCAAGGCACAAATCACAGACGGCTGCCATTTGCAGCGCGGGAAAGGGACGATAGCCCCATTCATGGCCGGGATTCACAATCTCAATCCCGATGCTGTTCCCATTCAACGCGCTACGGCCGCGCCAATGCGAAATACCGGCATGTGCGGCGCGGCGTTCTTCCGCCACCAGGCGAAACACCGCACCATCTTCTTCCACCACATAATGCGCGGAAACCTTGGCGGCAGGATCGCATAGCCGCGCAATTGCCTCAGCGCCGGAACGCATGCCGGTGTAATGCAAAACAAGTGTATCAATCACCGCGCCTTCGGGCCGCGCTTCGTGATTGGGGCTTGGCACGTCGCGGATGCGGAGCAACCTACAAGCCCCGCTCGCGCTTGATCTTGTCCCAAGCAGCGTTGATCTGCGCCACTTGTTCCGTGGCGCGCTTCACGAATTCCTGCGGCACACCGCGCGATGCGAGGCTATCCGGGTGGTTTTCTCGCATCAGCTTCCGCCAGGCGAGGCGCACTTCCTCATCACTCGCCTGCCGTGTCAGGCCCAGCATTGAATAGGGGTCTTCGCCTTGCGCCTCCGGCACGGCACGGCGCGTGCCGCCCTTGGCGCGTTCCCAGGCGGCGGCATCCAAGGCGAAGCGCGCATGAATGCCGCGCAGCATATCGCCTTCACTTTTCGCAACCGGGCCATCAGCGCGCGCAATCTGCACCAAAGCCACCAGCACATCTTCCAGCATGGCTTTGTTGTCGGCAAAGGCCTCACCCAGCTTTTCCGCGAAAGGTTCCCACCCATCGGCAGATTCGCGTGCCTGATCGAACAGGCGCCCCACTTCGCCCAGCGCTTCTGCCGGCACATGGAACAGATTGCGGAAGGCCGCGATTTCTTCCCGCTTGATGGGCCCATCCACCTTGGCAAGCTTGGCGGAGAGCACGACGACTGAGAAGGAAAACAGGTTTTCCTTGCTGCCGAAAAACGCCATCAAATCGGGAGTCGCGGCGGAAATGGCGCCGCCCTTGCCCCCAAGCGCCCCGGCATCTGCGGCATGGCCAAGCGCGGCCCCCACCATGGCGCCCAAGGGGCCACCCATGGCGAAGCCTGCCACCCCGCCCAACATCTTACCCCAGAAACTCAAAACGCCTCCTGCTCAGCACCAAAGCCAAGCCATTTACCACGAAAGCCGGGCTAGCCTGTAGATGTGCCGGATGACCGGGCGCGGCAAGCTTTGAGGCCTAAAGATCAAGCGCGGTCGCTGTGGCCGAGAACAGGAAGGACGCCATGGCCGCATCCGCCCCGGGCCGGGCAAAGAGCAGCGCGCCCACTGGCATGCCGCTATCGGCGGCGAGGCCAGCGCGTAGCGTCACCACCGGCCCGCCCAGCACCGTGGTTGGGATGACAAAGGAAGGATCGCCCGTGCTGCCGGCTTCCGGCGCTACATCCGGCGCGGCAGGCACCAGGATGAAATCATCAGGCCCAAACCCTGCCCAAAAGCGTGCCCGAAAACCTGCAAGGTCACGCAGCGCCGCATGATACTCATGATCCGGGATGGCCAGACCCTCGGCAATGCCATCGGCGATGGCGGAAGAAATCCGATCGCGCGGCAGCCCGGCATGGGTGCGGCCAAGTTCCGCCAGCATCACGCGGCGGTGGCGGGCGATCATTTCCTCAAACCCGGCGGCGGCGCTGGCGCGATGCAACGTAAGGCCTGCGGCGCCAAGCTGTTCAGCAAGCGCGGCGACACGTGCCGCTGTTGATGGCTTTTGCAGCTTTTCGATCAGCGGGTCTTGCAACAGCACAATACGCGGCGTGACCGCAGGGTGGCTCACCAGCCGCAAATGATCCGCCGCATAGCCTGCTGCCAGATAGGCCGCATCCTGCGCGCTGGCGCCGAAGGCACCGACCGTATCGAAGGAAGGTGCGAGCGGCACCACCCCAACCCCACCAATCGCGAGTGTTGAGGGTTTGAAGGCACAAACGCCCGTATAGGCAGCGGGCCGATTGACGCTGCCCGCGGTTTGCGTGCCAAGCGCCAATGGCACCATGCCAGCCGCAATGGCAGCACCGGAACCGGCGGAAGACCCGCCCGGCGTGCGCGCCAAATCCCATGGGTTGCGCGTGGGTGGCAGGCTTTGGAAAAACGCATATTCCGTGGTGTGCAGCTTGCCGAGAATGATCGCCCCTGCCGCACGCAAATGCGCGACCACGGTGGCATCCGCGCTAGCAGGGGCGATATCAGCACGGGATGGGCTATTGGCGCGCGTTGGCAGGCCGCGCACATCAATCACATCCTTGATGCCAACAGGAATACCATGCAGCGGCCCACGAAGCTTACCCGCCTTGCGTTCCGCATCCAGTGCGCGCGCTTCGGCAAGCGCGCTATCGGCCAGCACATGAATCCAGGCTTTTACCTGGCCATCAACGGCAGCGATGCGGTCCAGATAGCGGCGCACAAGGCTTTCAGCCGTGATGTCACCTTTCGCCATTTCAGCAGAAAGATCGCGGATGCGGCCGGGGTCTTTAAGCAGGGGATTGGGCATGGCAGTCTTTCCAAAACTGGGCAGGTTTCAGGGTGTAGATCAGGCAGCGATTTTTCGTACATAGATTTGCCAAAGGGGCACCCATTCGTAAGGTATCAGTTTCCGATGATAGACATTCAAAAAAGCGTCTATCGCGGGCTTGGGCATACGCGAAGGGTCTCGCTTCTCCGGGGGCTGATCGGACCAGACATAGTCATCGAAAATCAATGTTCCGCCAACCCTCAGCAGGGCAAAAGCCATGATCGCGTCGGACAATACGTCTGGCGCCTCATGCGATCCATCAACGTAAATGAGATCGAAGCTTTCAGAGAGTCCAGCCGTTATCAATCCAGCCAGGGCAGCGCATGAGTTCTGCTTCAACTTGCAAAAGGTCACGGGCCTTGCTGCCCTGCCGAGGGCAAGGCGCATATTGTGATCAAATCGGCGCTCAACCTCGGTCATCTTTGCCTCGGCCATGCCGCCCTGCTGATGCTCACGCCCGCCTTGCCAGCTATCTACACAGGTGATCGAGAGCTCACCATCAGCCAAATCCGCGCATTTTTCGATCAGATAGCAGGCGGAGCGACCCTCAAAGGAGCCAATCTCCAGAATCTTCCTTGGCTTCAGGCTGGTCAGGATGGGGTCCCAGGTTGGCATATGGCGCGAGAACCAATCCTCGGTGAATTCGAAGGACGCTGAGCTATCCAAACCTTCTGTTCCGGCCATTCTGTGGCCCCTCCAATCGGGCCGCAAACATGCGTGACTTGCCCCTGATAAGGAAAACCCCAAAGGGTGCAAGCATAAACAGGGGCCGGCTGATCCTTTGGCCGTTACGCTCAAGGTCGCTTGATCGCCCTTCCGACCATGAGCCGCCTATGGAGCGGCCACTATCAATATGTTGTAAAGATAACAGAGATGGTCTTTTCTGAGCGAGCAGAAAGAATAAAGGCAACTTGATCTTCAGCCCATCATCGCTGAAGCCGAACCCCAACCGCAAAGGACACCCCCATGTCAGACATCTACGAAAAACGCGGTTATGATAGCCGCAGGCTCGGCTTCGGGAAGAAGCCTGCCGTTGTTGTCGTGGATTTCCAGCGCGGCTTCATAGACCCGGAATTCCCTATGGGCGGTGCGCCGATGGTGGATAAGGCGGTTGAAAACACCGTACCCTTGATGGAGGCCGCAAAACGCGCCGGCCTGCCCGTCATTGCCTGCGTCAATGGCTATGACACGCCCCGCGCGGCACCGCATTGGAAGATCGAACCCGTCTATGATTTGCTGAAGGATACGCCTTCCACCGAACTTGACCCGCGCATCGCCGCAGCCGAGCCTGATGTCTTGCTGATGAAATCAGCGCCTTCCCTGTTCTTCGCCACCCCAGCGGCTGCGATCCTCACGCGTGAAGGCGTGGATACGGTGATTGTGACGGGCTGCATCACCTCTGGCTGCGTCAGGGCCAGCGTGATTGACGCCTTCTCGCTCGGCTTTCGTGTCATGGTGGCCGAAGATTGCGTCGGCGATCATGATGAAGCTGCGCATCGGCAGAATCTGCGCGATGTGGAACGCCGCTATGCCGACGTGATCGATTCCGCAACCGCCATTGCCGCCATTGAAAAATGGCGCCTGGCCAATGACCGGGATTGAAACCAACACTCAGGTCAGCACGAATTCGCGCGCCACACCCCTGCAATCCATCTCAAACTCCAGATCAACCACCGGCGGGCGGCAATATTGCCAAGTCAGCCCATGACGCGCGGCACCGCGACGGACAATTTCCTCGGCAAAAAACGGCCCCATATCGTGTACCGTATAGGCCTGCACGCCTGTGGTGCTGCGCCAATCGGCACCGAGTAACCCCATACGGCGTTCCATTTCGCCAAGCACCCAACGCGCCTTGGCAAGCATGCCGGCGGGCGAGGTGTCGCCCAGTGCGACCGTATTGCTGCGATAGTCACCCTTGCCTTCCGCAGCTTCTCCACTGCCCGCCACAGCAAAGGAAGGCGCGGCACCAGCATCCGGCACGGTATATACAAAGGCGTGAAAGCAGGGCTCGGCCGGTGGTGTAATTTCCGGGCAGACATTGCTGCGCGCCACGGGGTTTAGCCCATCGCGAAACAGGCCCCATTCCGTAAGCACGCCGCCATAAACCCGATTAAACGCCGCAAAACCCTCTTCCGTGAAAGGCGCGGGGGAGCGTAATTCGCAAGCCGCAAAAGCAAGCTTTGGCCGCCCGAGCGCCGCAAGATGGGACGCGATGCGCGCAAAGCCCGCCATGAGCGGCACAGGTTCAGCAAAGCGCACGCGTTCCAGCCGAAAGCCCGGCTCGGCGGCGACACCGGCGCTGTATTGATAGACACCAGGAATGAAACGGTAGCCCGCTTCGGGAATTTTCTGGACCATGCGCGCCCTTCCGGCCTTTGGGTTGCGGTTCGGCCATGGTGGTGGCAGTCAGGCTGGGGAACAAGCCCCTTTATGGACAACATCAAAATGACCTCCCCCGTCACACTCGGTATTATCGGCATTGGCATCATGGGTGAGCGCCTGCTGCGCGCTGCCTTGGAACACGCCAGCGAAAGTGTTACTCCCGTGGCGGTCTGGGACCCGGCACCGGCGGCGGCGACACGGCTTGCCGGCATCACCGGCGCGCCGCGCATGCTGGCGACACCGGATGCAGTGATCGCCGCCTGTGATTGCCTTTACATCGCAGCCCCTCCCGCCGCGCATATTCCGCTGGCCGAGGCTGCCATTGCAGCAGGTCGGAGTGTTTTCATCGAAAAGCCACTTGCGACATCGCTGACCGAAGCGCGCGCTTTTGTCGCGCGGGCGGAAGCGGCCGGCGCGCGCGCGGCGGTGAATTTCCCCATGGCGTCCTCGCCCGCCGTGGCGCAGCTTTCGGCCTGGCGCGCGGCGTTGACACCTGAAAGCCTTGCCATTGAAGTCGCCTTCCCCACTTGGCCGCGCGGTTGGCAGCAGGCGGCGGCAAGCTGGCTCGCGAAACGGGCCGAGGGCGGGTTTACGCGCGAAGTTGTCTCCCACTTTCTATTCCTCACGCGCCGGCAATTGGGGCCGCTCAAATTGCTGGAGGCACAAGTCACCTACCCGCCCGGCGATGGCGCGGAATCCGCCATCACCGCGCGGCTGAGCGCAGGTGGCGTGCCGGTGACGCTTAAGGGCTCGGTCGGCACCACCACCAAGGATGATCACAATACCTGGACACTGAATGGCGCGATCCGGCTGCGCGATTGGTCTTTCGCCGAAAGGCTCAGCGCTGACGGCACTTGGGCGCAGGCGCCGGATGCGCTGCCCAATGAAAAGATGCGCCCCATGGTGCTGAGGGGGCAGTTGGCCGAGGTCGCCGCCATGACGCGCGGTGAGGCGCATCGGCTGGCAACTGTACGCGAAGCCTTGGAGGTGCAGGAGATTGTGGAGGCTATTCTGGCGTCTTGAGTGTCGCCGCCCGCGGATTTAGGCTGAGCCCATGCTGCAAGACGCCCCCGCCATCCCGACCACACTGATGGTGCAATTCCTGCGTTGGCTCGAAGAACGCCCGCGGAGCTACGCCGACACCATGGATGCATGGCGCAGTAATTGTCCGCGGCTTTCCGCCTGGGAAGATGCTTTGGAAGATGGCCTGATCCGGCTGGAACCCGCGCGCGATGGTGCCGCTGATATGCACGTGCGCATCACCGCCAAAGGGCGTGCGCGCTTGGCCGGCTGATCAGCCTTTCAAAATTTCCTTGTTATGCGCGCCGAGACGTGGCGCAGGGCCGGCCATACGCGGCCTTTCGCCATTGAAGGAAAGAGGCATGGCAACCAGCGAAAAATCCTCATTCGGCACCGGCTGCACCATGCCTAGCGCCTGGGTTTGCGGTTCCGCCAGCACTTCCGGAATGCTGTTCACCGGTGCGCAAGGCACACCAATCCGCGCAAGCCGTTGCAGCCATTCGGCGCGCGGCGTGATCCGCATGAGCGCCGCGATCATCGGCAGCAGCAGCGCCTTATGTTTCAGCCGGGCGCGATTGGTCGAAAACCGCTCATCACTCGCCCATTCCGCATGGCCCAATTCGGCGGCGAATTTCGCGAACAACCGGTCATTGCCGCAGCAAACCAGCACCGGCCCATCGGCGGCATCAAACGCCTCATAAGGTGTCAGGTTCGGATGGCCAGAGGCATGACGTTCCGGGAGTTTGCCCATATTCACATAGGCGCTGATCTTCTGCCCCGCCCATAACAGCGCCGTTTCGAATAGCGATGTATTCACGACACCGCCCTGCCCGGTGCGGTGGCGCCGTTCCAGCATGGCAAGCGCGCCGAGCACAGTCCAAAGCCCCGTCCCCTGATCAACCACGGAAGCCCCCATGCGCACCGGTGGCCCATCCGGTTCCCCGGTGATGGAAGAAAGCCCACCGAAAGCCTGCAACAATGGTTCATAGCCCGGGCGCAGCTTCTCCGGCCCGACATGACCGAAAGCCGACATTTCGCAATAGATCAAATGCGGATGCCGCGCGGTCACTGCTTGCGCGCCAATCCCCAAAGCCTCCGCCGCGCCGGGGCGGAGATTATGCAGCATGATATCGGCATGGGCGAGCAAGCCATGCAAAGCCTCAACCCCCTCAGGCGATTTCAGATCAAGGGTCACGGATTTCTTGCCGCGATTGAATTCATGGAAATTCAGCGCATCGCCATGGCGGAAATCCGGGCCCATACGGCGCGCATCATCCCCACCGTCAGGTTTTTCCACCTTGATCACATCGGCGCCAAGGTCAGCGAAAATCGCGCCCGCAAAGGGCCCGGCCAGCACCTGGCCAAGCTCCACCACCCGCACGCCAGACAAGACGCCCATCATTGCAATTCAATCCCGGCTTCACGCACCAGGCGCTTCCATTTCTCGATCTCGGCGGCCTGGAAGCGCGCCAGATCATCTGGCGATCCCGGACGCAGCACCATGCCGTTAGCGGTCAGGCGATCGCGTACGGCTGGGCGCGCCATAATCTCATTCACGAGGCCATTGATGCGGGCGATGATCTCAGGCGGCGTGCCGGCTGGCGCATACATCGCATTCCAGGACAGCATTTCATAACCAGGAAAACCCTGTTCTTCGACCGTCGGCAGATCAGGCATCATGGCAACGCGTTGACGGCTTGTCACACCAATCGCACGCACCCGCCCTTCGCGCGCCTGCGGCATGGAAGTTGTGGCATCCACAAACATCACCTGCGCCACACCGCCAATGACATCCGTGATGCCAAGCGGGTTCGAGCGATAGGTGACATTCACCATATCCACCCCGGCCATGGATTTGAACATCTCACCGGCGACGCGGGAAGACGCACTGCCGGAGGCGAAATTGAGCTTGCCGGGATTGGCACGCGCATAATCGGCAAGTTCGCGCATGCTGCGCACCGGCAGATCATTATTCACCACCACCAGCAGCACACCCACACCAATCAGCGCAACCGGCGCAAAATCCACCACCGGATCATAGGGCAGGCGATGGAACAACGCCGGGTTTGAGCCATGCGTCGTATTGGCGGTGGACAGAAACGTATAGCCATCGGGCCGCGCACGGGCGACGGCTTCTGAGGCAATGAAGCCATTCGCACCGCCGCGATTATCCACGACAACCGGCTGCCCAAGTTCTGCACTCAGCGCATCGGTAAAGTTGCGCGTGGTAACATCCGTGCCGCTGCCGGCGGGAAAGGCGACGATGAAGCGAATGGGCCGATCCGGCCAGCGCCCAGCTGGCTGCGCGGCGGCACCCTGCGTGCCTGCCAAGCCCAAAGCCCCCAAAAGCGCCGCGCGGCGCGGCAGTACATTGTGTTTCATGGCGTTTCCCTCTGGCTCTGGCGCAGCGTCGCAGGCAGCGCCATAGTCACCGCCAAGCGTCATCGCGCCAAGCGGCGCTGTCAACGCCTACATCATTTGGGAAACCGCCATGTCTGATCTGCCAAAGCATGTCCATTTCCATGAAGAAGGCCCGCGAGAGGGGTTTCAGATCGAACCCGTGATCTATCCGCTCGCTGATCGCGTGGCGTTGGTCGAAGCGCTGGCGGAAACCGGGCTCACCGCCATTCAGGTGGCGTCCTTCGTCTCCCCCAAGGCCGTGCCGCAAATGGTGGATTCAGCGGAGTTCTTCGCTGCCATCAAAAAGCGCCCTGGCGTTCGTTATGAAGCGCTGTGGCTGAATGAACAGGGCTTCAATCGTGCGCGCGCCGCGCAAGGCGTTGATCTGGTCGGCAAGATCAGCCTTTACACATCGGACGCTTTCGCCAAGCGCAACAATAATTGCACCGCGGCTGAGATGCGGGAACGTGTGGTGCGCTGGCTTGATCTTTACGCCGAAGCCGGTGTCACGGTGGAACGCGCCTTGGTGATGACCGCCTTTGGCTGCAATTATGAAGGCGAAATTCCGCCCGAAAGGCCGGTGCAGGAATTGCTCTGGGCGCATCGGGTTTGTGCGGAACGCGGCATAAACCTGAAGAAGCTCTATTTCGCCGATACCATGGGCTGGGCCAATCCGCAGGCGGTGCGCCGCCTGGTTGGGATGCTGCGCGAAAAGCTGCCCGATGTGGAAGTGGGGTTGCATTTGCATGACACGCGCGGGCTTGGCACGGCCAATGTGCTGGCCGCGCTGGAGATGGGCGTTTCACTATTTGACAGCTCCGTGGCGGGCCTGGGCGGTTGCCCCTTCGCCGGCCATGGCGATGCACGCGGGGCGGGAAATATCTGCACCGAAGATATGGTGTTTCTGTGCCACGAAATGGGCGTTGAAACCGGCATTGATCTTGACCGGCTGATTGAAGCCGCGCGGCTTGCGGAACGCATCATTGGCCGCCCACTCGCGGGGCGGATCATGCATGCCGGATCGCTCCGGCAATACCGCGCGGCTTAGCTAAGGTTACACGCGCAGCCATGTCTCGCAGAAGGCGAGCATCGCGGTGCTGATCTTGCGCCCCGCCACTTCGCGCGGAATCGGCGCGCCGGGGCGGCGAACACCATTCACCGTCACGGCGGCGCTTTCGCAGCCGATGAACAGGCTCGGCATCACATGCTTGCCGGTCGCGGATTGCGGTGGCGCGAAAGCGAAGCAGAAGGGCTCACCCAGACCCTGCCACGCCATGGAAACCGTCATATCCCCCGCGCGCACGCTTTCGCTGTAATGGCTGCGCGGATCGCCCGCAGTTTTCACCTCATCCAATTTGCGGAAACGCAGGCCCGCCAGGCCGGCAATGCCGCGAAAGGCGCCGAAATGGCTGAGGTATTCGGCAATCAGCCAGCGCGCGAGGGGTTCATTATCCGTCAGGCACCAATTCGCCGCCCCCTCCGCCGGGTTCGCCTCATGCGGGGATTGCATCAGCACCAGCGCGTGGCCGGCGCCGTGGGGGGAAAGCACTACGCGGAAAAAACTGGCGAGTGTGGTGAAGGGGCCATTCGGGTCCTCCTTCAGGGAAATCCCCGGATTTTCGCCCGACCATTCGACTTTTCCCGGAAACAGGATGGTTTCTTGCATGGTGATCCTCCTTTTCAATGCGCCCCAGCGTGACCCAGCCATGCGTCGGGATCAATGCCCAAAACCATGCAAAGCTTGACGCGGCACGGCGCCGGGGCGCAAGGAAAGGCTTGTTTTTTCCGAGACCAAACTCCTCATGTCCTTTTCTGGTATCCCTGCGGCGCTGCAATCGGCGCTGACATCACGCGGCTATGCCGCCCCTACCCCCGTACAAAACGCGGTCCTGGCGGAAGATGCTGCCGGGCGGGATTTGCTTGTCTCGGCCCAGACCGGCTCGGGCAAAACGGTTGCTTTCGGCTTATCCATCGCGCCGGAATTGCTGGGCGGCGCTGACCGCCTGCCGCCACCCGGCGCACCATTGGCCATCGTGGTCGCGCCCACGCGCGAATTGGCTTTGCAGGTAAAGGCAGAGCTTACTTGGCTTTACGCCCCCGCCGGTGGGCGCATTGCCTCTGGCGTTGGTGGCATGGATCCCATTGCGGAAAAGCGTCAATTGCTCGCCGGCGCGCATATCATTGTCGGCACGCCTGGCCGGCTTTGTGATCATCTGGAACGCGGCAATCTGAAACCCGATGCCCTGCGCGTTGTGGTGCTGGATGAAGCCGATGAGATGCTTGACCTCGGCTTCCGGGAAGAATTGGAAGCAATCCTGGATCGCCTGCCGCCGGAACGTCGTACGCTGATGTTCTCAGCCACTGTGCCGCGCGCCATTGCGGCGCTTGCGAAAAGCTATCAACGCGATGCGCTGCGCCTTGAAGTGGGTGGCGGCGGTGAAGCGCATGGCGATATCACCTATCGCGCCATGCTGGTCGCACCACATGAAATTGAACGTGCGGTGGTAAACCTTATACGCTTGGAAAACCCACCGCTCGCGATGGTATTTTGCGCAACACGCGCGGCGGTGGCGCGGCTGCATGGCAATTTGGCGGAGCGCGGCTTTCCCGCCGTGGCGCTTTCCGGCGAATTGACCCAGGCCGAGCGGCTGCGCGCCTTGCAGGCGCTGCGCGATGGCCGGTCACGCGTTTGTGTCGCAACCGATGTCGCGGCGCGCGGCATTGATTTGCCGGAATTGGATTTGGTGATTCACGCCGAATTGCCGCGGGATTCGGAAACCTTGCTGCATAGGAGCGGTCGCACCGGCCGTGCTGGGCGCAAGGGCACCAGTGTTTTGCTGGTGCCGCATCCGCGCCGCCGCCTTGCCGAACGGCTGATTGGCGCCGCCAAGGTCGCGGCCACCTGGGGACCGGCACCTTCTGCCGATGCCGTGCTTGCGCGTGATGCCGAACGCTTGGCCGAACAGGCGCGGGGTGTTCTCGCTGAAGAAGCATCAGATGATGATCTGGCCCTCGCGCAGCGCTTGCTGGCCGGTAGCGATATCACCAGCGAAACCCTGGCGGCGGCATTAATCAAAATGCTGCGAGCGCCTTTGCCGGCGCCCGAGGAAATCGCCGAACAAAAGCCCGAAAGGCGCGAGGCGCGGCGGGAAGCACCTGATGGCGATGCGCCGCGTGGTGGGGAAGGTGTTTGGTTCCGGCTTAATATCGGGCGGAATGGCAATGCAGATCCGCGCTGGCTGCTGCCCTTCCTGTGCCGCCGTGGGCATCTGACGCGCCAGGAGATTGGGCGCATCCGCATTCTGGGACAGGAAACCATGGTCGAAATCGCGCCCTATGCCGCGGAACGCTTCGCCGCTGCCGCCCGCCAGAATAGCGCCGATGATCGGGAGGATATCCAGATCCAGCCCATGCAGCCCTTCCGGCAGGCCGCGCGGGAAGCACCGCAGAAAGCGGAACGTTCAGCGCCCCTGCGTGAAGCCAAGCCGGGCAAGGCCTCAGCCGCCCCAAGGCCGCCCAAGCCCGGCAAACCGGGCAAACCGCCCAAGCGCTTTGAAAAGAAACCCAAACCCGGCCCAGGTATGGAAGGTCGCAAGCACCCCGGCGGTGCCCCCCGGCTTGGCAAGCGCGGCCGGGTCGCGTAACCCCCGCGCGCCGGTGTGGTGCCGGCGCGACATGGGGGACGCAGATGGCTGACATCATCATTGATATTGGCGGCGAAATTTTCGAGGCGTTTTTTGAAGACGCCGCCGCGCCCAAAACCTGCGCGCGCTTCCGCGCCCTGCTGCCCTATCAGGACCGCATCATTCATGTGCGTTGGTCCGGCGAAGCCTGCTGGATCCCGATGGGCGAACGCGAGCTTTCCATCCCCTGGGAAAACGCCACCAGCTACCCCGCGCCGGGGCAGATCATTGTGCACCCGGGTACGATGAGCGAGACGGAAATTCTGGTTGCCTATGGCCCGACCTGCTTTGCGAGCAAGGCGGGCCAATTGGCCGGTAACCACTTCCTGACCATTCGTGAAGGCCTTGACCGCCTGGCCAAGACCGGCCGCGCGGTGCTGTGGGAAGGCGCCAAGCCCATCACCTTCCGCGCGGGGTGATGCCGCATTGGCGGGCGCAGTAGTATCCGCCGCGCGCCGCCCCTTGCGGGGGCTACAAAGCCTTCAGATTGATCGCGGCAGGCTTGCCGCGTTCCTCGGCAACGTCAAAGGCGACCTTTTGGTTTTCCTTGAGCCCTTGCATGCCGGCCTTTTGCACAGCGGTGACATGGACAAACACATCCTTGCCGCCACCATCAGGCAGGATGAAGCCAAATCCTTTGGTTGCATTGAACCATTTCACAGTGCCATTCGGCATGACGCGAGCCCCTTTTGTTATGGCGGCAGGTGCCCTGCCGCTTTGTTCCGGTTTTCCCGGACGGGCCCGATAGAGGTCGGAATGCCAACTACTCGGCAAGGCACGGCACGAAAAACCCTCCTGGATCAGACAATTTTCGCCCCTAATGCGTCAAGCTTTTTGCGTCAGCCATGCCCGAATCTCCGCATTATGTTCGCCTAAATCCGGCGCGCGGCGGATGATGCGCGCCGGCGTGGCTTCCAGCCGCAAGGGGGGCGCCAGATGTTGGATCGGCCCGCGTTCTGGGTCTTCGAACAGCTGCGCCAGGCCACGTGCCTGGCCCTGCGGATGGGCCAAAGCCTCATCGTAAGACAGCACGGCTTCTGAAGGGATGCCGGCCTTGCCAAGTGCCGCCAGCCATTCGGCACTGCCGCGCCTTGCCAGAATTTCCTGCAAAATCGCGATCAGCGCGTTGTTGTTTGCCACCCGATCCGCATTGGTCTTGAAGCGTGGGTCATTCGCCAATTCCGGCCGCCCGATAATGCCGCATAGCGCCTGCCAGAATTTCTCCTTGGAAGCGCCAAGCGTGATATAGCCATCGGCTGTCTGGAAAACGCGATAGGGTGCCGATCCGCGATGCAATTGCCCAAGCCGTGAAGGCCGCGTGCCATGGGCGAAAACATGCGCGGCTTCATAAACACCAAGCGCGACCCCCGCTTCGAACAAGGATTGGTCAATGCGCTGGCCCTGCCCGGTCTTCTCCCGCGCCTGCAAGGCCGCCATGACCGAAAGCGCCGAGAACATCCCCGCCGTGACATCGGTAATGGCGATCGGGAGGCGATAGGGTTCGCCATCCGGCGGGCCATTGCCGGCCATCAGGCCCGACATGCCCTGTGCCATCATATCCAAGCCGCCATGATCCGCCCAAGGGCCGGTCTGGCCAAAACCCGAAATCGAACACCAGATCAGGCGCGGGTTGGCGGCGCTCAGCGCCTCCCACCCTAAACCCAGCCGCGCCAGCGTACCGGGGCGGAAATTCTCCACCAGCACATCAGCGCGAAGCGCCAATTGGCGCACCAGTTCAACATCCTCGGGCTGTTTCAAATCCGCAGTGATACTGCGCTTGTTGCGGTTCCAGACAGCAAAGGGCTGGCTGCGCCCATCCACAAAGGGCGGCATGCGCCGCGCATCATCGCCGCCATCGGGGCGCTCCACCTTGATAACATCAGCGCCCAGATCACCCAGCAGCATGGTGCAATAGGGGCCAGAGAGGAAATTCGTCAGATCCAGAACTATCAGCCCATCCAGTGCAGCTGTCACGATGTTTTCTCTCCTTGATGTTCAGCACTAGCCGCCATGCGCCGGCGCCGTATTTCTGAGGCGGTCACGCCACCTTGGCCCCAATTATCAGGATCAAGTTCTTCGATCAGCACCACAACATCCTCTGCGCGCTTGCCAAGCGTTTCAACCAGCAGATCGGTCACCCCGGCGATGATTTCGGCTTTCTTTTCCGGTGATGTCGGCGTTGCTCGGCGCGCCAGGGTGATCGTGACCAAGGGCATTTGAAGTCACTCCAAAGGGCATGGGGCGAATTTTACCGGATTCGAAAAGCCTCGGCAGCCGGTAAAGCCCTGTCAAGCAGTTCGGTTCGGCCCATGCTATTCCCTATTTGCGCGCTCAGCGCTTCCGTCCCCTCCAACTCAAAGCTGAACAACAGAACTTGACCGCGCAGAGCAGGGGGGGTTTGAACAAGCCATGGCCGAATCTTCCCCCCTTCCCCCCGCGCTTGCCAGCCTGCTTGGCCCTGCCGGGCTGCTGACCGAACCAACCGATCTTGCCCCCGCTTTGGCTGATTGGCGAAGCCTCTATCAGGGCCGCGCCATGGCGCTGCTTCGCCCCGCCAATACCGCCGAATTGGCCGAAGCGGTCAGGCTGTGCGCCGCCGCCGGCATCGCGATTGTGCCGCAGGGGGGCAATACCTCCATGGTAGGTGGCGCGACGCCCGATGCTTCCGGACGCGCCGTGATTGTCTCGCTCGCGCGCCTGAACCGCATCCGCGATCTTGACCCTGTGGATATGACCATGACGGCTGAGGCAGGCGTCGTGGTAAAAACCGCGCAGGAAGCCGCTGCCGCCGCGGGCTGCCTTTTCCCGCTGAGCTTCGGTGGCGAAGGCACAGCCATGATTGGCGGCGTGCTTTCCACCAATGCCGGTGGCAACAATACCGTGCGCTACGGCAATGCGCGGGAATTGATGCTGGGGCTGGAAGTGGTACTGCCCGATGGTAGCATCTGGCATGGCTTGAGGCGCTTGCGCAAAGACAATACCGGCTATGCGCTCCGCCATGTTTTTGTGGGCGCCGAGGGCACGCTTGGCATCATCACCGCTGCTGTCTTGAAGCTTTTCGCCCGCCCCCGCGCCAATGAGGTGATTTTTGCCGCCGTGCGCGATGCCGAAGCGGCGCTTGGCCTATTTCGGCGCTTTCGTGACAATGACGAGGGCGCGATTCGTGCCTTTGAGTATATGTCGGGCGATGGCGTTGATCTGACAGTACAGCTGATCCCTGGCGTCACCCTGCCACTCGCGGAACGCGCTGGCCATTATGTGCTGATTGATCTGGCCTCCACCCGGCCTGACGCCGATTTGCGGGGCTTGGCGGAGCTTGTGCTGGCACCAGCGATGGAGCAGGGCGAAGTGCTGGATGCCGTACTGGCGGAAAGCGAAGCGCAGCGCGCCGCCATTTGGCGCATTCGCGAAGAACACACCGAAGCGCAGCGTAAGGCCGGGGCTTCGGTGAAGAATGATGTCTCGGTCCCTGTCTCACGCGTGCCGGAATTGATCGAACGTGCCTCGGAAGCCTGCCGCAAGCTGATTCCGGGCATCCGCCCCATGCCTTTTGGCCATATGGGCGATGGGAATATTCATGTGAATCTGGTCCAGCCCGAAGGCGCTGATCCGGCGGCTTTCCTCGCGCGCAGCCACGACATCATGGATTGCGTGAATGAAGTGGTGCGGGATTTGGACGGGTCCTTCAGCGCGGAACACGGCATAGGGCAGCTCAAGACCGATATGATGGAAGAATGGCGCGGCGGCGCTGAATTGGCTGTGATGCGGCAGATCAAGGCCGCGCTGGACCCTAAGGGCGTTATGAATCCCGGCAAGGTGCTGCCCTGAAGCCCGTGCCGCTTTCGGCATGGGCGCCAAGCGGGTAGGGTAGGGAGGCTTATGACCCTGCTCGATCGATATCTGTTCCGTCAGCTTGCGCTGGCCCTGCTGGCCGTCACGGTGGGGCTGGCGGCGCTTGTCTGGCTGACGCAATCCTTGCGCTTCATTGAATTGGTGCTGGATCGCGGATTGTCGCTTGCGGTATTTTTTGAATTGACCAGCCTGTTATTGCCTTCCTTCTTTTCGGTCATTCTGCCGATCACGACCTTCATTGTGATGCTGTTTGTCCATTTGCGCTTGGCGGGAGACCGCGAATTGGTTGTGATGCGCGCGGCGGGGCTTTCCAATTGGCAGATCGCGCGCCCTGCCTTGGCGCTAGGGCTTTTGGTGGTGGGCGTGATGGCCTTTTTGAATTTCTGGCTGGTGCCACTTAGCCATACGGCCTTTCGGCAATGGCAGTTTGAAATCCGCAATCAATTGGTGGGCGTGCTGCTACAGGAAGGGGTTTTTTCCACCCTTGGCAGCGATCTGACTGTCTATGCCCGCAAGCGAGACGCCGATGGCACGCTGCGTGGCATTATAGTGCACGACCAGCGCGAAGCCGGCGGGGCGGTGACTATCCTGGCGCAATCCGGGCGCATCGGCCAGGGGCCGGATGGGCCGCGCGTGACGCTTTATGACGGTGTGCGCCAGCAGATGGAAAAGGGTGCGTCTGGCGCGCCGCCGCGCCTGACGGTGCTGAGCTTTTCCGAAAACAGCGTTGATCTGGCGCGCGTTGCCCGTAACGAGGAAACCCGTAGCCGCGACAGCCGGGAGCGCTCCATCACTGAATTGCTCTATCCTGATCCGGCGGAAGAACTGCGTCCGCGCGATGTCAGACGCTTTAGGGCAGAGGCGCATCAGCGCATGGCAAGTCCGCTAACCGCGCTATCCTTTGCGCTGGTTGGGCTGGCGGTCGCGCTGACCGGGCAATTCCGCCGGCATGGCGGGGGTGCAGGCGTTGTGATTGGTGTCGGCATCATGGTGGCGCTGCTGGCAATTGGCCTGACTATCGGCAATGCGGCGGCGCGGCGCGATGGCCTGATCTGGCTGATCTGGCTGCACGCCATTCTGCCTGGTGTGATTTCCGCCTGGTGGCTAAGCGGCGCCCGCGGCCTGCCACGCCGGGCTCCGCCGCGTGAGGCGCTGCCATGACCCTGCCAATCACGCTCATGACCTATGTCGCGCGGCGCTTTGCCGGCATGGCTTTGCTGATGGTGCTGGCGCTTTCCGCTCTGGTTGCCCTGTTTGACCTGATTGAATTGCTCCGCCGCGCCGCAACAAGGCCGGAGGCTAATTTCGCGCTTGTGTCGCAAATCGCAGCACTGCGCGTGCCCTATGTCGCCATGCAGATCCTGCCCTTCGCCGTGCTGCTGGGTGGAATCATCGCTTTTTGGCGCCTCACGCGGTTTTCCGAATTGGTGGTAGCGCGCGCCGCAGGGATTTCCGCCTGGGGCTTTCTGGCTGGCCCGGTGCTGGTGGCGCTGTTGCTCGGCCTTGGTGCCAGCATGGCGCTTTCGCCCTTGTCTTCGGCCATGTTGGCGCGGGCTGAAAGGCTGGACCAGCTTTATCTCCGCAATGTCGGTGGCATTACGGCGCTTGCCGGCGGCAGGCTTTGGCTGCGTCAGGCGGATGACGGGCTGCAACCCCAGGGCGTCGCCATTATTTCCGGGCGACCGGTTGTAACGCGCGAATCGCGCCCCGAGGAGGCGCTGCGGCTCGCTGAGGTAAGCGTCTGGCGGCTTTCGGCGGAAGATCGCCCCTTGGCACGCATCGAGGCGACATCAGCTTTGCTGCAGCCTGGGCGCTGGCGCTTTGAAGGCGCCATGGTCTTCGGTGCGGATCGCGTCGCGGGCGCGCCGCAAGGTCTGGATTTCCCCACCGAATTGACGCCCGAGCGTATCGAAAACTCCTTCGCAAGCCCGGATACGCTGAGCCTCTGGGCCTTGCCGGAATTTATCACGGTTCTCGAAAATGCCGGGTTTTCCGCCATTCGTCATCGGCTGCATTTCCAATCGCTATTGGCGTTGCCGCTGCTTGCCATCGCCATGGCGCTGCTGGCGGCTGGTTTTTCCATGCGTTCGGCCCGCCGCGGCGGGGTGGCGCGCATGATCGCGGGCGGGGTCAGCGCTGGCTTCGCGCTTTTCGTGCTGGACAAGATTACCGCGGAGTTTGGTGAAGCCGGTACATTGCCCGTGGTATTGGCAGCCTGGGCGCCCGCGGGCGCTGGATTCCTATTAGCAGCGGCGCTCCTGCTGCATCTTGAGGATGGTTAGGATGCAGCGCCGGGCCGGGAGAAATATTTGCTTTTTGGTCATGGCGTTGGCCTCGTCAGGGGTCTTCGCGCAGTCCCCGCTGCTGCTGCCTATCGCCCCACCAGCCTCAATGACACCAATCCTTCCAGGCACCACCCCGGCGCCGGCCGCTACCGTGCCCGCAACCCCAGCGCAGAATGCGCCAGTCACCTTCACGGCTGACGAAGTGGAATACGATCAAAATGCTGCCCTGGTGGTGGCACGTGGTAGGGTCGAAGCCTTCCAGGGCGGGCGTATCCTGCGCGCCGATGAGCTGACCTATAACCGCAATACGGGGGTCGCAACCGCACGCGGCAATGTGCAGTTGATTGAAGCCGATGGTCAGGTGATGTTCGCCGAAAGCGCCGAACTTTCCAACCAGATGCGTGATGGCGTACTGGAAGGGCTGCGTGGGCACCTGACGCAGAACGGACGTATCGCCGCAACTGGCGCTCGTCGAACCAACGGCTCCATCTTTGATCTTTCGCGTGTCCTGTATACCGTATGTGATCCCTGTAAGGATGATCCGCTGTCGCCACCCATCTGGCAATTGCGCGCGCGCACAGCAACCTTGGATCGCTCAGAACAACAGGTGCGCTATCGTGGCGCTTCGCTGGATATGGCCGGCATCCCAGTAATGTGGCTGCCCTATTTCCAGCACCCGGATGGTTCTGCCGCCCGGCAATCAGGCTTTCTCAGCCCCAGCTTCGGTGTAACCAAATATCTCGGCGGATTCATTGAAACACCCTATTACTGGGCTATTGATGAAAGCCAGGAACTTGTTCTTCGGCCCACCACCTCAACCCGCGTCGCACCCAATCTGGGTGTGGATTACCGCCGCAGATTTAACAATGGCGAGATGGAGGTCTTGAGTTCTGTCGGCCATCTTGATGGCCGCGATGGCACGGAAGAAGGCTTCGCCGGTCATATCTTCGCCAAGGGCCGCTTCTCACTCGATGAAAACTGGCGCGCTGGCTTTGATGCCAACCGCGCCTCATCTGACCTTTATCTCCGCATTTATCGCTACGGGTCGCAGCGCGTCCTGCCGACAACAGTTTTCACTGAAGGTTTTTGGGGTCCAGAAGCTTTCGCGCGTATCGATGCGCGCGCCTATCAGGGGCTGCGCCGGACCGATGACCTGGATCGTATTCCACTGGTACTGCCCAATATCTATGCCGATTGGGAATCTCCTGAAGATTCCCTAGGTGGGCGTTTCACGGTAGATACCTGGAATTTCGCCATATTCCGCGGCTCGGGCACCAGCACGCGCCGGATGGCATCACGCATCGGTTACGCTTTGCCGCGGATGGATGAGCTGGGCGGTATCTGGACGCTGCGTGCGCAAAGCGATCTGGCGGCCTATGATTTTGAGGATATCAATCTGGCGCCTAATTTCGCGACCGGCAGCCCAAATGGGCAAAGCGCTGCGGCCAATATCCGCACCGCGCTTGATTGGCGGATGCCCTTCCTGCGCGATGGTGGTGATTGGGGCCGGCAAGTGATTGAACCGCGCATCCAATTGGTGACCGGCCCGATGACCGGCAGCCAGTATCGCATTCCGAATGAAGACAGCATCGTCTTCGACTTCACTGACGCCAATCTGTTTTCGCTCAATCGCTTCACCGGGCGCGATCGGCAGGAAGGTGGCACACGCGCCGACATGGCACTGCGCGGCGCCTGGTTCCTGCCTGGTTCGCGTCAGGTGGAAGCGATTGTGGGTCGTTCGTTTCGCGTTCAGGATGATGGTGGCCCCTTCTACCCCTATAGCGGGCTTGAAAATCGTGCGTCGGATTGGGTTAGTCGTTTTACTTTTCGGCCGAGTTCCTGGCTTGACCTGACAGGCCGGGCACGGCGCGGCGGGGAAAGCTTCGCTGCTCGGGCCTATGATATCAGCGCCACTGTGCAGGCAGGTAATGATACCGCCTTCACTCTTGGCTATCTACAAGCACCGCCTGTGCCCTATCTAACGCCTTTTGGAGAGCGAGAGGAAATCTATCTCGGCGCTTCCCAGCGTATGGGCTTGTGGCGCTTAAGTGCGTTTGGCCGGCAAGACATACAATTGGATCGTCCAGTGGCAGTCGGCTTTTCAGCTCTGTATGAAGATGAGTGCTTCATCTTTGAAACACGGTTCATCAGGCGCAATGCTGAAAATCTATCCACCGGTGACCTCTACCCTGGTTCAACCATGTTGCTGTTCCGCTTCGGTTTCAAAACCGTTGGCGAAGTTGGATTGAGGGCCTTATGAGTCTTAGCGCGACACCGCCCACCAAGGGCGGCAAGCTTGAGGAGGCGTTTATGCGCGCAGCGACCTTAAACAAAACACCGTTCCTGGTTATTCTGCTGCTGGCCGCCTTGCTGATCCAAGTCGACCACAAGCCTGCTAATGCTCAAGCGGCTCGTGGCAATGTGAACAGCATCGTCGCAGTGGTGAATGGCGACATCGTGACGCGGAGCGAAATCGATAGCCGGCGCCGCCTGCTCGCCCTTTCGGCTGGTGTCGCCGGTGATACCGGCGCACAAGGCGGGGATCAAATCCTGCGTCTGCTGATTGATGAAAGGCTGCGCATCCAGGAACTCAGCCGCCGACGCATTCCGGTGACGGATCAGGATATCGCGAGTTCGGTCGCCAATATCGAAAGCCGCAACGGGCTGCCGCCCGGTGGTGTGGTGCAGAATCTGCGCCGTGCTGGGATTGAACCGCGCGTGCTTTATGATCAGATCCGCGCGCAAATCGGCTGGGCAAGGCTCTTGCGCGGGATGCTCGGCGAACAGGCCAATATTTCAGATGCTGAGGTGAATGAATTCCTCGCCGCCCAACGTGCGCGGCTTGGTGAGCCGGAATTTTTGGTGTCTGAAATCTTTATCCCAGTCGAAAATCCTGGTCAGGAAGCGCAGGTGCGCCGCTTCGTCACCGATATCATTCAGCGCCTGCGCCAGGGCGTCCCCTTCCCCATGGCGGCGGCGCAATTCAGCCAATCGCAGTCCGCGATCCAAGGTGGCGCCATGGATTGGATGACAGGGGATCGCTTTGATCCGGCTGTCGCCAATATCCTCAAGCAAATGCCCGAAGGTGCCATCAGCAATCCCATTCGCGTCCCCGGCGGTTTTGAAATTGTCCAACTGCGCGACAAACGTGTTTCGGGACGCGACATGGCAACCATCATGAGCATGCGTCAGGTCTTCCTGCCCTTTGAAGGTCAGGTGAACCCGCAAGCGCCCACAGCACAGCAATTGGCACAGTTGCAACGCGCGCAAACGCTGTCCGACCAGGCCCGCAGCTGTGATGCAATGGACGCTGCCGCGCGTGGCAGCCCGCGCCCCGCTGATCCCGGCCCGATACGTCTGGATAACATCACCCCACCCGAATTGCGCGATCTTCTCGGCAGCCTGCCGATTGGGCGCGCAACCCAGCCAATCATCTCCGTGGATGGTGCGTTGATTTTCATGGTGTGCGCGCGTGAAACCCGTAATCTGGCTGAAGCCAATCCGCAGCAGGCACGCGATATACTGCTGCGCGATCGGATTGAATTGCTGTCCCGCCAGTTGCAGCGTGATTTGCGCCGCCGTGCCCAAATCGACATCCGTACGAATAACCCTGCGCGCCCAGGCTGATGGCGTGACCAAGCCTGTACTACCAAGCCTTAGTGATACCATCGCGCGACATGGGCTTGATGCACGCAAGGCGCTCGGTCAGCATTTCCTGCTTGATCCCAACATCTGCGCGCGCATCGCTGCCTTGTCTGGTGATCTTGCCGGGCGACATGTACTGGAAGTGGGGCCGGGGCCAGGCGGGCTGACGCGCGCCTTGCTTCAAAGCCCCGCTGCATCAGTTCTGGCAGTGGAATTGGATACGCGTGCGGTCTTCGCCTTGCAGGAATTGGTTGCTGCCTATCCCGCACGGCTTCGCGTAATGGAAGCCGATGCGCTGGGTGTAGACCCGGCCATGGCACTGCCAGCGCCAAGGCGCATCATCGCCAACCTGCCCTATAATGTCGCAAGCCCTTTGCTGATACGTTGGCTGCGCAGCGCCGCAGCGCTTGAAGGTATGACGCTGATGTTCCAGCTTGAAGTGGCGGAACGCATCACTGCAGCACCTGCAACACCTGCATACGGTCGGCTGGCAGTGCTAGCGCAATGGCGGTGCCGTTGCGATTTGCTGATGCGGCTGCCGCCTGGCGCCTTCAGCCCCCCGCCCAAGGTGTGGTCTGCCGTGGTGGGCTTTACGCCCCATCAGGAAGACCCGCCGCCCGCGCTATTCGCAGCCATGGAAAAACTTACCGCCGCAGCCTTCGGGCAAAGGCGCAAAATGCTACGCGGCGCGTTGAAATCCCTCGGCGACGCCGAAGCCCTACTGGATCAAGCCGGCATTGCCGGGGACCGCCGCGGCGAGACACTTACCGTCGCGGAATTTGATCGGCTGGCGCGGATTTTCGCTAGCCGCCAGAGCATGCCAAAGCCAAGTTAAATCACTCGGCTACGACATACTCCAAGCAATATGCCCAATCACCTTCTTGGGTGTCATCCGCGCCACCAGAATTCTTGTTCGGCGAACCGAAGACAATGAGTGGGCTTAATACTGAAGCACCCTAGGCATATCTTTCGCTGCCGCGATCCAGCTTTTGACAGCGCCGAGAGAAGGGGTCTGACGCACCAGCTTCTTTTCCATATTGGTCTTGGTCAGAGCATCAAAAAGATTTTGTGCCTTGCGCTGAGCCAATTCGGGCACCGTATCCACGCCGGCGGCTTCAAGCAGATCCGCATATTCCTCACCAACGCCATTAACGCGCATCAGGTCCGCGCGATTGGCAAATTTCAGGATGAGCTTGCCGGAGATACCGGTCTTCCCGGCAAGGGTGGCACGATCCTTCGGAGTTGCTGCCTTCGCCAACAAGCCAGCCGTATCAGCCACGCCATTCGCGCGCAATTTGTCACCCATGACCTTGCCAATGCCTTCAATAGTTTCGATCTTGTAGTTCATGTTTATGTCTTCCCTTGTTTTGAAGCAGGCAGTAAATTCTTATGGGAAATCAGTCGGACTGCAAGATGTTGCGTCATTCGACTGAAATTTTCCCCTATTTCAATGGATTGGGCCACGAGACTGAGAAGTTCCTGATTCGCTTTGAGTACGACTCGGCGCTTGCCCGACGGCCAGCTTCACTTACTGAGGCCACGCTTCCCGCGAGCCATCGGCCGGGACATCAGCACATGAAAAAGCGCCGCTTTCGGGGTCAAGCATGCCACGGTATCTGATCAAACGCTCTTTCCGCCTGGCGGGGCATGCCACCTCGGTCGCGCTTGAAGGGGAATTCTGGGCTGCACTGGAAGAAGCGGCGGCGCAGGGGGGTGAAAGCCTCGCGGCCTTGGTCGCCAAAGTGGATGCAGCGCGCGCTGACCAGGGCCTGCCGCTGGCAAGCGCCCTGCGCCTTGCGGCGTTACGAAAGGCGCGCGAAGGCTGATCCAGCCCAAACGCTCTTTTTGCTTGCCTGGCCACGATATGGGGTTGATGCTGCGAAAGGCCCCTTCAGTCACGGCAACCTACATGAACCATCTTCATCCGCGTTTGCTCCCGGCAAGAGGCAATGCATATGCAGAACCCTCATCCCCCGCCTGACCCAGCCCCCAAAGCCGAAGCCGATCAATCGCCCGAAGCGCAGGAAGAACGTGAAATCGCCCGCTACGTGGATCAATTACTGGCCCGCCATCCGCGCATTCATATCGTCCCCGCACTTATCTGGCTGAATATCGCGGTGACGCTGGCCTTTTGCACCTTCAATGGCGGCTGGCTTCTGCCGGAGAGCGATGCGCTGATCCCTTGGGGGTCCAATTACGGGCCGCTGGCGCTGCAAGGGGAGTGGTGGCGACTGGCAAGTGCCATGTTCCTGCATGCCGGCGTGCTTCATCTGTTTGTGAACATGTACACGCTGTGGAGTTTCGGTGGCCTTTGCGAACGCATGTTCGGCCCAAGCCTGTTCCTGGTGATCTATCTGGTCGGCGGCATTTGCGCGAGTGGCTTCAGCCTGCTTTGGAATCCTTTGGTCAATAGCGTTGGCGCATCGGGCGCCATTTGCGCCATTCTTGGCGCCACCATTGCCTATATGTTAGATTACCGGAATGAGGTACCATCTTCCGTATTGACCGAAGAACTGAAATCGCTTGGTGGCTTTTTGGTTTTTTCGGTGCTTGCGGTGGTTCAGAATGCGCCTTTGGATCACGCGGCGCATTTCGGGGGGGGCGTTTCCGGCTTTCTGATCGGCAGCGCCATGAGCACGGTGGCGCTTGACCGTGGCTTCAAACACCATCTGCGCATGGCGCTGATGGCACTCGCGATTCTGCTGGCGACCATTGCGCTCTACACAGCCGGGCGCGAAAGACTGAAGCACGAAACGCGGGTCTACCCGCCCATCTCTTCGAACCAGGCCACGGAAAAGCACTGACCCCGGCCTGCCCACAGATTTGCCGCGCTTCTTGAAAGGAATGCCCCCAGGGAGACTCGAACTCCCATGCCCTTACGGGCGGACGATTTTGAGTCGTCTGCGTCTACCGTTCCGCCACAGGGGCAACGCAACGCCTTCCTAACCCAAGCCGGGGGGCGGGGTCCAGAGGGGGGTCAGAATAGCGAATAGCCGCCATCAATCACCAGGCAATCGCCGGAATGATAGGCGGAAGCGTCGCTTGCCAGATAAACCGCAATACCACCGAAATCCGCAGGCTGGCCCCAGCGCCTGGCCGGGATGCGGGGCAGCACGGCGCCGCTGAAACGCTCATCCGCGACATTGCCGGCGGTCATGGCGGTTTCGATCCAGCCGGGCAGGATGGCATTGGCGCGGATGCCATACCGGGCCATCTCAACCGCCAGCGCGCGTATCATGGCCACCAGCGCGCCCTTGGTCGCGCCGTAATGCGCATTGCGCGCCGCACCTTCAATGGCCGCCAGCGATGCGGTGGCCACCAGGGAACCACCGCCGCCGCGTTCCACCATATGCCGCGCCGCGGCGCGCAGCGTGAAAAAGGCGCCATCCAGATTGATGCGCATCACGCGCTGCCATTCGGCGGTTTCCAGCGCCGTGAAGCGCGCAGCATGGCCATAGGTGCCGGCATTGGCGAAACAGACATCCACACGGCCAAGCTGTGCGACAGTTTCCGCGAAGGCGCCCTCTACCGCTGCCTCATCGCCAATATCGCAGGCCAGCGCATAAAGGCGCACGCCAAGCGGCTTCAGGTTTTCCAAAGCGGCTGCGTTTTTAGCGGCATTGCTGCCCCAAATGGCGATATCAGCACCTGCTTCGGCAAGGGCCTGCGCCATACCAAGCCCAATACCAGAATTGCCGCCCGTGATCAGCGCGACCTTGCCGCTGAGATCAAAGGGACGATAAGCCATGGGGGTCAGTAACCCGCCTTGCGGTCCACCACTTCCTTGAGCGGCGCGCCATCCAAAAAGCGGCGCAGGTTTTCAACCAGCAGCGCTGCCACCATAGAATCCCGCGCCGGGTGCAGCCCGCCAATATGCGGCAGCACAAGGATGTTTTCCGTCCCCCAGAATGGATCATCCTTGGGCAAAGGTTCCTGGCGGAATACATCCAGGACGGCACCCGCAATGGTGCCGGCCTTGGCAGCGGCGACCAGGGCCGCATCATCAATCAAGGCACCACGGCCGAAATTGAGCAGCCAGGCGGTCTTCTTCATGCGCGAAAGCCGCGCGGCATTGATGATATTCTCGGTCTCGGGCGTGGCCGGCAGCAACAGCACCACGAAATCGGATTGCGCCAGCACCTCATCGGTTTCTGCTGGCGTATAAACTCGATCCACATGCGGCAAGCTGCCGGCCGCGCGGCGCGTGCCGATCACGCGCATTTCAAGCGCCGCAGCCTTGCGCGCCAATTCCTGGCCGATGGCGCCAAGACCCAGAATACCAAGCGTCTGCCCCGCAAGTGTCGAAGAAACCCGGCGCGTCCAGGTGGCAGCGGCGTTATCGCCGACAATCGCGGCATAGGGTTTGGTGATGTGAAACAGCGCGCCCAGGATGTTTTCCGGCATTTGCACGCGATGCGTCCCCCGCGCGCAGGTCAGCGTCATTCCAGGCGGCAGATCGGCCCGCGCGAGCCAATGTTCCACCCCTGCCGTCAACGCCTGCGCCCAGCGAAGCTTCGGCATTTGCGCGAGTGTTCCGGCAGGCGGCCCCCAGGTCAGCATCGCCTCCGCTTCCTGCATTTGTTCGGCACTTGGCGTGGCGTTGCGCGCCAGCACATCCAGCCGAATGCGCTGGTCCAAGCCGGCATCGGTGATCGCCTTCCGATAGGCATCCGCGCCATCGGTCCAAAGCAGGAAAAGCGGTTTGGTCATGGTGTTGCCTCAGGCTTTCACAATCAGCGCATCCACCGCGACAGCGTCGCTACCGGCGATGATGATGGGGTTAACATCCAGCTCCGCGATCATATCACGCTGATCGGCCGCAAATTCCGATAGCCGGACAATGATGTCGGACAACCGGTCCATATCGGCGGCCGGCGCGCCACGGAAGCCTTCCAGCGCCGCGCGGCCCTTCAGGCGGCCCAGCATATCGCGCGCTTCGGTCTTGGTGACGGGCGCGAGCGCCAGTGCTGAATCGCGCATCAATTCCACCAGCACACCACCAAGGCCGACCACCACGAGCGGTCCCATCAGCGGGTCAATCCGCGCGCCCA
Organism: Roseomonas sp.; assembly: GCA_044236185.1. Lineage (GTDB taxonomy): Bacteria > Pseudomonadota > Alphaproteobacteria > Acetobacterales > Acetobacteraceae > Neoroseomonas. The sequence goes on along the minus strand of JBIIGZ010000001.1, from coordinate 9,657 downwards.
CCATGATTTCCACGCCCGGCTTCGCCATGGGCTGCACCAGCACGCCATTGATGCGCGCATTCGGCGCATGGTGCTTGGCATTGGCCATGACAGCGCGGAAGGCATCGCGCAATTCGGCTTCATCCTTCAGCTTCAAGCGAATGACGCCTGCTTCGGTCTTATGCGGCAAATCCGGGCTTTCCACCTTGATCGCGACCGGCCAGCCCAGCGCCTTGGCGGCGGCGAGTGCCTCATCTTCCGTGGTGGTGAGCCGTTCCGGCACCACGGGCACGCCATAAGCGGCCAGCACTTGCTTCGCTTCGCGTTCCGTCAGTGTGCGGTCCTGTGCGGCCTTGATCAGTGCCGCCGCTTCCTGCGCCGCTTCAGGGCGTGCCAGGCGCTGATATTGCCGCGGGCCTGCGCCGCGCCGTTCTTCGCGCTTATGCCAATGATCCAGCGTGGCAAAACACCGATCCATGGAACGGAACAGGCCGATGCGCGGGTTTTGCTCCGCCTCCTTCGAACCGAAACCTTCCAGCCATTCTGTGGTCCAGACCACGCAAATCGGCTTGTCGTGCTTTTCCGCAATGGCGGCCAATTCGCCGGGGCGCTTGGCGGAAAGCTCGGTCGAATAGATCTGCGCATAAAGCAGCGTGCCGTAATGATCTTCACCCAGCATGGCGGAAGCGCACGCCGTCAGGCTTTCCGGGTCATTGGCGACTTGCGCGGTGACATCGCAAGGATTGCGCGCGGATCCGAAATCCGGAATGCGCGATTCCAAAATGGCCTGCACGGGTGGTGTTGGCTGCGGCAGCGGAATGCCGCGTTCTTCCGCGCGGTCGGCCGACATGATCGCCGCCCCGCCCGAAACAGCCACCACCGCCACACCGCGCGCTTTTGGCTTTGGCGCCTTGGCCATGAAGGAAGCGGTTTCCACCATGGCCTCGAAATTATCCACCAGGATCGCCCCGGCGCGCTCAAAGGCCGCGCGATAAGCGGCTTGGGAGCCAGCCAGAGACCCCGTGTGTGACATCGCCGCCGCCGCGCCTTGTTCGCCCGTGCCAAGCTTGAAGACAATCAAGGGCTTGTCGGCAGCATCGGCGATTTGTGCGGCTTCAATGAAGCGCATCGGGTCCGGCATGCCTTCAAAAACGCAAGCAATTGCGCGGCACGCCGGATCATCCGCCAGGAAGGAAACGCAATCCGCGACATCAATATCAGAAGAATTGCCGGTAGTCAGAAGGTGGCTCACGGAAACACCACGCATCACCGCCTGCGCCAGGGAAAAGCCAAGCGCGCCGGATTGACTGACCAGTCCAAGCGCATGCGGCAAGGGCGCTTCCATGGGCGGCGGGATCATGAAGGTCACACCGGCCTTGCTGCCGAAATTCAGCATGCCGATGCAATTCGGGCCGACAATGCGCATACCCGCATCGCGGCCAATGGCAGCCAAGCGTTGTTGCGCAGCAATATCCTCTGCCCGCCCGGTCTCCGAAAAGCCAGAGGCATAAATCATCACCCCGCCAACACCCGCCTTGGCGCAATGGGTCGCGATTTCTTCCACCGCATCCTTGGCGGCTACCACAATGCAGCAATCGGGCACTTCCGGCAGTGCGGCGACAGAAGGAAAGCAGGGTCGCTCGCCTATCTTGTCATAGCGACTATTCACCAGATGCAGCCGGCCCGTATAGCCAGATAGCGCGCTGATGGTGCGATCCGCGAAGGAGCCTGCGCGCGGGGAAGCGCCGATCACGGCGATCGAGGCAGGGTTGAACAGCCGCTGCATATCGGCATGGCGATAGACGCCGCGACGGGTGATGGACATTGCCTTGCTTCCTCCTGCTCTGCCGGCTTGATGCGCCGGTCTGGTCTATGAAGGGCGCGCGCGATGGCGCGCCCCTAATTCAGTGCATGTTTGGTCGCATTTCCCGAGCCGCCAAGTGATGCCACTTGGCTTGGAAATGCTCCACTTCAACGCGCGGCTTCCGCCAGATATTCCATCGCCGCGGCCACGCCGCCGGGCGCATGCGGCACGCCATTCAGCTTCAGCGCCATTTCAACGACAGAAAGCGTGCCCAGGATCATCGGTTCGTTCAAATCGCCCAAATGGCCGATGCGGAATACCTTGCCGCCCAAAGGCCCAAGACCACCGCCGAGTGAGACATTGAAGGTTTGTAGCGCGGTGCGGCGCACCGCTTCCGCATCATGGCCTTCGGGCATCAGAATGGACGTTACGGTATCAGAATATCGTTCCGGGTTGGTGCAGAAAAGCTGCGGCCCAGCATTGCCGGACCAGTGGCGCACGCAGCGCCGCACCGCTTCCGCCAGGCGTGAATGGCGCGCGAAGACCTGATCCAGACCTTCTTCTTCCAACAAGCGGAGGCTTTCCTGCAAGCCATAGAAGAAGGAAGTGGGCACTGTGCCAACGAAGGATTTATGCTTGCGCATCAGCATATTGGTCCAGGACAGGTAGGATTTCGGCAAGCGCGATGTCTTATGCGCCGCCATCGCCTTGGCCGAAACGCCGGTGAAGGACATGCCCGTTGGAAGCATCAAGCCCTTCTGGCTGCCCCCCACGGCAACATCCACGCCCCATTCATCCATACGAAAATCAAGTGAGGCAAGCGAGGAGATCGTATCACTCAGCAAAAGGGCAGGATGCTTCGTTGCATCCAGCGCCGCCCGCACTTCCTTCAACGGCAATTCCATGCCTGTTGCGGTTTCATTATGCACGGCGCAAATCGCCTTGATGCGATGGCCCGTATCGGCAGCGAGCGTTGCGCGCAGCGCGGCAAAATCAACGCCTCGGCGCCAATCCGCGCTGATCACTTCGGCCTTAAGGGATAAATCCTCGGCCATTTGCGCCCAGCTTTGCGAAAAATGGCCGGTTTCAATAATGGCGACTGTGTCACCGGGGGAGAATAGATTGACCAGACTCGCTTCCCAGGCCGCATGGCCTGATCCGGTGTACATAAAGACTTCCTGTTCCGTCTTCAAAATGCGCTTCAGCCCTGCAACGCATTTTTCATAGACCGGCATGAAGGCCGGATCGTTGAAGTCAACCGTGACATGCGCCACCGCAAGCAGCACCGAGTCCGGAATATTGGTCGGGCCGGGATTGGCAAAGAATTGCCGCCCGCGCGGCAGACGAGGCTTAGTGGCCATGAAACAGCGTTTCCTTCTTTCGATCATTTTGTTGCGGCGCAGGCATTATTTCGCCAATTCCCGCGCCATGGATTCAAGCCCCGCCAGTGTCAGCGGATGCATGCGATTTTCCATCAGCCCCTGCATCATGCCGATGGAATGGGTATAGCGCCAATGCTGCTGATCCACAGGATTGAGCCAGGCAGCGCGGCGGAAATGCCGCGTCAGGCGACCCATCCAGACCACGCCTGATTCCTCATTCCAATGTTCAACCGAACCGCCGGGCTGAGAGATTTCATAAGGTCCCATGGTGGCATCCCCCACCAGCACCAGGCGCCAATCCGGGCCATAGGTGCGCAGGACCTCCTGCGTGGATTTTTCGGTTTCCTTGCGCCGGCGGTTTTCACGCCAGAGCCGTTCATAGGGGCAGTTATGGAAGTAGTAGAATTCCAGATGTTTGAATTCACCGCGTGCCGCTGAAAACAATTCCTGGCAGATGCGGATATGATCATCCATCGAACCGCCAATATCCATCAGCAGCAGTACCTTCACCGCATTGCGGCGTTCCGGCACCATATGCAGATCAAGCGACCCGCCATTGCGCGCGGTCGCGCCAATCGTGCCCGGCATATCCAGCTCTGTCGCGGCACCTGTGCGGGCAAAGCGGCGTAGCCGGCGCAAAGCGACCTTCATATTGCGCGAGGATAACGCCTCATCCTCATCCAAATCCTTATAGACGCGCTTGTCCCACACCTTGGCAGCGCGGCGATTGCGGCTTTCTTCCTGCCCAATCCGCACACCTTCCGGATTATAGCCATAGGCACCAAAGGGCGAGGTGCCGGCGGTGCCAATCCATTTCGAACCGCCTTGGTGCCGGCCCTTTTGTTCCGCCAGGCGCTGGCGGAGCGTTTCCATCAACTTGTCAAAACCGCCAAGCGCTTCGATCTCAGCGCGTTCTTCTTCGGTCAGGAATTTCTCGGCCATTTTGCGCAGCCATTCAGCGGGGATTTCCACCGTGGTTTCCGCCGTGCCGGGCGGTGATTCCAACCCCTTGAAGATTTCGCCAAAAACCCGGTCGAAGCGGTCCAGGTGGCGTTCATCCTTCACCAACGCGGCGCGCGCCAGATGGTAGAAATCCTCGACATCAACGCCCGCCACGCCGGCCTTCAGCGCGCGCAGCAACGCCAAATATTCCGTGATGGAAGCCGGCACACCGGCCGCGCGCAGCGCAATGATGAAGGGCGCGAACATCGGCCTCGCCTATCGGTGCAGCCGCCGCATCAGACCTTCCGCCGCGTCAGGAAGGCCAGGCGTTCGAACAAATGCACATCCTGTTCATTCTTGAGCAAGGCGCCATAAAGCGGCGGGATGGCGGTTTTATTGTCCTGGCTCCGCAGCGCTTCGGGCGGCATGTCCTCAATCGTCAGCAGCTTGAGCCAATCCAGCAATTCGGAAGTGGCGGGCTTTTTCTTCAATTCATTCACATTGCGCACATCGAAAAACACCGTGAGTGCTTCCCGCAGCAAATCCTGACGGATATTCGGGAAATGCGTTTGCACGATCCTCTCCATCGTCTCCCGATCCGGGAAGCGGATGTAATGGAAGAAGCAGCGACGCAAAAACGCGTCCGGCAATTCCTTTTCGTTGTTGGAGGTGATGATCACCACCGGCCGATGCCGCGCCTTAACATTGCGGCGCAGCTCATAGACATAGAATTCCATGCGATCGAGTTCCAGCAGAAGATCGTTCGGGAATTCGATATCGGCCTTGTCTATTTCATCAATCAGCAACACCACAGGATGGTCGGCTTCAAAGGCTTCCCACAGCTTCCCGCGCACAATGTAATTCGCAATGTCATGCACGCGCGGATCGCCAAGCTGACCATCACGCAACCGGCTCACCGCATCATACTCATACAAGCCCTGCTGCGCCTTGGTGGTGGATTTGATGTGCCATTCAATCAGCGGATAGCCGAGCGCCTTGGCGATTTCCTGCGCCAGCACCGTCTTGCCCGTGCCTGGTTCGCCCTTGATCAGCAGTGGGCGTTCCAGCGCCACCGCGGCATTGACCGCAACCTCCAGCTCTCGGGTTGCGACGTATCTTTCAGTGCCTTTGAACTGCGCCACGCTCTGCTCCGTCTTTCTGCCCTTATGGTCGGGCGAGCGCCCCTTGCGCGCAAGCCCCCGATTCACTCGGCGGGGGTCAGGCGCAGAAGGGCTCCTTCCGCGCGCGGGGCGCCGGGGGCGGAAACCCGCACATCGGCGGCGACCAAGGCGCCTTCGGCATCCATCACCGCAATGCGGTAGAAGCCAGGGCCGGGCGGTAGCCAACCCAATTCGCGCCGCGCCGCATCCCGCGCGAGCGGCGCGCCATCCACCAGAAACGTGAGTGGCCGCCGCCCGCCGGCCACGCGCAGCACCACCGGCCCCGCACCTTCGGCCAAAACCGCACCGGGTGGGGGGAAAAGCAGCCGCAGCGGATCACTCCCCAGCGCGGCCACCGGCGCATCAGGGCGGTTTGGCGCGCGTTCCAGTGGTGCTTCCGGCAGCAGGGCGAAAAGCCTGGCAAGCAGGGGCAGCGCGGCATCCCGCCCGGTCAGGCCCGGAATTGGCGTACCATCGGGCCGCCCCACCCAAACCCCGGCCACATGCCGGCCATCAAAGCCAAAGGCCCAGGCATCCCGCCCGCCCCAGGAGGTGCCGGTCTTCCACGCCACCCCTCGCGGCCCGCCACCCGGAAATTCCTGCACCAAAAGCCCGGCCACGGCAGCGGCGGCGCGCGCTTCCAACACCGGCGCGCCTGCTGGCGCCGGGCCTGGGGTGAAGCGCAGCCCGCCCGCCCGCCCGCCATCCCCCAGCAGGGCATAAAGCCCGACCATGTCGCGCAGCGTAGTCCCCGCGCCGCCCAGCGCCAGCGGCAGGGACGCATCCACCCCGCGCGGCAGCACCGGCGCCGCCCCGGCTGACCGCAGCGATGCCGCAAACCGCGCCGGCCCAATGCCATCCAAAAGCGCGACCGCCGGCAGGTTGAGCGAAAGCCGCAAAGCCTCGGCTGCCGTAATGCGGCCCACAAAACCGCGATCAAAATTCTCCGGCGCGTAGGCGCCAAAGCGGCGCGGCAAATCGGAAAGCAGCGTATCGGGCCGCACCAGCCCCTGTTCAAACGCCATGGCATAGAGAAAGGGCTTCAGCGCGGAACCAGGCGAACGGGTCGCGCGCGTCAAATCCAGCGCGCCGGCGCGGTTTTCGGCGCCAAAGGCCCCGCCCACCAAGGCGCGGGTTTCGCGCGTGCGGAGATCGGCGATAATCAGCGCCACGCTGGCCCGTTCCGGCAGCCGCAGCAACGCCTCAGCGGCCAGTCTTTCGCTGGCGCGTTGCAGCCCGGCATCCAGGCTGCTGCGGATGGGGGAATCGCCCTGCCGCGCCAATTCCCGCGCCAGATGCGGCGCCAGGCCCGGCATGGACAACCGCGCGCTTGGCAAGGGTGCCGCCAGCGCCAGGGCCTGATCTTCGGGGGAGAGCATGGCCGCACCGCGCCGGCGCAGCACATCATCCCGCGCAGCGCGCGCTGCTTCCGCATGGCGATCTGGGCTGAGCGCAGCCGGGCGGCGGGCGAGCGCAATCAGCAGCGCCGCTTCCGCAGCATCAAGCCGGTTGGCGGGTCGGCCGAACCAAGCATACGCGCCGGCGCGTATGCCTTCAATATTGCCGGTTTGCGGGGCAAGCGTCAGCCAAATGCCCAGAATTTCCTGCTTGCTGAAACGCGCTTCCAATTGGAAGGCCCGGAAGATTTCAATCGCCTTGGCACGCAGCCCACGCGGGCGCGGTTCCAAAAGCCGCGCCGCCTGCATGGTGATGGTGGACCCGCCCGAAACCACGCGCCCCGCGCGCAGCCATTGCCCCGCCGCGCGCGCCAGCGCCAGCGGATCAACGCCGGCATGGTCAAAAAAGCGCCGATCCTCCGCCGCGATCAGCAGATCAAGCAGAATGGAGGAGACATCCTCTGGCCTGGTCGCCAGTCGCCAAAAGACGCCTGGCGCGGGCAGGACGGAAAGGATGCGCCCGTCACGATCTTGCACCTCCACGCCCACGGAATGCAGGCGCGAGAGGTTGGGCGGGAAAAGCCGATCCAGCGCGAAGGGCGCGAGCAACAGCGCGCCAAGGCAAGCGGCGAGCATCCATAGCGGCCGCTTGCGCAGCATGGCGCGCGGCGACGTCAAAGGCGGGCTCCGTTCCGATGCATCAGGCGCATGTCATTCGGGGTCGCTGGATCATGTCAAGCAAAAGCGGCCTCGTGCCCCTGGGCTGATTCCCGAATTCCGATAAGCTCCATCAATACGCGCGGCCGGCGGGCAAGTAACGGGCCCGTGATGAAGGGGGCGGCCATGGCGATCAGCATCGGCATTGTGGGGTTGGGGCAAATCGCGCGTAAGCGGCATGTGCCGGCAATCGCGGCCAATGCCGACTTTACCTTGGTGGGGCTTGCTGATCTTGGCGGCGGGGAAACTATTGCGGGTTTGCCCATCTACACGGACCATCAGGCAATGTTCGCGGCTTGCGCGCTGGATGCGGTCGCTATCTGCACGCCACCCGCAGCGCGCTTCGCCATTGCGCGCGATGCGTTACGCGCGGGCAAGCATGCGCTGTTGGAAAAACCGCCCGCCGCAACAATGGGCGAGGCAGAGGCGCTGGTAGAATTGGCGGCGCGCTCTGGGCGCGTGCTCTATGCGTCCTGGCATTCGCAATGCAATCGCGCGGTAGAGGCTGCGCGGCTGTTTTTGGCCGACAAGCACCTCGCCAAATTACGCGTGGATTGGCATGAGGATTTTCGTGTCTACCACCCGGATCAGGAGTGGATCTGGAAGGTTGATGGGCTTGGCGTTTTCGATACGGCGATCAATGCGCTGTCAGTGATCAGCCGATTGTTCACGCCACCGCCCTTCGTGCAGAGCGCGGAACTGCATATCGCCGCCAACCACGCCGCACCGCTTGCGGCCATGATTCGCTTCGGCAGCCTTGATGGCGCCGGCCCGTTGGAACTGCACGCCAATTGGGGCCATGTTGGCCCAGATCAACGAGAGCTGCACATCACAACACGCTGCGGCCATGAAGTGGCATTGCTCGATAGCGGTGGAACACTGGTGATTGATGGCCAGGTGACAATGAAGGAAGCGCGGAAGGAATACCCGATGCTCTATGCCCGCTTCGCCGAATTGCTGCTGCGTGGCGAGAGCGAGGCCGACCTGACGCCGCTGCAAATGACACTGGATGCGCTGGCGCTCGGCAAGCGCGTGGCACTGCCGCTTTTTGAGGCTTAAGCATTTTCAAGCCAAGTGGAAACACTTGGCGCCTCGGAAAATGCGACCAAACAAAATTTAGTGCGCGCCGCGTGAACGAATGTGAACGGGGGACGCACTAATCGCTGATCCGCCCAGGCTGAAAGCCCAGGCGGATCAGGCGCAATATCAAGCCGCCTTCAGCGCGGCGCGAATTTCATTGACCGCCTCATCAATCATCGGCGCGGTCACATCCAGATGCGTGCAAGCGCGCACGCGCCCGCCAAGGCCGCTCACGGCAATGCCGCGCATTTGCAGCTTTTCCTGCAAGCGCGCGACATCCATGCCCGTGCCGCTGATATCGAAGAACACCAGATTGGTTTCCGGGTCTTCCACCTTCACGCCTTCAATCTGCGCCAAGCCGCGCGCCAGTGTCTTGGCATTGGCGTGGTCTTCCGCCAGCCGATCAATATTGTGATCCAGCGCATAGATGCAGGCCGCAGCGCAAATGCCGCCCTGGCGCATGGAACCACCCAGACGCTGCTTCCACCGCCAGGCGCGGCCGATAAATTCATTACTGCCGCACAACACGGCGCCAAGCGGTGCGCCCAGCCCCTTGGTAAAATCCAGCCAGACAGAATCATAGGACGCGACCATATCCTTGGGCGCCACACCCGCGGCGACACAGGCATTCATCAGCCGCGCACCATCCATATGCGTGGCCCAGCCTTCGCCATGCGCGATGGCGGCCACGGCATTAAGCTGCGCCAGCGGCCATACCGCACCGCCGCCGATATTGGCGGTTTGTTCCACCTCCAAAAGGCGCTGTGGCGGGGTGTAGCGGGTTTTCGGGCGAATGGCGCCGCGGAGATCATCGGCGGTGAACATGCCCTTTGGCCCGCGCATTGGCATGATCTGCACGCCGGTCAGCGCGGCATGGGTGCCGCCTTCACTGTGCAGAATGTGGCTGGTTTCATGCGCCACCACCTCATCACCCTTTTGGCAATGGGTCAGGATCGCGATCACATTGCACATGGTGCCGGATGGCAAATACATCGCCGCTTCCTTGCCCATCAGCGCAGCCATGCGGTCGCATAGCTCATGCACGGTCGGGTCATCGCCATGCTGCTCATCGCCCACTTCGGCGCGCATCATGGCTTCCTTCATGGCCGGCGTCGGGCGGGTTTGCGTATCGGAATAGAGGTTGATGCGCACAGGCGGCGCACCTGGCGGCGGACGGTTCGGAGCATGGACCATGG
>JBIIGZ010000223.1:0-4658 GCA_044236185.1 Roseomonas sp. | reverse complement strand
GCCACGCTTGCAGGGCTGGCGGCGCCCGCGACTGATGGCGGTGGTGCGCTTCGTTTGCCTTGGTATGCGCGTTCGGTGGATTCGAATTACCTGACCGGCAAGCGGGTTTTCATCTTTGGCGATGCCAGCCATGCCATCGCCGCGGCGCGTATCGCACAGGAAGAATTGGGTTTCGCGGTGGTGGGGCTTGGCACCTATAGCCGCGAATTCGGCCGCGAAGTTCGCGCGGCCGCCGAGAAATATGGCTGCGAAGCGCTGATTTCCGATGATTATCTGGAAGTTGAAGAACGTATCGCGGCGTTGCAGCCCGAATTGGTGCTGGGCACGCAAATGGAACGCCACATCGCCAAAAAGCTTGGCGTTCCCTGTGCGGTGATTTCCGCGCCAGTGCATGTGCAGGATTTCCCCGCCCGCTATGCGCCGCAAATGGGTTTTGAAGGTGCCAATGTCATCTTCGATACCTGGGTACATCCGCTGATGATGGGGCTGGAAGAACATCTGCTCGGCATGTTCCGCGAGGATTTCGAATTCCGCGATGGCGTGGCGCCGTCCCATCTGGGTCACGCCCCGCAGCCCGAGGCGCCCGCCGCACCCATTATTGCAGGCCCGGCAAGCTGGGCGCATGACGCTGAGGCGGAATTGCGCAAGATTCCCTTTTTCGTGCGTGGCAAGGCGCGCCGGAACACCGAACGCTTCGCCGAAGAACGCGGCATTGCCGTCATCACCATTGAGACGATTTACGATGCCAAAGCCCATTTCTCCCGCTGAGGCATCAGCTCCGCGCATCGTCATTGTGACGATGGATAGCCATTTTGGTGGCGCGGTGGATAAGGCGCGCGATATTTTGCGTCGGCAAATTCCTGGCTTGGAGCTAAGCCTACACGCGGCGGATGAATTTGCGGGCGATGAAGCGGCGCTGGCCGCCTGCCATGCGGATATTGCACGCGCGGATATCATCATCGCCGGCATGTTGTTTCTGGAAGATCATTTCAAACTGGTGCAGGGTGCGATCGCGGCGCGGCGGCTCGATTGTGATGCGCTGGTCTGCTGCCTTTCTGCCCCTGAGATCACGCGCATGACGCGGATGGGCCGGCTTGATATGGCCGCCGAAGCCAAGGGCTTGATGGGCCTGCTGAAGCGGTTGCGCGGCAAGAAGGAAGGTGGCGGCGCCAGCGGCAAGGGGCAGATGAAAATGCTGCGCGAATTGCCGAAGCTGCTGCGCTTCATTCCTGGTACCGCCCAAGATCTACGTGCCTATTTCCTGACGCTGCAATATTGGCTGGCGGGATCAGCCGATAACCTTGCGAATATGGTGGCGCTGCTCGTGCAGCGTTATGCCAAGGGCAAGCAGAAGCTTGCTGTCGCCGCGCCCATCGAATACCCAGAAACCGGGCTTTATCACCCGCGCATGAAGGGCCGGATTGGCGAAAACCTCGCTGCCCTGCCGCAGCCAGGTTCACGCGGCACGGTCGGGTTGCTGCTGCTGCGATCTTATGTGCTGGCGGGCAATGCCAAGCATTATGATGGCATGATTGATGCGCTTGAAGCGCGCGGGCTCAATGTGATTCCTGCCTTCGCTGCCGGCCTGGATGGTCGCCCGGCGATGGACGCCTTTTTTACCAAGGATGGCGCACCCGCGATTGATGCGCTGGTGTCCTTGACTGGTTTTTCGCTGGTTGGTGGTCCTGCATATAATGACGCCCGCGCAGCGGAAGCGGCGCTCGCCAAGCTGGATGTGCCCTATATTGCCGCGCATCCACTTGAATTTCAGACCATGAAGCAATGGGCCGCCAATGCGCGCGGGCTTTTACCAGTGGAAGCGACCATGATGGTCGCCATTCCGGAATTGGATGGCGGCATCTGGCCGATGACTTTTGGTGGCCGCTGTGGTGCTGGCGGTGATGCCAATGAACGTTGTGCCGGTTGTGATGGCGTTTCTTGTGCGCGCGATATGGTGCCGCATCCGGAACGTGCAGGCACTCTCGCGGATCGTATTGCGCGGCTGGTGGCCTTGCGCCGGACAGAGCGTGCAGAACGCAAGATTGCGACTGTGTTGTTTAACTTCCCGCCCAATGCCGGCACGACCGGCACGGCGGCCTATCTTGGTGTCTTTCCGTCGCTCTTCAATACGCTGAAGGCCATGAAGGCAGCAGGTTATCATGTAGAGCTACCAGACAATGCTGATGCCCTGCGGGAGATGGTCATTAACGGCAATCGCAACCGCTACGGTACCACTGCCAATCTCGCGGCGCGGGTTTCGGCTGAGCAGCATTTGCGTCGCACACCATGGCTTGCTGAAATTGAAAAAAGCTGGGGCCCCACGCCTGGGCGCATTCAGACTGATGGGCGGGATATCTTCATCCTTGGTGTGCAACTTGGGAATGTCTTTGTCGGCGTACAGCCTGGCTTTGGCTATGAAGGCGACCCGATGCGGCTGTTGTTTGAGCGGGATTTCGCACCTACCCACGCCTTCAGCGCCTTCTATCAATGGCTCCGCCAGGATTTCGGCGCAGATGCGGTGCTGCATTTCGGCACGCATGGCGCGCTGGAGTTCATGCCAGGCAAACAAGCCGGCATGTCAGGGCAATGCTGGCCTGATCGGCTGATTGGCGATTTGCCGAACTACTACCTCTATGCCTCGAACAACCCGTCCGAGGGCATGTTGGCCAAGCGTCGCGCCGGCGCGACGCTCATCAGTTATTTGACGCCACCCATTGCCTCTGCCGGGCTTTATCGTGGTTTGCTTGACCTGAAGGCTTCGATTGATCGCTGGCGTGCGCTTGATCCTGATGCGGATCCGAACCAGCGTGCGGCCTTGGCTGGTCTAATCCAGGCGCAGGCAAGCGCGGTGGATTTGGCGACTGAGGAACCCGTCTGGGCCAATCCCGCGCCAGAGATTGTGAAGCTCAGCGCCAGCCTGCTGGAATTGGAATATACGCTGATCCCGCACGGCATGCATGTGGTGGGCGAACCGCCTAATGCCGAACAGCGCGCCGAGATGTTGACCGCTGCGGGTGTTGCGGAAGGCAGCGCCAAGGCGCGGTATGATGCGCTTCTGGCCGAGGATCACGAAATCCCCTCCATTCTGCGTGCCTTGGAAGGGCGCTATATCATGCCCGCGCCTGGTGGCGATTTGCTGCGCAGCATGGATGTATTGCCGACGGGCCGAAACCTGCATGGCTTCGATCCCTTCAAGCTGCCGAGTGCTTTTGCCGTCCAGGATGGCATGCGCCAGGCGGGGCGCTTGCTGGAACGCCATTTGGCCGAGGGTAATGCCGTGCCCGAGACAGTGGCGATGGTGCTGTGGGGCACGGATAATCTGAAGACCGAAGGTGGGCCGATTGCCCAGGCGCTTGCGCTGATGGGCGCCCTGCCGCGTTATGACAGTTATGGCCGCTTGGCTGGTGCCGCGTTGGTGCCCCTGGCCGAATTGGGCCGCCCGCGCATTGATGTCGTGATGACGCTTTCGGGGATTTTCCGCGATCTACTGCCGCTGCAGATGAAACTTCTCGCCGAAGCGGCACTGCTTGCAGCAGAAGCAGAGGAACCCGTAGAACAGAACTTCATTCGTAAACATGCGCTGCAGCATATCACACAACATGGCGGCAGCATGGAACAGGCCGCGCTCCGCGTATTCGGCAATACTGATGGCACCTATGGCGCTCATGTGAATTCCATGATCCATGATAGCGCCTGGAATGACGAAGACGAATTGGCGACAAGCTTTGTGCGCCGCAAGGGCTTTGCCTATGGTTTGGATGGCAAGCCGGCGCGCGCCGATAAGGTGCTCCAGCAGGTATTGGCGAGTGTGGAGATCACTTATCAGAATCTCGATAGTGTTGAAGTAGGTGTCACCAGCATCGATCAGTATTTTGACATGCTGGGTGGCGTCAGTCGCGCTGTGCAAGTTGCGCGTGGTGGGCGGGCTTCCGCCATCTATATCAGCGATCAGACGCGTGGCGAGGGCAAGATCAGGACATTGTCCGAACAGGTAACGCTGGAAACCCGCACCCGCGCCCTGAATCCAAAATGGTATGAGGGCCTTTTGAAGCATGGCTATGAAGGTGTGCGTGAGATTGAAGCCCATGTGACGAATACCATGGGCTGGTCTGCAACCACTGGCCATGTCGCGCCATGGGTTTATGAACGCATCGCCGATATCTATGTGTTGGACGCGGAAATGCGCGACCGGTTGGCGCAGCTTAATCCAACAGCATCGGCCAAAATTGCCAATCGTCTGATTGAAGCCCAGGAACGTCGCTACTGGAATCCCAGTGCCGATGTTTTGGCTGCATTGCGGCAGGCGGGTGATGAGCTTGAAGATCGTATCGAAGGCATCAGTGAAGGAGTCGCGGCATGACCGTGTTGATGAGAGAGCCGCCCCGCCTGACAGGACGCCCCCGTCAGGGAGACGGTGACGGAAGTGTCCAAGTGCATATGGATGAAGCCGTTTCCGGCACTACAGCGAAGGTTTTTGCTGTCTACGGCAAAGGCGGCATTGGCAAAAGCACGACTTCGTCGAACCTGTCCGTGGCTTTTTCAAAAATCGGCAAGAAGGTGCTGCAAATCGGTTGCGATCCCAAGCATGACAGTACTTTCACGCTTACCAAGCGCCTGATCCCGACTGTCATTGATGTCCTGGAATCCGTACAATTCCA
>JBIIGZ010000224.1:0-4658 GCA_044236185.1 Roseomonas sp. | reverse complement strand
CACAGGCGATTATGGCGCGCTCCGCCGCCGCTGCCGCCTGATCCGTTGGAAAGCCCATGAAGCGCTCCGCCCGCACCGAAACCTCCCCCCAGGAAGCTGCCCGCGTTGGCGAGGAACTGCGTGAGGCGCGGATTGCCCTTGGCGTAAGCGTTGAGGATGCGGCGACACAGCTTCGCATCAATAAGCGCTATCTGATGGCGTTGGAGGAAGGGCGGGTGAAAGACCTGCCCGGTGCCGCCTATGCCGTTGGGTTTGTGCGATCCTACGCCACCGCGCTTGGGCTTGATGCGGATGATGCGGTGCGGCGCTTTCGCGATATGTCGGGCACGGCAGTGACGAAATCGGGCGAATTGGTTTTCCCCGAACCGGTGCCCAGCCGCGGCATCCCGACCGGCATTCTGGCCGCGATTGGCGTTGCGATTGCGCTCGCCGGCTATATCGCCTGGTATCAATGGAGCGGGCGTGGTGAGCGCGTTGTGGATAGCGTGCCGCCCCTGCCGCCCCGGCTGGAACGCGCCGCCGAGGCGACCACACCGCGTGAGGCGCCAGCCCCGGCCGCGGAACCACCTGCCCCCGCGCCCGCCCCGGTTGCCGCACCTCCGCCGCCCCCGCGCATTGACCCCGACAAGCCCCGCATCGTGATCCGCGCCAAGGGCGAAAGCTGGGTGCAAATCCGCGACAACCCCGCCAATCGGGTGATCACCGACCGTGTGCTGCGCTCTGGCGAGACCATCGAAATCCCCAATCGGCCAGGGATCGTGCTGACCACGGGCAAGGCTGAGAACCTCGATCTCCTGCTGGATGGGCAGGAGGTTGAGGCCTTCGGCGGCCCCGGCGTGCGGCGTAACATCGCGCTGGAGCCGGACCGGCTGCGGGCGCCCTCTGCCCAGGCGGCGCCCCCTGCCCCCGCGCCGCGCCCGACGCCCACGCCGCCAACCCCACCCCGGCCCTGAAATTTTTCAAGTCTTTCGGCGCGGCGAAAGCCCCGGCATAATCGCGGGACAAAACCAAGCTTGGGGTCCGCCTTATGTCCTATCGTCCCTATCAGAAGATCGAGCGCCGCAAATCACGCCTGATCCATGTCGGGCGCGTGCCGGTTGGGGGCGATTCGCCGATCTCGGTCCAGACCATGACCAATACGCCAACCGAAGACGCGGCGGCGACGATTGCGCAAATCCGCCGCAGCGAATTGGCTGGCGTTGATATTGTGCGCGTGTCCTGCCCGACCGAGGAAGCAACGGCGGCCTTGGCCGAGATTGTGCGCGAAGTGAATGTGCCGATCGTAGCCGATATTCATTTCCACTACCGCCGCGCCATTGAAGCGGCGCAAGCGGGGGCAGCGTGCCTGCGCATTAATCCCGGCAATATCGGGTCCAAGGAACGCGTGAAGGAAGTGATCAAGGCCGCGCGCGATCACGGCTGTTCCATCCGCATCGGCGTGAATGCCGGCAGCCTTGAAAAGCATTTACTGGAAAAATACGGCGAACCCAATCCGGAAGCTTTGGTGGAAAGCGCGCTATGGCATGCGGACCATCTGCTGCAGGAGGATTTCCACGAATTCAAGATCAGCGTGAAGGCATCGGATGTGTTCCTTGCCGTTGCGGCCTATCAGCAATTGGCGGAAGCTTGCGATCACCCCTTGCATATCGGCATTACGGAAGCCGGCGGCAAACGCACCGGCACGGTGAAATCCGCGATTGGCCTTGGGTCTCTGCTCTGGGCCGGCATTGGCGATACCTTGCGTGTGTCCCTTTCCGCCGAGCCGGAGGAAGAGGTTTCGGTTGGTTGGGAATTGCTGAAATCGCTGCATCTGCGCCATCGCGGGGTGAAGGTGATTTCCTGCCCAAGCTGCGCGCGGCAGGGTTTTGATGTGATCCGCACGGTGGAAAAGCTGGAAGATCGCCTTTCGCATATTGTGGAGCCGATCAGCCTTTCCATCATCGGCTGCGTGGTGAATGGCCCCGGTGAGGCGCTAATGACCGATATCGGCCTGACCGGCGGCGGTGCGGGGACTCACATGGTCTATAGCGCCGGCAAGACCGACCACACGATCCGCTCTGAGGAAATGGTGGATCACATTGTGGGCTTGGTCGAAGCCAAGGCTGCGGCGCTGCGCATGGCGAAGGCGGCAGAAGACGCAGCACGCGCGGCGGAATAAGCCGCGCTTCACCCCTTGCCCCGGGCGCCCACCCGGCGATACAGGCTAGTCATGTCCAGCCAATTGCAGCCCGCCCGTGGCACCCGTGACCTGATCGGTGAGGAATTTCGCCGCCACCATGCGGTGGCCGAAGCCGCGCGGCGCATTTCCGCCCTTTACGGCTTTGAGGAATGGGCGACGCCCATTTTTGAAGATACGCGCGTCTTTGCCCGCGGCCTTGGTGACACTTCAGATGTTGTTTCCAAGGAAATGTACAGCTTCACCGATCGCGGTGGGGAAAGCCTGACGCTCCGCCCGGAAATGACCGCTGGTGTGTGCCGTGCGCTGGTCTCCAACGGCCTCACGCAATCCAACCTGCCGCGCAAGGTCTTCTATGCCGGGCCGATGTTTCGCTATGAACGCCCGCAAAAGGGGCGCTATCGGCAATTCCACCAAATCGGCATTGAAATCCTGGGCGCGGCCGAACCGCTGGCGGATGCGGAAGTGATTGCCTGCGGCTGGCATATCCAGCAGGAACTCGGCATCGCCGAAGGCACGGTACTCGAAATCAATACGCTCGGCGATGCGCCATCGCGTGATGCCTATCGCGCGGCGCTGGTTGCCTATTTCAGCGCCCATCGCGATGCGCTGAGCCATGACAGCCGCGTGCGCCTTGAAAAAAACCCTTTGCGCATTCTCGATTCCAAGGATGAGACGGACCGCGCCATTGTCGCCGGCGCGCCGGTGATTGGTGATCATCTCACCCCCGAAGCGGCGGCGTTTTACGCGACGGTCAAGAAGCACCTCACGCGCTTTGGCGTGCCCTTCCGCGAAAACCCGCGCATTGTGCGCGGCCTTGATTACTACAGCCACACGGCCTTTGAATTCGTGACGGATCGGTTGGGCGCGCAGGGCACGGTGATGGCGGGTGGGCGCTACAACGGGCTAGTCGAGGAAATGGGCGGGCCGCCCACGCCTTCCGTCGGCTGGGCCGCCGGCATTGAACGCCTTGCGATGCTGCTGCCGCAAAGCCCTGCCGCGCCGCGCCCCGTTGCCGTGATCCCGGTTGGTGATGACGCGGAAGGCCCTGCATTGGATATGCTGGGCGCCTTGCACCGCGCCGGCATCGCGGCCGAGATCGCCTATCGCGGCAATCTGAAGCGCCGGATGGAACGCGCCAATCGCATCAATGCCCGCGCTGCCGTGATTTTGGGCGAAGCCGAAATCGCCGCCGGGGTCGCACAATTGCGTGATCTTGATGCCGGCACGCAGGAAAGCGTGGCACTCGCGGATATCCCCGCCCGGCTGAAATGAGCCTGCCATCACGCCTTGATCGTTTGCTGTCCCGTGCGGAGGAGCTGCGCCATATGCTCTCCACCGCGCCGGGGGCGGATATTGGCGCGCTATCCAAGGAATTGGCGGAGCTTGAGCCGCTGGTTGAAAAATACGCTGAATACCGCACGGCTGAGCGCGCGCGCGATGAAGCCCAGGCCATGCTGACCGATCCGGAAATGCGCGAATTGGCCGAAGCCGAATGGCTCACGCAAAAGGAACGCGTGCCCGCGCTGGAACATGAAATCCGCATCATGCTGCTGCCGCGCGATGCGGCGGATGAACGCAGCGCCATTTTGGAAATCCGCCCCGCCGCTGGTGGTGATGAGGCAGGGCTTTTCGCCGCTGAATTATTCCGCGCCTATCAGCGCTATGCGGAAGGGCGCGGCTGGCGCTTTGAAGTGCTCGATTACGACGAAAACGAGTTGGGCGGCATCAAGGGTGCAACGGCTGAGGTCGCCGGGCGTGGGGTTTTCGCGCGGCTCAAATACGAAAGCGGCGTGCATCGCGTCCAGCGCGTACCAACCACCGAAACCCAGGGGCGCATCCATACCTCCACCGTGACCGTCGCCGTATTGCCGGAAGCCGAGGAAGTGGATGTGCAGATCGAAGACAAGGATCTCCGCATTGATACCTATCGCGCTTCCGGCGCCGGTGGGCAGCATGTGAACAAAACGGATAGCGCGGTGCGTATCACCCATATGCCAAGCGGCATTGTGGTTGCGATGCAGGAAGAAAAAAGCCAGCACAAGAACCGCGCCAAGGCGATGAAGGTGCTGCGCGCCCGGCTTTATGAACAGCAGCGCAATGCCGTTGATCAGGCGCGTGCCGCTGATCGGCGCAGCCAGGTTGGCACCGGTGATCGGTCTGAACGCATCCGCACCTATAATTTCCCGCAAGGTCGCGTGACGGATCACCGTATTGGCCTCACGCTGCATAAAATTGACCGCGTGATGCTTGGCGAATTTGACGATGTATTTGATGCGCTGATCGCGGAAGACCAGGCGGCGCGGCTCGCGGCGGAAGCAGCGTGAGCGAAGCGCCCTGCGCCGATCCCGCCGGCACGGTTGGTTTTTTTCTCTGTCAGGCTGGGCAAAGGCTGCGCGGTGCGGCGATTGAAGCGCCGAGGCTCGAAGCGCGTCGGCTTCTCACGCATGTATTGGGTACAACGGAAGAAGCGCTGCTGCGA
>JBIIGZ010000222.1:0-4683 GCA_044236185.1 Roseomonas sp. | reverse complement strand
CGCCGCTCGCGGTGCAGGATCTGCTGGCGGGGCGCGTTGATCTTTTCGTTGCAGATCAATTGGTTATCCTGCCGCAGGCCCGCGAAGGGAAACTGCGTATTCTTGGCATCACCTCGCCCCAGCGTTCTGCCATACTGCCGGAGATTCCAACGGTGGCAGAGGCCGGCAACCTGCCTGGCTATCAAATCACCGCCTGGTTCGGGCTTTTCGTGCCCGCCGGCACGCCGGCCATCGCTGTCTCCCGCCTGAATGCCGCGGTGCGCCGCGCCGGGGAACAGGCTGATTTGCGCGAAAGACTGTCTTCGGGCTTCGGCATGGTGGTTTCCACCTCCACCCCGGAGGAGGCCGCCGCCTTCGTCAAATCCGAGACCCAGCGCTGGACCTCGGCCATTCGCACCGCAGGCATCGAACCGGAATAGACTTCTCCACATAAGTAAGGCTAGGCTGACAGTATGGTACGTACACCAAGCGAGACGGCGGGGCCCCCGCCGTCCGACATCGCCGCCCTTTCCTTCGAGCAAGCGCTCGCGGAGCTTGAGGGGATTGTGCGGGAATTGGAAAGCGGCAAGGGCGCTTTGGAAGCTTCGGTCACCGCCTATCAGCGCGGTGCGGCGCTGAAGCGCCATTGTGAGGCGAAGCTCGCGGAAGCGGAGCAGAAAATCCAAGCCATTGTGGATGGCCCGGCCGGGCCTTCCTTGCGAGACGTGGAATAGAGCGCCGCATGTCCGCTGCCGCACCCGATTCCGCCAAGGCCCTTGCTGCCGCCATGGCGGCGGCGGCTGCCGAAATTGATCGCGCGCTTGATGCGCTGATCCCACCGCCGGAGGGCGATGAGGCGCGGCTGTTTGAAGCGATGCGCTATGCCAGTATGGGCGGCGGTAAAAGGCTGCGCGGTTTTCTGGTGCTGGAAGGCGCTGCGCAATTCGGCGTGGCGCGTGAAGCGGCGCTGCGCGTCGCCTCAGCGATTGAAATGCTGCATGCCTATTCGCTGGTGCATGATGATCTGCCCTGCATGGATGATGATGATCTGCGCCGCGGCAAACCCACCGTGCATCGCGCCTTTGATGAGGCCACCGCCGTCCTGGCTGGCGATGCGCTGCAAACCCAGGCTTTTCTGGTCTTGAGCGAACCCGAAACCCATGCAGACCCAGCCGTACGGGCGGAGCTTTGCCGTGCCTTGGCGCGCGCAGCCGGGGCGCGCGGCATGTGCGGCGGGCAAATGCTGGATATGCTGGCGGAAGAAGCCGGCAGGCCCTTGGAAGAAGCGGAAATCGGCCGGCTGCAATTGCTGAAGACCGGCAAGCTGATTGAATTTTCTGCCGAAGCTGGCGCCATTCTTGGCAAGGCGCCGATCCAGTTGCGCCATGCACTTTCCGCCTATGGCCGCGATCTGGGCGCAGCCTTTCAGATTGCCGATGACGTGCTGGATGCGACCGCATCAGCCGAGGAAACCGGCAAGCGCACCGGCAAGGATGCTGATGCGGGCAAGGCCACACTCGTTGGACTTTTGGGGCTGGAACGCGCCAGGCTGCAAGCGGAACGGCTTGCTGCGCAGGCGCAGGATCATCTGGATGCTTTCGGGGAAGCAGCCGCGCATTTGCGCGCGCTTGCTGATTACACCATCGCGCGGAGAAGCTGAATGAACCGTCCTGTCACACCGCTGCTGGATCGCGTCACCATCCCGAGCGATTTGCGTAATTTCTCCGGTGATCAATTGAAACGCCTGGCCGAAGAATTGCGCGCCGAGACGATTGATGCGGTTTCTGTCACCGGCGGGCATCTTGGCGCATCGCTGGGTGTGGTGGAATTGACTGTTGCGGTACATGCGATTTTCGACACACCGCATGACCGGCTGATCTGGGATGTCGGGCACCAGGCCTATCCGCACAAAATCCTGACCGGGCGGCGTGATCGGATCCGCACGCTGCGCCAAGGCGGCGGGCTTTCCGGCTTCACCAAGCGGAGTGAGAGCGAATACGACCCCTTTGGTGCGGCGCATTCTTCGACCAGCATTTCCGCAGGTCTTGGCATGGCGATTGGCAGCCAATTGCAGGGCAAGGACCGCCATGTGATCGCTGTAATCGGCGATGGGTCCATGAGTGCCGGCATGGCTTATGAAGCCATGAATAATGCCGGCGCATCCAAGGCGAACCTGATTGTCATCCTGAACGATAATGACATGTCCATCGCCCCACCCGTGGGCGCGATGAGTGCTTATCTGTCCAAGCTGATTTCATCGCGCCCCTTCCTCTCGCTGCGCGATATGATGGCGCGGCTGGCCAAGCGTTTTCCGGCACCTTTGGAACGCGCGGCGCGGCGCGCCGATGAATATGCGCGCGGGCTGCTGACCGGCGGCACGTTGTTTGAAGAGCTTGGGTTCTATTATGTCGGCCCCGTGGATGGGCATGATCTGGACCATTTGCTGCCTATTCTGCGCAACCTGCGCGATACGGATCACCAAGGCCCTATCCTGCTGCATGTGGTGACGCAAAAGGGCAAGGGCTATGCACCGGCGGAATCCTCGCCCGACAAATATCATGGCGTGGTGAAATTCAATGTCATCACCGGCGAACAGGCCAAGGCGCCACCCGGCCCGCCTTCCTTCACCAAGGTCTTCGCCAATGCGCTGATCGCGGAAGCGGAAGCGGATGACCGCATCGTCGCCATCAATGCCGCCATGCCATCCGGCACAGGGCTTGATTCATTCGCCAAGAAATTTCCGCGCCGCAGCTTTGATGTCGGTATTGCCGAACAACATGCGGTGACCTTTGCGGCTGGGCTCGCAACCGAAGGGCTCAAGCCCTTTTGCGCGATTTATTCCACCTTTTTGCAGCGCGCCTATGACCAGATCATGCATGATGTGGCGCTGCAATCCCTACCCGTGCGCTTCGCCATGGATCGCGCTGGGCTGGTGGGGGCGGATGGCGCGACGCATGCGGGGTCTTTCGATATCGCCTATCTTGGCTGCCTGCCCAATATGGTGCTGATGGCTGCCGCCGATGAGGTGGAGCTGATGCATATGGTCGCGACCTCGGCCGCGATTGATGACCGGCCTTCCGCCTTTCGCTATCCGCGCGGCGAAGGCTTTGGTCTTGAATTGCCCAAGCGCGGTTCAGTGCTGGAAATTGGCAAGGGTCGCGTGCTGCGCGAAGGCAATGCGATTGCCATTCTGTCCTATGGGGCGCGCTTGCAGGAATGCCTGAAGGCAGCGGATGAATTGGCAACGCATGGGCTTTCCTGCACGGTTGCCGATGCGCGCTTCGCCAAGCCCTTGGATACCGCCTTGGTGGAACGCCTGGCGCGTGAGCATGAGGTGCTGATCACGATTGAAGAAGGCTCCATGCTCGGCTTCAGCGGGCTTGTCATGCATCATTTGGCGACGCGCGGGCTGATGGATCGCGGGCTGAAAATCCGCCCCATGTGCCTGCCGGATACCTTCATTGATCATGAAGCGCCGCGCAAGCAATATGATCAGGCCGGGCTGAATGCGCCGCAGATTGTGGCGACGGCGCTGGCGGCACTTGGCAAGGCAGAGATGCACTTGCCCGCGCGGGCGTAATCTTTCCCGCGCCTATTCCGCCGCTTGGCGCATGGGGCCGGCGAAGCGCGGCGCCACCTGTTCCATGAAAAGCCGGATGGAGTTGTTGGTGACTTCCGCGCTCATGGGCCCCAAACGGAAGGAACAGATCACGCCACCAACACCTGTGGCTTCAATCTCCGCCATTCGCGCCGCAACCGTCGCGGGCGTGCCGCAGATCAGCGCGTGTTCGGGATTGGTGCGCGCGGGCGGCGCGGTTTCCTTCTTCATGATCACGCCCTGTTCGGCGTAGATCTTCTCCCGCATCGCCTTGCGCTGAGCCTGCATCGCCTCAAAGGCGGGGATGGCGATGCGGCGCGCTTCCTCATCTGACTCCGCCACCACCACATTGCGCCAGACCCAGCTTTCATCAAGGCAATGCGCGATATGCGCGGCGTCAAACCCGGCCTCCGCCAAGGTGGCGCGATAAGCCGCCAGGCGCTTTTGCGTCACCTCCAGCGATTGCACATTCATCAAAAACGGCAGGCCACGCCGCGCAAGATGCAAAGCGCCATCTTCGGATGATGCAGCGCGGATCACATAAGGGTGCGGCTTGGTGAAGGGCACGGGGCGCAGCCGCGGCACATTCAAATCCCAGAACTTGCCCTGGTGCTGAAAGCCATCCGGGCTGGTCCAGGCCTTGAGCATAATGCCCTCGGCTTCCTCATAGCGTTCCAGCGCTTCCTCTGCCGGAATGCCATAGCCCTGGTATTCATAGACATTATAGGCCGTGCCGCGCCCAAGCCCGACAATCACGCGCCCGCCCGAAAGATTATCCAAAAGCGACATTTGTTCCGCGAGGCGCATGGGATGATGCAGCGATACCTGCGCCACCGCAAAGCCCACCTTGATGCGCTTGGTGGCCGAAAGCACAGCAGCGGCGAAAGTTACCGGGTCCACATAGGCACAATTGCCATCGAAATGATGTTCGGCCAGCCACAGCACTTCCACGCCAAGTTCATCACATAGCTTGGCCTCCGCGATGCTTTCCGCGATCACGCGGTGATCACCGGAAGGCTCTCGGCTTTCGGGGAAGAGGAAATTGCTGAAGCGCAGCATGGGGCTCTCCTGGGCGGGGCAGGCGCAAGACTAGATCAAGCAAGCAG
>JBIIGZ010000079.1:0-15180 GCA_044236185.1 Roseomonas sp. | reverse complement strand
CGCAGCGCGGGCCTGAGGCCCCGCAGCGGCCTGTGATACGGCGGGACCAACCAGCCCTTGGTCCTGAAGCGGCCGCAGGCAGCCTGCAACAATAATTGGCGCCCCGCACCCATTCGGGGGCGCCTGTGCTACCAATTTGCGGGTTTTCAAGGCGTGGCGAGCTTGGTGGAGCTGAGCGGGATCGAACCGCTGACCTCGTCATTGCGAACGACGCGCTCTCCCAACTGAGCTACAGCCCCGCACCAAGGGCGCCGTGAGTGCCCCAGGCGTTCCGTAAAGTCAAGGCAGTGCGTAGGGGGGCAGGGTTGCCCCAAATTCTATCCCCATAGAAGGCTTGCAGCCTGAACCCTTCTTCAAGATATAGACGGTATTCCTTCCGGGCCGCGATGATCTGCGGCAGCGCCCGGAAGAGGCAGGAGGCTTCATGCACGCGTTATTCTGGTTGATTGACACAGCGCTTAGTCTTTTTGTCTGGGCGCTGATTATCGGGGCGGTGGTTTCGCTGCTGATTGCCTTCAATGTGCTGGATACGCGCAACCGCGCGGTCTGGGCCATTGCCGATTTCTTCCATCGCCTGACCGAACCTGCGCTTAGGCCCATCCGGCGCTTCCTGCCCAATTTGGGCGGTATTGATCTCTCTCCCGTCGTGCTGATCCTGCTGTTGCAGGCGGGGCGCATTTTGCTTGCGGAAATCCAATACGGGCTTTTGGGCAGCGGCCTTGGCCGATGACGGGTTTTGGCGCGCGGAGGCAGGTGCGCTTTTGGTTCGCGTAAAAGTGCAGCCCAAATCGCGCCGCCCTGGGCTTGAAGGGCTGCGCCCCAGCGCTGATGGCCCCAGGCTGCGCGTGGCGGTGGCCGAGCCGCCGGAAGATGGCCGGGCCAATCGGGCGGTTTGTGCTGCGCTGGCCGCGGCGCTTGGGGTTCCGGTATCCCTCATTGAAGTTTCGCAGGGCATGACAGCGCGGCAAAAGACGTTGCGCATTTCGGGTAACCCTGCCCTGCTTATTCCAAGGATCGAGGCTTTGGCATGACCGCACGCATTCTTGATGGCAAGGCGCTAGGTGTCAGGCTGCGCGCCGGCTTGGCCCAGCGCATCGCTGGCCTCTCGTTCAAGCCGGGGCTTCGCGTGGTGCGCGTGGGCGATGACCCCGCCAGCGGCGTTTATGTCCGCAACAAGGACCGCGCAGCGGCGGAAGCTGGGTTTGACAGCGCCACCATCCATTTGCCGGAAAGCACGACCGAGGCCGCGCTACTCGCGGAAATCGCCAGGCTGAATGCCGACCCCGCCGTGGATGGCATCCTCGTGCAGCTTCCGCTGCCCGGCCATATCCGGGCAGAGGCTGCGATTGCCGCGGTGGACCCGGCCAAGGATGTGGATGGCTTCCATCCTCTCAATGCCGGGCGGCTGGCGGCGGGTGAGCCCGGCCTGGTGCCATGCACCCCGCGCGGGGTGATGCATCTGCTGGCGGAAGCGGGCGTGGCGCTGCGTGGTGCGCGGGCGCTGGTGCTGGGGCGGTCGCAGATTGTCGGGCGACCCATGGCGCAATTGCTTTTGGGGGCTGATTGCACCGTGACCATCGCCCATTCCCGCACGCGGGATTTGCCAGCGGAATGCCGCCGCGCGGAGATTCTGGTGGCAGCAGCTGGCCGGGCAGAGATGGTGCGCGGCGATTGGATTGCCCCCGGCGCGGTGGTGATCGATGTCGGCATCAATCGCCTGCCCGATGGCAAGCTGGTCGGTGATGTCGCCTATTCGGAAGCGGTCGGCCATGCCGGCGCCATTACGCCTGTTCCCGGTGGCGTTGGCCCCATGACCATCGCCTGCCTTTTGGAAAACACGCTGGAAGCGGCGCTGGCGCGGCGCGGCGCTTAGAGCGTGTTGCGTTCACATGGGTTCACGCAACCCGATCTACATCTTTGTTTTTCGAGCATCTTCACACGTTCAGATTTTCCATCTGAACGTGATTTGCTCTAAAGCTTGCCCTGTTCCTTCAAGACTTCCTCAGCCACGCGCAGCGCATCAATCGCTGCGGGAAAGCCGCAATAGGCCACCGCGTGCGTGAAGATTTCCGAGATTTCCTCGGCCGTGCAGCCATTATTCAACGCCGCCACCAGATGAATGCGAAGCTCATGCGGGCGATTGAGCGCGCAGATCATCGCAAGCGTAATCAGGCTGCGTTCGCGCCGATCAAGCCCCGGCCTTTGCCATAGCGTGGCATAGGCGAATTCCTCCGACAGACGGCGCACGGCGGCGTTGAAGGGATTAGTGCCGGCATCGCGCTTTTCCATATAGGCCTTGCCGAGCACTTCCCACATCACCGCGCGGCCTTCGGCGCGCAGCGTATCATGGGCTTCTTGTTGGTTCATCATCTTGTCCTTTCAGGGCTTATCGTCGTCAGGCGGAAGGCGGTGCCAAGGAAAACATTGTCGTGTCCTGCAAATCCTTGCCGAACCAGGAACGTATGCCGGCGGTGTGGCTGGAAAGCGGGCGGGGGACGCCATTTTCCACCATCACCGGCACGTCATGGCCAGGGATCAGAACGCAGCCCGGATGGGTGCGGCAAATCTCCCAGACCATTTCAATCGTCGCGCGGCTGACCGCCGGGTCATAGGTCATATCTGTGGTGCGTGTGGTGAGTTCCACGCGGTTCTTCACCGCATCCTGCAACAGCACAACAGCTTGTGGCGCGCCTTCAATCAAGAACAGCAAATGGCCAGGCGTATGGCCGGGCGATAAATGCGCTGTGATGCCAGGCAGCACTTCCTGCCCATCATCCATCAATTGCATCGTCGGCCAACGGCTAAGAGCTTCCACCGCGTGTTCCGGCACGGCAGTCTCGCCCCAGCCCACACCAAGCGCCCAGGCCAATTCCTTGCGGCCCACATGAATGCGCGCATCGCGAAACATGGGCCAATTCACCACATGATCATGGTGCAAATGGCTGATGAGCAGATCGGTCACATCCGATAGCTTCACGCCCTGCGTGCCAAGCGCTTCGACCAATGGCTTGCGCATGCCATAGCCGCCGCCATCCAGCACCACGATGCGACCATGGCCGCGCAGTAGTGCTACTGAGCTCCAGCCCAGGCCGCCATGCTGCGTGGATTTGCCAGGATAGCCCTGGATCAGCACATCAATCCGCCAATCACCGCTGGTAAACTGCATGGCGCGTTTCCTTCCTGCCTGCTTGACCACAGCATCCCTAAACATGCGTCAGCGGTCCAGCCCTGCCGGGCTGGGTTGATCATCAAGGGCGGGCGGGGTTATATCCAAATGGGAATAACGGAGGGCCTTGATGCATCGACGCCTATTGCTGGCCTTGGCGGCGCTGCCATGCGCGCCGGGCAATGCATTTGCGGCGGAGCGTCCCCTGATCGCGGCTGCCGCCGCCTTGCAGCCAGCGCTGGAGGAAGCCGCAGCAATCATTGCCGCGCAAACCGGCATCGCGCCGCGCTTCGCCTATGGCGCCAGCGGCAATCTGGCGCGGCAAATCGCGCAGGGCGCGCCGTTTGAAATGATGATTGCCGCCGATGAGATCAGCATCCAGAAACTCGCCGAGGCGGGGCATGCGCGCGATGCGGGCCATGTCTTTGCTGTGGGGCGGCTTGCGCTATTTGCACCGCGTGGTTCGGCACTTGATCCCGCTGGCGCGCTGGAAGCGCTGCGCCCCTTACTGGCGGCCGGGCGCGTGCAGCGCTTCGCCATCGCCAATCCGGAAATCGCCCCCTATGGCCGCGCTGCCGAGCAAGCTTTACGCAGGCTGGATCTGTGGGAGGCGCTGCGCCCGCGTCTGGTTTTTGGCGAGAACATTGCCCAGGCGGCACAATTCGCGATGACGGAAGGGGCGACGGGCGGCTTGATTGCGCATTCTCTCGCGCTATCGCCCGCAGTAAAGGCGCGCGGCGGCTTCAGCCTGGTGCCGGACGCTTTGCATGACCCGCTCCGCCATCGGTTGGCGCTGACCAAGCGCGCGAGTGAAGCGGCACTGCGCGTGCAGGCCTGGTTGCTCTCCCCCCAAGCGGCGGCGGTCTTCGCGCGGCATGGCTTAGAGGCACCTAGTGCGCTTCCCGTTCACACTCGTTCGCCGGGCGCGCACTAAATGCGTGTTTGGTCGCATTTTCCGAGCCGCCAAGTGAACCCACTTGGCTTGAAAATGCTCTGAACCATGGATTGGCCCGCCCTTCGCCTTTCGCTCTGGCTTGGTCTTGGCACGGTGGTGATCCTGCTGCCCTTTGCACTGTGGCTCGGGCGGCATTTGGCGCTGCGGCGCTTTGCCGGGCGGGGCATGATTGAAGCGGCGGTGGCGCTGCCGCTGGTGCTGCCGCCGACCGTGCTTGGCTTTTATTTGCTGGCGGCCTTTGGCGCCGGCACCTGGTTCGGCGGCGCTTTTCAGGCGCTATTCGGTCGCACGCTGGCCTTTTCCTTTGAAGGGCTGCTGTTGGCGAGTGCCATTGCGAATATCCCCTTCGCCGTACAGCCAATCCAGAACGCCTTTGGCGCCATCCCGCCTAATCTACGCGAAGCGGCTGCGACTTCCGGCATGACACCTTGGGCGGTGTTCCGGCGCGTTGAATTGCCGCTCGCCTGGCCCGGCATTGCCACCGCCATTGTGCTGACCTTCGCCCATACGCTCGGCGAATTTGGTGTGGTGTTGATGGTGGGCGGCGCCATTCCCGGTGAAACCCGCACCGCTGCCATTGCCATTTATGATCGCGTGCAGGCGTTTGACGATGCCGCCGCGGCCAGCATGTCGGCCCTGCTTCTCGTGATCTGCCTGGTGGCACTGCTGCTGGTGCAGCGCCTGACGCGCGGGATCGGGCGCCGCCGCCATGGCTGATCCGGGTCTCAGCCTGCGCCTGAAGGCCACAGCGCCGATCGCGCTTGACCTTGCGCTCGATTGCGCACCGGGGGAGCTGCTGGCCATCATCGGCCCGTCCGGCGCGGGCAAATCCACCACGCTCCGCGCCATTGCCGGGCTACATCATCCCGAAAGCGGCCATGTGACCTGCGACGGCGAGGCATGGCTCGACACAAGCCGCGCGCTTGACCTGCCGGCGCATCGGCGCCGCGTGGGGCTGGTGTTTCAGGATTACGCGCTGTTTCCGCATATGACGGCGCTCGCCAATGTGATGGCCGCGATGGGTCATGTGCTCGCCGCTGAGCGTGCCCCCCGCGCCGCCGCCCTGCTGGCGCGCGTTCATCTAGCTGGGCTTGAGCAACGCCGCCCGGCTGAGCTTTCCGGCGGGCAACAACAGCGCGTTGCCGTGGCGCGGGCTTTGGCGCGCGACCCTGCCGTGCTGCTGCTGGATGAACCCTTCAGCGCCGTGGACCGCGCCACGCGCCGGCGCTTGCAGGTGGAATTGGCCAATCTGCGCCAGGGGCTTGCCATCCCCATCATCCTGGTCACGCATGATTTGGATGAGGCCGCGTCTCTCGCGGATCGTATGCTGTTGCTGCATCGGGGCAGGGGGCTGCAAACCGCGCCGCCCGCGGAAATGCTGGCCCGCCCTGCCTCCGCCGAGGTCGCACGGCTGCTTGATCTCCGCAATCTGTTTACCGGCGTGATCCTGGCGCATGAGGATGGCCTCACGCGGCTCCGCTGGGGGGATCAGCTCCTGGAAGCCGCGCCCATGCCAAGCCTGCCGCCTGGCACCGCTGTGGATTGGCTGATTGGCGCGGGCGGCGTGGTGTTGCATCGCCGAGGCCGGCCTTCGGCTGGTGAAAGGGAGAACCCGGTTTCCGGCACCATCACCGCCTTGCTGCCGATGGGCGAGGAAATGCGCGTGACCCTGGATGTGGGCGACCCCGAGGGAAGGCAATTAACCTTCGCTCTGCCGCGCCATGCCGCGCAGCGCAACGCGCTTGCAGTGGGCGAGGCATGCAGCGTTTCCCTGCTGCGCGATGCGCTGCATGTGATGCCGCGGCCATGACGGAAGCAGCGCTTTGGCTGCGCATTGATCTCGCCGATGGCCGCGTGGGCCCGGGCAAGATCGCCCTGCTGGAGGCGATTGCCGAGGCTGGTTCGATCAGCGCCGCCGCGCGGTCGCTTGGCATGTCCTATCGCCGGGCCTGGGAGTTGGTCGCGGAACTGAACCAGACCTTTTCTTCCCCGGTGGTAGAGCGCATCACCGGCGGCGCTGGGGGCGGAGGCGCCAAGCTCACCCGCCTGGGGGAAGCGCTGGTGCTGGGCTTTCGTGACATTGAAGCCGCCGCCACCCGGGCCGCAGCCGCGCATTTGCGCCGCTTGGCCAAAGGATGAAGCGGGGCACCTTGCGGCGAAGCGCTGGGCGCGCTGCAATGGCCTGATGAGTGACACCACAAGCGCCCCCGCCCGCCCGGCTTCCTCGGTCATGCTGCTGCGTGATGGCAGGCGCGGCATGGAAGTTTTCATGGTGGTGCGCCACCGCCAGATTGATTTCGCCTCTGGCGCCTTGGTGTTTCCCGGTGGGCGCGTGGAAGCGGCTGACAAGACACTTGGCGGCGGCGACGCCCACGCAGCCTTTCGCGTCGCGGCCATTCGCGAGACCTGGGAAGAATGCGGTGTTTTGCTGGCCGAAGTTGGCCAGGCGCCGGAAGCCGAGGGCGAATTCGCCGCCATGCTTGCCGAACGCCGTCTAGTGCCGGCGATCTCCACACTCGGGCATTTCGCGCATTGGATCACGCCGGTCGAAGTGCCCAAGCGTTTTGATACGCATTTCTTCCTGGCCGCCGCACCCGAGGATCAGGCCGCTGTGCATGATGGGCATGAAGTGGTGGATAGCGTCTGGATCAGGCCCACTGATGCTTTGGCAGAAGGCATTGCCGGCAGCAAGAAACTGGTGTTCCCGACACGCATGAACCTGACCAAGCTTGCCCGGCATGAAAGCGTGGCGGAAGCCTTCGCCGCCGCGCGCGCCAAGCCCGTGGTAACCGTATTGCCCGAACTTGTGGGCATGACCCCTGAAGGGCGCATCCTGCGCCTGCCTCGCGCGGCCGATTATGGCGGCGAGGAATTCCTGGCGGGCGACCCGCCTTCCATGTGATGGAGAACCCAGCCATGCTGCCTCGCCGCCTTCGCTTCGGCATTTTCTTGGCCCCGTTTCATCGGGTTGGCGACAACCCGACGCTTGGGCTTACGCGCGATTTGGAATTGATCGAATGGCTTGACCATCTGGGCTTTGATGAGGCCTGGATTGGCGAGCATCATTCCGCCGGCTGGGAAACCATCGCCAGCCCGGAAATCATGATTGCGGCGGCGGCGGAACGCACCAAGCACATCAAGCTTGGGTCAGGTGTCACCAGCCTGCCATATCATCACCCGCTTTTGGTGGCGCAGCGCTTTGTGCAATTAGACCATATGACACGCGGGCGCGTGATGCTGGGCTGCGGGCCGGGCGCGCTGGTGTCTGATGCGTATATGATGGGCATTGATGCCGCGCATCAGCGTCGGCGCATGGATGAATCGCTCAATGCCATCACGCGGCTTTTGGCTTGCGAAGAACCGGTGACGATGGAAACCGATTGGTTCACCTTGCGTGAGGCAAGGCTGCATCTGGCGCCTTATTCCGAGCCGCGCTTCCCAATTTCGGTCGCGTCTTCGACAACGCCATCGGGCGCGCTGGCAGCGGCGAAATATGGGCTTGGCTTGCTTTCACTCGGCGCGGGCTTGCCGGGCGGGCCGAAATCACTGGCCGAGCAATGGCAGATGGCGGAGGCCGAAGCCGCCAAGCATGGCCAGAAGATGGACCGGCGCAATTGGCGCCTGGTAATCAATCTCCATTGCGCTGAGGATGATGAACGTGCGCTGCGGGATGTGCGCCATGGTGAGGCTTTGGAGACGCTGACCTATTTCAGCGAAACCCTTGGCCGCCCGCCGATGCGTTCGGAGGACCCGCTGCGCGATGGGCTGGCGATGGGTTCAACGCTGGTGGGATCACCGGAGACCGTGGCGGCGGGGATTGAGCGTTTGCTCGGCTTCACCAATGGCGGCGCAGGGGGTGTCTTGTTCCGCGCGCATGAATGGGCGGATCGGGAAGCCACCATGCGGTCCTTTGAGCTTTTCGCCCGTTGGGTGATGCCGCGCTTCCAGGGCTCGCTGGTGATGCCGCAGCAATCGCGTGATTGGGTCAGCAGCAATCGTGAGAGCATCTTCGCGCCGAATATGGCGGCGCTGAAGCAGGCCTTCCGTGATGCGGGGCAGGATGCGCCGGAAATGTCTCGGCTCAAGCTGCATACCGGCAAGGTTGAAGTGCCGCAGGTTTGAAGCCGATGATCACCCGGCGTGGCTTGGCGGCGGCGGCCTTGGTGCCGCTTGCCGCGCCGGTTGCGGCTGAGGGTGCGGCGATTAGCCGCATTGCCTTCGGAACCTGCGCCGATGAGAAGCTGCCCCAGCCTATCTGGCGTGCGGTGCGTGCCTGGCAGCCGGAGTTTTTTATCTTCGCCGGCGATAATGTCTATGGCGGGGTTCGGCGGCATGATCTGGCCGAATTGCAGGAAGCCTATGCCCGTGCCCAGCAACATCAGGAATTCACGGGCTTCATCGCGGGCCAACAACATCACACCGCAATTTGGGATGATCATGATTTTGGCGTGAATGATGGCGGTATTGAAAACCCCTTCAAGCAGGAAGCGAAGGACACGTTTCTGGAATTCTGGCGTGTGCCGGCTGATGACATCCGGCGCCGCCGCGATGGGCTTTATCATCATCTGACAATCGGCCCAGCGGGGCAGCGCGTGCAGATTATTCTGTTGGATACGCGCTGGTTCCGTTCCCCCTTGCGCATTACCGATGCGCGCGGTGCGCCGGGGCGGGAACGCTATCTGCCCGATGATGATCCAGCGAAGACCATGCTGGGTGAGGCGCAATGGGCTTGGCTTCGCAAATGTCTGCAAGAACCGGCGGAGCTGCGCCTGATTGTTTCTTCCATCCAGGTCGTGGTCGAAGGCCATGGCTGGGAAAGATGGGGCAATTTCCCGCGCGAACGCCAGCGGCTTTATGATCTGATCGCCAGCACCAGGGCGCGCGGCGTGGTGTTTTTGTCCGGTGATCGGCATATCGGCGCGCTTTATCGCGAAAGCCAAGGCACGCCCTATCCGCTCGCGGAAATCACCTCAAGCGGGATCAACCGGCAATTCGTCAATGCCCGCGAACAAGGCCCCAATCGCCTTGGGGAGCTTTATCCGCGCGTGAATTTCGGCACGGTGGAAATTGATTGGCAGAACAGGCGCGCCACACTGGCGCTACGCGATGAGGATGGCGCCGTGCAGCGCCACATCTCCCTGGCCTTGGATGATTTGCGGACGGGGTGAAGGCGATGGTGCCACCGCCTTCACCAAGTGCTGATCAGTTGATGCGAAGATTCAGGCGGCGGATCACCGCGCCTTCCTCTTCGATGATTTTTGCCACCGAAGCGCGGTAATCCTCGCTGCTCTTGTAGATCAGCGGCATGTCGAAGCGTTCCAGCGCGGTGGTATGCACAGGATCATAGAGCGCCTGCTTGAAGCCATCATGCAGCACTTTGACAATCCCGGGATCAACGCCCTTGGGAGCCGCAATGCCATAGGGCGAGGTGGAGACGATATTGATGCCGCTTTCAACCAGCGTGGGCGCATCAGGGTAGCGCTTGGCGCGTTGCTCGCCCCAGGTGCACAGCAGGCGGAATTGCCCACCATCCACCAAAGGCGCCCAGGAGGTTGAATCGACCATCGCCTGGGTCTGTCCACTCAGCAGGGATTGCGCATTATCCGCGCCGCCCCGGAAGGGAACATGCAGAAATTCAATGCCGCGTTCAGCGGCAATGCGTTCCATGGTGATATGGAGCGTGGTGCCAACGCCAGGCGAACCATAAGCGACCTTGCCGGGATTGGCCTTGGCATAGGCCAGGAATTCTTCCCAATTCTTCCAGGGGCTATCGGCCTTCACGACCACGCCGAAAAGATAGCCGGTCAGATGGATGATATAGGTGAAATCCTTCAGCGGATCCCAGGTGGGGCGGCTTGACATCATTGGGAAGCGGAAGACGGTGATGGGCAATTGGCCGACCAGATAGCCATCGCCGCGCTGTTCCTGTGCCATGGTGGCGGCCGCAAGCGTGCCACTGGCACCGCCACGATTTTCGATGATGACCTGTTGGCCAAGATAGCGTGACCCAGCTTCCGCCAAGGCGCGCAATTGGCCATCGGTGGAACCGCCGGGCGGCCAGGGGACAATCAGGCGAATGGGGCGATTGGGAAAGCCGGATTGTGCGACCGCGGGTGCGGCAAGCAGCCCCGCGGCGGCGGTTAGCGCAGTACGGCGTGTCAGTTTCATTTTTTCCTCCCGGTGGTTGCACGGTGCATACATAGCCCGCTGTATGTCGATTCAAGGCTACCATAGGCCCATGCTGTAACGCCATGGTTTTGCTCAGGCGCTGATGCGACCAGCCTCAGTCCAACACGCTGCCCGCGCATCCGCAATACGCTGGCTGATGGCGGCAATCTCTTCTCGGTCCTGCGCCAGCTTGTCCCGCCTGCGTGCAATCACCGTAGCCATGGCTTCCGGCGCCGGGCCACCTTGCACCCTGCGCCCGAGCAGATTTTCGGCTGGGTCAAGGGCGGTGCGAAGCTTTGTGGCTGGAATGTTCAGGGCTTTGCCGAATAGCGTCTGCGCAGCGTCATCCAAGGCTGCGCTTGAAATGCTTTCTGCCGTGCGGCCTTCGGCCAAGGCATCGCGTACGACAATCGCAACGATGTTATGCGCCATGCGGAAACTCAGCCCGGTTTCGCGCACAATCACATCGGCCAATTCGGTGGCCGAGCCAAAACCCTCGCGCGCTGCATTTTCCATGCGGCCCTTGTTCAGGCTGATGCCCTCCATCACTTCCTGAAACAGGGCAAGGATGCGCCGGCTGCGAAGTGCTGCATCCAGCACAGGTTCATTCACCGCCGCCACCGCATCGTTCACATCGGCGAAGGCCGTGTTTTTGGTGCAGGCCATGGCGGCATGATGCGCGCCCTGCACCATGGCCGCCGCTGCCTTCAAATGTTCCAGCGCGACAGGATTTTTCTTCTGCGGCATGATGCTAGAAACCGCCGAATGGCGATCCGCCAATTCGACAAAGCCATATTCCCAACTGCCCCAATTCTGCAGATCGGTCGCGAGGCGCGAGAGCAGCGTCATCATGACGGCCATGGCTGAAGCCGCTTCCAGCGCATCATCGCGCGATGATACCGCATCATAGGCAAGTTCCAGCGGCGCGGCGAAACCCAGCGCGCTTGCGGCCCAGGTACGGTCAAGCGGAAAGGCAGTGGTGGAAAGCGCGCCTGCGCCAAGGGGGCAAAGATCACAATGCACCAGCGCACCCATCAGCCTTTCATGGTCACGCGCCAGCGCATCCGCGGCCGAGGCCAGCCAATAACCAAAGGTGATGGGTTGCGCGTGCTGACCATGGGTATAGCCCGGCATGACGGTCGCGATATGTTCTTCTGCCCGCGCCAGCATGGTTTGCCGCAAATCAGCGAGCAGACCCAGCACCGCGAGCAATTCGGTGCGCAACGCCATGCGCCAGGTGGTGGCGTTCAGATCATTCCGGCTCCGCCCAGTATGGAGCCGCCCGCCAATATCGGGGCCGAGCTGTTGAATGATGAGTTTCTCGACATAGGAATAGAGATCTTCCTGCCGGTAATCCACCGGCACCGCATCTGGTCCGGCATCCGCCATGGCGATGATTTTCGGCAGGATCTGCGCCATGGCATCGCGTGCGATGATGCCTTGGCGTTCCAGCATCAGCCCATGCGCCAGATGCACCCACATCTCATGTTGAAAGACGTAATGCTGCGCCCGAGCGACCGAGCCGCGATAATAGCTTTCAACCAATAATGGCGAAGGCGGTTCCTTCACCCTTTCGCGTAAATTCACCGCCTCCGTCATATGCAACCCCTTTCAGGGACGTTGATTGCTGAGAACCACCGTGCCGGAGGCAGAGAACATGCCGCCCACGCCATGCGCCACGCTGATTTTCACATTGGGCACTTGGGCCGGTGCGGTGCCGCGCACCTGACGCACGCTTTCTTGCAGGGCGAACATGCCATACATGCCGGTATGGGTGTAAGAAAGCCCGCCGCCATTGGTATTGATCGGCAACTTGCCACCCGGCGCCGTGTTGCGTTCCCAGATGAAATCCTTGGCTTCACCACGCTTGACGAAGCCAAGATCTTCCAAGCCATACATGGGCAGATGCGCGAAAGCGTCATAGATCATCAAATGATCCACATCGCTGTGCTTGATGCCGGCCATGCGGAAGGCTTCCGGCCCCGCGACACGGAATGCGCGGGAGGAGGTGAAATCCTCCATCTGGCTGACCATGGTGGTTTCCACACTTTCGCCACTGCCCAGAATGTAGCAAGGCTTGGTCGGGAAATCCTTGGCGCGATCGGATGAGGTCAGGATCAGCGCGCCGCCGCCATCCGTCACCAGGCAGCATTGCAGCAGCCGGAAGGGATAGGCGATCATTTTGCTGTTCAGCACATCATCAATCGTGATCGGGTCCTTGAAGGCCGCGCGTGGGTTCTTCGCCGCCCATTCGCGCTGCACAACTGCAACCTGCGCCATTTGTTCATGCGTGACGCCATAGGTCTTCATGTAGCGCAGCACGGGAATGGGAAAGAGTGTGGGCGGACCCATGGGGCCGAAGGGCGCTTCGAATTGGCCGTTCAGGCTTTGCGGTTCCGCCGGGCGCGGTGTGCCATTCACGCGGGACTTGCCGCTTTCCCCATGCGTGATCAGCACGGTCTTGCAATAGCCGGCATGAATGGCCGCCGCCGCATGGCGCACATGCAGCATGAAAGAACAGCCACCCACCCCTGTGCCATCCACCCATTTCGGCGTGATGCCAAGGTAATGCGCGATCTGCTGTGGCATCATGGGACCAACACAGGCAACGCCATCAATATCGGCAGGCTTCAATCCTGCATCTGCCATGGCATTCAGCGCCGCATCCGCATGCAGCATGATTTGCGCCATATCGGGCACGGCGCCGATGCGTGTGCTTTCGGCGGCGCCGACAATCGCGATTTCACCAGGACGTATCATGGCTCAAGCCTCCTTCGCGGGGCGGAACAGGGGCAGGGTGATATCGTCATCCATCTTGGTTGGCGCCAATTCCAGCTTCATGTCCAAGACCAAGGCTTCCGGCGTTTGCGGGCATTCAACGATATTCGTCATCATGCGCGGGCCTTCTTCCAACTCCACCACCGCAATCGCGTAAGGCGGCTTGAAGCCAGGCACCGGGCGATGATGGATCACATAGGAATGCAAGGTGCCACGGCCGGAGGCTTCAAACACCTCCACATTGCGTGTGCCGGTAAAGGGGCTGAAGGGACGCGGCGGGAAATAGGGCTTGCCCGTATCGCCGCAGCGCTGGAGCAATAGTTTGCCTTGGCGCAGCCCCTCCCAGAAGTGGCGGGTTTCGGGGGTTGGTTCCGGCCGGGCGCGGCCTGGTTCAAGGCTCATGGCAGAGCTTCCTCCTGTTCTAAGACGCTTGATGTTCCTATGGCTTGGCCGGAAGGGAAAGGGGGTAAATGCGCGGGCTGGAACAACTGAGGCGCTGCAATCCGCGCTAGCGCTTCCGCAGCACTGCTTCACGCGCCAGTGCCATGACTGCCGCACGTGCAATAGCCTGATCCGGCATGCCCGTTGTTTTGGTTTGTCGTTCGGCTTCCAGCAGCGCCTCACCAGCCGAAGCCAATGCCGGCGCAGGCCACAGACGCAGCGCCCTTTCGAAAGCCGGGCGGCTTTTGAAAAACACTGGCGGGCGCAGGGAGGAAAGCGCATCGCCAGTGCTTGCCCCCTTGGCCGCTGCAAGTGCTGCCAGATGCAGGCGCTGCACATGCCGCAAGGCAGCGCGCACCACCTGCACTGCCGCCGCCCCTTCCGCAAAAGCCTGATCCAATGCACGATCCGCGAGTGCCGCATCGCCCGCCGTTGCTGCAAGCAGCGCCTGATCAAGATCAAGCGTTGAACCTTCAGCGATACAGGCTATTGCATCTTCTTCCGTCACGCGCTTGCTGGGGCCCACGTAAAGCGCGAGTTTTTCCACTTCCTGGCGGATTTGCAGGCGGTTTTCGCCAAGCCGCGCGGCCATGAAGGAAAGCGCGCCGCTATCTGCCGCAACGCCTCGTTCCTTCAACATGCGCCCAAGGCTTGCTTCCAATTCGGCGCCGGTTTCAGGGTAGCAGGCAATCACCGCCGCCGCGTCATTGGCGCGTTCCAGAGCGGGGCGAAGGCCCTTATTGCCGGCAAGCGCGCCAGCTTCGAGCAGGACAATCCCCGGACCAGGACCGGTCAGCGCGGCCTTGGCTGCATTGGCCAAGCCATCGGTTGCATCCCGCACCCGCACGAGGCGCCGCCCGCCGGTGAGCGCGGGTTGCGCGGCCTCACCGGCCAGCAGACTCGTGTCACGGCTGGCCGCGTCGCGCGGCACCTCCACTAAGCCGAAGGGGTCATCGCCTACCACGGCGCGCGCGAGTTGATCCGCCCTTTCACGCACCAGACCCAGATCATCGCCGTAAATCAGCACGACACGCGTGCTTGCCGGCGGATCAGTCAAAAAACCCGTAATGCGCCGTGCATCAATCTTGGCCATGGTCAGGCTGGCGCAGCGCCCTGCGCCGCCACGCGGAAATGCATGGCGAGGCTATCCACAATTTGTCGCGCCAGTTGCTCGATCAATTGGCGTTCCATGGTATCTCGCGCCACATCGGCCGAGAAGAACTGATTTTCCGGAATGTCATAGGCATCCAGGCTGCGTTCCGTGCCGCGCGTGATTTCGCGTGGCGGTTGGCCAAGATCAAACAGGAACCAGGAAGCGGTTGCGATGAAGCGTATCCTGCTTGCGGTACCGTCGCGTCGGAAGCCCTGTACATCTGCGGAATAACCAATCCCAACACGAAGATCATATTTCGGAGTGACAGCACCGCGCCCAACCGGGGACAAGCCTTCTTCCAGACGCCTGCGCATCAATTGCCCCTGGCGTTCGGTGATCAGCCCCACCTTCACGGCGGCAAGCGATGCTGCGACTTGCGCATCTGCTTCAGTCCCACGCCGCGCATGCATGGGCCGAAAACCGCAACCAGCCGCGAGTAGCGGCAAGCCCAGCGCTATAAGGGTGCGTCTAGATAACAAAATTGACCACCCTGCCAGGGACATGGATGCGCTTTCTGAT